>NZ_CAXAQF010000012.1:0-198086 GCF_963970735.1 Pseudomonas sp. RA_35y_Pfl2_P32
AAGGAGTTTTTACCCAGGTCGATGGCGGCGATAGCTACGTTGTTCATGAGAATGGTCTCCGATGGGCCCCTTGCGAAAGCTTAGTGAGCTATCGCAAGGGGCGGTGGGGGTAACCATTTCATTAGTGTTTTGTGCTGCTGCAAAGCCTGCATTTCAGCGCGACAAATTGACCCGATAGACAAAAGGCTGACCTGCATCCGTGCCTTTTGTGTCCGGCTCTGAGAAAATGCCCGCACTTTTTTTCCGGATGCCGACATGACTGCCCTGAAGAACGACCGTTTCCTTCGCGCCCTGCTCAAGCAACCCGTAGACGTCACGCCCGTGTGGATGATGCGTCAGGCCGGTCGCTACCTGCCTGAATACCGCGCCAGCCGCGCCAAGGCCGGCGACTTCATGAGCCTGTGCATGAACCCGGAGTTCGCTTGCGAAGTCACGATGCAGCCGCTCGACCGCTATCCGCAACTGGACGCGGCGATCCTGTTTTCCGACATCCTGACCATCCCCGATGCCATGGGCCAAGGCCTGTACTTCGAAACCGGCGAAGGTCCGCGCTTCAAGAAAGTCGTCAGCACCCTGGCCGACATCGAAGCCCTGCCGATTCCTGATCCGCACAAAGACCTCGGCTACGTGATGGACGCGGTCAGCACCATCCGTCGCGAGCTCAACGGCCGCGTGCCGTTGATCGGCTTTGCCGGCAGCCCATGGACCCTGGCGACCTACATGGTTGAAGGCGGCTCGTCGAAAGACTACCGCAAGACTAAAACCATGCTCTATGACAACCCGCAAGCCCTGCACCTGCTGCTGGACAAGCTCGCGCAGACGGTCACCAGCTACCTCAACGGCCAGATCATGGCCGGTGCGCAAGCGGTGCAGATCTTCGACAGCTGGGGCGGCGCCCTCTCGGCGGCGGCGTACCAGGAATTCTCCCTGGCCTACATGCGCAAGATCGTCAGCGGCCTGATCCGTGAGCACGAAGGCCGTAAAGTGCCGGTGATCCTGTTCACCAAGAGCGGCGGCCTGTGGCTGGAAAGCATCGCCGACACGGGCGCTGATGCCTTGGGCCTGGACTGGACCTGCGACATCGGCAGCGCCCGTGACCGCGTCGGCAGCAAGGTGGCCCTGCAAGGCAACATGGACCCGACCGTCCTGTACGCCAAGCCTGAAGCCATTCGCAGCGAAGTCGGGCGGATCCTCGCCAGCTACGGCAAAGGCAGCGGCCACGTGTTCAACCTCGGCCACGGCATCACCCCGGAAGTCGATCCGGAACACGCCGGTGCCTTCCTGCGTGCGGTGCACGAGTTGTCGGCGCAGTATCACGAGTGATCGTGACCCGATAAAAAACGCCCGGCGCTTGCCGGGCATTTTTTTGCGCGCAGATTAAGTTTTAATTCAGCGAGCCTGTTTACGCTGGGTCCATCGAAATCCAGATGGAGTCATCACCATGAAAGCACGCTACCTCGCTCTGCTCGTTGCCCCCCTGTTCAGCACCGCGGTCCTGGCTGCCGGTTACACCGGGCCGGGCGCCGAGCCCGTCACCACGGTGGCCGCCGCCAACGAAGCGGCGGACGACACACCTGTCGTCCTGCAGGGCTTTGTGATGAAGAAGCTGAACAACGACGACAAGTACGAGTTCAAGGATTCCAGCGGTACCGTCACCGTTGAAATCGATGATGAAGATCTACCGGCTGTGGCCTTCAACGACAAAACCAAGGTCAAGCTGACCGGTGAAGTGGAAAAGGGCCTGATCAAGCGTGAGATCGATGTCGACCTGGTGGAAATCCTCAACTAAGACCGTGTTTCTCCCCAAGGGCCGCCATGCGGCCCTTTTTTGCGTCAGGGTTTGGCGCTCTCGGCCAGGGTCGGCAACTTCGCCAGCTTCAACGCTACCAGCAGCGCAATCAACAGCAGGCCGCCGATGAACAGGCCGATGCCGTTCCAGCCGGCCATGTGCCAGAACACGCCGCCAGCGGTGCCGGCGATGCTCGAGCCAGCGTAGTAGCTGAACAGGTACAGCGACGATGCCTGGCCCTTGGCCTTGGTGGCGCGGCGGCCGATCCAACTGCTGGCCACCGAATGCGCGGCGAAGAAGCCAAAGGTGAAGATCAGCATGCCGATGATCACCAGCGGCAAGGGACTGAGCATGGTCACGGCCAGACCGCCAAGCATCAGCACGATGGTGCCCCAGAGCACCTTGCGCCGGCCCAGGCGGTCGGCCAGGGAGCCAATCTTCGCCGAACTGTAGATACCCGACAGGTACACCACCGACAGCAGGCCGACCAAGGCCTGGTCCATGTGGTACGGCGCGGCCAGCAGGCGATAGCCGATGTAGTTGAACAGCGTGACGAAGGCGCCCATCAGCACAAAGGCTTCGAGGAACAGCAGCGGCAGGCCGGCATCGCGAAAATGCAGCATGAAGCCATCGAGCAGGCTGCGCGGGTGCAGCGAGCGTGCGCGGAAGTTGCGCGATTCGGGGAGGATCTTCCAGAACACCGCCGCGGCGATCAGCGCCAGCCCGCCAATCACCAGCATTGCCGTGTGCCAGCTGACGAAGTCGATCAGCACCCCGACAATCAGCCGGCCGCACATGCCGCCAATGGCGTTGCCGCCGATGTACAGGCCCATCGCCAGGCCGATGTGCTGGGGATGGATCTCTTCACTGAGGTAGGTCATGGCCACCGCCGCCAGGCCGCTGAGGGCCAGGCCGGTCAGCGCGCGCATCAGCAGGATGCCTTCCCAGGTCGGCATCATGGCACTGCCCAGGGTGCACAGCGCGGCGGCGAACAGCGCCGCGACCATCACCGGTTTACGGCCGATGCGGTCGGAAAGGGGACCGGTGATCAACAGGCCGATGGCGAGCATGCCGGTGGACACCGAGAGGATCAGGCTGCTCTGCGCGGCATTGATCGAGAACTCTTGGGAGAACAGCGGCATCATCGGCTGCACGCAGTACAGCAGGGCAAAGGTGGCGAAGCCGCCGCTGAACAGTGCCAGCACCGTGCGCAGGAACATCGGCGTACCTTTTTCGATGTACACCTCCTGCAGTTGGGCCCCCCCACTATCCTGTGCGGCAGGCGGAAGATCATGGACGAGTGGCGCAACAGCAGTTTTCACGGGGGACCTCAGGAGTGCACGGCCGGGCAGGCAATGAAAAAAGCATATAGCCGGCTAATGTTTCTATCCAATATATTGTTCGACCTGTTTAAGAGGTTTTACGACCTAATGGAGTTTTCATGGAATTGCGCCACCTGCGCTACTTCATCGCCGTCGCCGAAGAACTGCATTTCGGCCGCGCGGCACAGGTGTTGGGCATCTCCCAGCCGCCGCTGAGCCAGCAGATCCAGGTGCTGGAACAGGAAGTCGGGGCGCGCCTGTTCGAGCGTACCAATCGTCGGGTCGAGCTCAGTGAGGCCGGCCGCCTGTTTCTCGAAGAGGCTCGCCTGGTGCTGGCCCAGGTCGACAAGGCGGCGGATGTGGCGCGTCGGGCCCAGCTCGGCGAACTGGGCGAACTGAAGATCGGTTTCACCTCATCGGCACCGTTCAACTCCACCATTCCCCAAGCCATTTTTGCCTTTCGCCAGCGCTTCCCGGCCGTGCACCTGAACCTGCGGGAAATGAGCAGCACCCAGGTCGCCGATGCCCTGGTGGACGAATCGATCCAGGTCGGCATCATGCGGCCTTTGCCGCTGCCGGACTCGCTGGACGTGGTCGAACTGACCCGCGAGCCGCTGGTGGCGGTGCTCAGCGCCAAGGACCCGCTGTCGGTGGGCAGTGAGGACGGCCTGTTTCTGTCAGCGCTGGCCCATGAGCCGTTCGTGTTCTTTCCGCGCAGCTATGGCAGCGGCCTGTACGCCCAGTTGTTGAGCCTGGCGCGCGACGCCGGATTCAGCCCACATTTTGCCCAGGAAGCCGGCGAGGCCATGACCATCATCGGCCTCGTGGCGGCGGGGCTGGGCGTCTCGGTATTGCCGGCGTCCTACCAGCGGATGCGCATCGACGGCGTGGTCTACCGTCCGCTGCTCGATCCGCTGGCCATGTCGGCGGTGTGGCTGGTCCAGCGCAAAGACCAGAAGTCGCCGATGGCCAAGGCGTTTGTCGACCTCCTCACCCTCAAGACCGACCCCATACTCTAGGCGCAGTACCTAGGCCCAGCGCTTGAATATCAACGAAGTGTTTACCCCACCAAAGGCAAAGTTGTTGTTCATCACGTACTGATTGCACATCTGCCGGAACTCGCCACGCAGGTAGTCCAGCGCGCCGCACTGGGGGTCGACGTGGTCGAGGTTGAAGGTGTGGGCGTATTCGTCGCTGTTGAGCATTTCGATGCTGAACCAGGACTCCAGGGCACCGCAGGCGCCCAGGGTGTGGCCCAGGAAGCTCTTTTGCGAGCTGATGGGCATGCGGCTGCCAAACAGGCTGCTGGTGGCCAGGGTTTCGGCGATGTCGCCCTGTTCGGTCGCGGTGCCGTGGCCGTTGACGTAGCCGATGGCTGAAGGCTCCAGGCCGGCGTCTTCCAGCGCCAGCTCCATCGCCCGGCGCATGGTGCTCTGTTCCGGACGGGTGGTGTGCTGACCGTCGGCGTTGCTGCCAAAACCGACGACTTCAGCGTGGATATGCGCACCACGGGCCAAGGCATGCTCGAGCTCTTCGAGTACCAGCATGCCACCGCCCTCACCGATCACCAGGCCGTCGCGCGCAGTGTCGTAAGGCCGTGGGCTGGATTGCGGGGCATCGTTTTTCAGGCTGGTGGCGTAGAGCGCGTCGAACACCATGGCCTCGGTCGGGCACAGCTCTTCGGCACCGCCAGCGAGCATCAACGGCAAGCGTCCGAACTTGATCGCCTCATAGGCGTAGCCGATGCCCTGGCTACCGCTTGTGCAGGCGCTCGAGGTGGGAATCAGGCGTCCGGTAAGGCCGAAAAAGATGCTGATATTGGCCGCCGTGGTGTGGGGCATCATGCGCACGTAGGAGTTGGCGTTGAGCCCTTCGGCCACCGAGTTGAGCAGCATGTTGCCGAAGGCCTTGATCTCGTCGGTGCTGCCGGTGGATGAGCCGCAGGCCACGCCCATGCGCCCGTCCTTGATTGACTCGTCACCCAGCAGGCCGGCATCGGCCAGGGCCCGCTCGGCCGCGCCGACCGCCAGCCGGGACACCCGCCCCATGCTGCGCAGCTGTTTGCGGGTCCAGTGGGCCGGCACCTTGAAGTCATCGATGGGGCCGGCCAGCCGGGTGTTCAGCTCCGTGAACCGATCCCACTCGTGCATGCGCCGGATGCCGCTGTGGTTGGCCTTGAAGTGCCCGGCGATGGTTGCCCAGTCGTTACCCAGGGAGGTGATGCCGGCCATGCCGGTGACAACGACGCGCTTCATCAACACAGGCCTCCATTGACGGCCAGTACCTGGCGGGTGATGTACGCGGCTTCCGCCGACATCAGGAAATTCACCGCGCCAGCCACCTCTTGCGGGGTGCCCAGGCGTTGTGCGGGGATCATTTTCATCAGTTCTTCCACCGGCACGTGGTCATCGAGCATGGCGGTGTCGATCAGGCCGGGTGCGACACAGTTGACGGTGATTTTGCGCTTGCCCAGCTCAATCGCCAATGCCTTTGCCGCACCGATCAGGCCGGCCTTGGACGCACTGTAGTTGACCTGCCCGCGATTGCCGATCAGGCCCGACACCGAGGTGATGCAGACAATCCGGCCGGCGGCGCGGCGGCGGATCATCGGCATCATCACCGGGTGCAGCACGTTGTAGAAGCCGTCGAGGTTGGTGCGCATGACCTGGTCCCAATCCTCTTCGCTCAGGGCGGGAAATGCACCGTCGCGGGTCAGGCCGGCGTTGAGCACCACGCCGTAATAGGCGCCATGGGCCTCGACATCGGCCTCCAGCACGGCTTTGCAACGGGCGCGGTCGGCGACATCGAATTGCAGGACCCGGGCGAGCCGGCCCAGGGCCTCGATCTCGGCCTGGACCGCGTCGGCCTCGGCCCGGCCGCTGCGGCAGTGGACCACGATGTCATGCCCGGCCTGGGCCAGGCGCAAAGCAATGGCACGGCCGATGCCACGGCTGGAGCCGGTGACCAGTACGAATTCAGTCATCACTGGACTCCTTGGATTGATCGAGATATTGAGCTGCCTTGGGCGGGCGGAACACGTTCAGGCGAGCGCTGGCGTGAATGCCCGCGCCATGGATATGGCATTCGAACACGCCCATGCCGTTGTCGTCTTCCAGGGAGCGGATCCCGTGGATGGTCAGCTCGGCGCCGGCCGGGAAGTGCTCCACGTTGCATTCGAACTTGCGGGTGCCGAGCAGGAACCCCAGCTCCACAGCATTGCCGCGGCGTCGGGCATGGCAACCGGCAAAGGCGGCAACGCTCTGGGCCATCAATTCGATGCCGACCCAGGCCGGCAGGCTGCCGTCCGGGTGGTTGAACAGGCCGTCGGGCTTGACCGTCAGTTGGGTGTGAATCTGTTCTTCGTCGAACCCCAGGACCCGGTCGATGAGGATCATGTCGCCAGCGTGGGGCAGCAGTTCGGCGAGCGGCCAGTCAATCATGGTGCGTCTCCGATAATCAGGCTGACATTATTGCCACCGAAGGCGAAGGAATTGCTCATCAGGTAGCGCGGACCAATGGACGCCAGGCGATCGGCCGGGGTCACCCACTGCAGCGCGGGCAGCCCTGGGTCCGGCTGGCCGTCCCAGAGGTGGGGAGGCAGGGCGTGGGCGGGGTTGTCCGCGCCCAGGCTCAACCAGCAGAACGCCGCTTCCAGGGCCCCGGCGGCACCCAGGGTGTGGCCGGTCAGGGGTTTGGTCGAGGAGCACGGCACGCCGGCCGGGAACAGGCTGGCCACGGCCTGGCTTTCCATCGCGTCGTTGTGCTGGGTGGCGGTGCCGTGCAGGTTCAGGTAGCTGATCTGCCCGGGTTGCAGGCCGGCACGGGCGAGGGCCTTGTGCATCGCTTGCCGGGCGCCGCGACCGGAGGGCTCGGGGGCGGAAATATGGTGGGCATCGGAACTGGCGCCGCTGCCGAGCAGGGCCAGCGTCGGTTGGTCGTTGGCACAACGGGTCATCAGGAACAGCACCGCCGCCTCGCCGATGTTGATGCCATTGCGGTTCACGGAAAATGGATTGCAGCGTTGCTCGGACACCGCTTCCAGGGCCGAAAAACCGTTGAGCGTCAGCTTGCACAGGCTGTCGACGCCACCGCACAGCACCGCGTCGCACAACCCTAGGTCGAGCAGGCGCTGGGCGCTCATCAGGGCGCGGGCACTGGAGGTGCAGGCGGTGGAAATCACATAAGCCGGACCGCTGAGGTGTAGCCAGTCGGCGAGAAAGTCCGCCGGGGCGCCCAGTTCCTGCTGCCGATAGTCATATTCCGCGGGGAACTGCTGGTCTCGCAGATAGGTGGCCAGGCCCTGGCTGGCTTCGTCGATCCCCGAGGTGCTGGTGCCCAGCACCACAGCGATACGCTGCGCTCCGTAGCGCAGGAGCGCCTGGTCGATGTCGGCGCGGATCTGCAGGGCCGCTTCCAGCAACAACTGGTTGTTGCGACTGGCGTGCTGGCGCAGATGGCCGGGAATCGCTGCCAGTTCGCCCTGGACCGCCGCCACCGGCAGGGCGCGTTGTGGCACCCAGCCCGACTCGACCCGCATCCCCGAGCCGTCCCCGGCGAACAGATTGCGCGCGACCTCCTGCTGGCCGCGGCCGAGGCTGCAGACCAGCCCGAGGGCGTTGAGGTAGGCGGTCATGGGGTGTCCCCGCGAAGTGGCGTGACCTGATAGGTCGGACCCTGGGGCAGGCTGAGCTGAAAGTTCAGGGGCTGGGCATAACGTACGTCCCAGTGCGTGGGCAGCGAGCGTTGCGCGCCATGCTGCCAGGCGCTGGGGTAGTTGGCCTGCAACTGGTCGGGCGGCGTCAGGGCAAACAGTATTGCAGCGAACAGTTCCCGGGCCTGTGGGTTGGGCGGCAGCAGGCCGTCCGCCTGCCACTGGCCATCCACCAGTTTCTGGCGCGCCTGGGGAATACCCAGCAAGTCCATCATCGACCAGCGAATCCCGGGTTCTTCACGCTGGATCACCAGCACCCAGTCCTGGCGTTGCTGGTCCTGGGATTGTTGCACGTGCAGTTGCAGCGGCAGCGCCAACACCGGTTGCCCTGCGGGCAGGGGGGGCTGGCCGGCGCATGCACTGAGCAGCAAGGCAGCGCCCAGCAGCATCAGGCGCGCGATACGATCACGCTGGCTCATGTGGCATCCCGGGCACAGAGCTGCGAGATCATGTTCAGCCGGCGCCGGGACTCGCTGACAAACGGATTGCGTTCGTCCCAGGCGTAGCCGGCGAGGATCGCGCTGATCATGCGGCGGATCTCCGCGGTGCCGCCCTGGTGGTAGATCACATCCTGGAAGGTGCCGTCGTACCAGCCTTCGACATAGCAACGGAAGGTGTCGACCCCGCGCTTGAGGGGCTCGGCGAACTCGCGCTGCCAATCGACGCGGTGCCCTTGCAGTTGGCGATCCAGGACGGCGGCGGCCATGCTCGCCGAGCGCATGGCGATGGTCACGCCGGAGGAAAACACCGGGTCGAGAAACTCCGCGGCGTTGCCCAGCAAGGCAAACCCCGGCCCGTGCAGGGTCTTGACGTTGGCCGAGTAGCCGCCGATGGTCCTGGCCTCGGTGTCCCACACGGCGTTTTCCAGGACCCCGGCCAGGCTCGGTGTTTCGGCGATAAAGCCGCGCAGACAAGCATCCAGATCGGCGCTGCGCCCGGCGAAATGCTCGGCGGCCGCGACCACGCCCACCGAGCAGCGGCCGTTGCTGAACGGGATGGTCCAGAACCAGATGTCGCGTTGGGTCGGGTGGGTGGTGATGAGGATTTTTTCGCGCTCGAACGCCGGGCTGTCGATCCGGTCCTGCACGTGGGTGAACACCGCCTGGCGCAGCGGAAAATTCGACGCCACTTCGAGGTCGAGCAAGCGCGGCAGGACGCGGCCGTAGCCACTGGCGTCGAGAATGAAGGCGGCTTGCACCGGGTACTGGCTGCCGTCCTCGCGCTGCACCAGCAGGTGCGGTTGCGGGCGCTCGACATCGACGCTGACGATGGCCTCGCCGTAGCGGATTTCCACCCCCTGCAAGGCGGCCTGGTCGGCCAGCAGCTTGTCGAAATCGGCGCGCTGCACTTGAAAGGTGGTCGGTTTGCCGGCGCTGAAGGTGTCGCCAAAGTCGAAGGCGCTGTAGTGCTCGCCCCAGGCGAAGGCGGCACCGTTCTTCAACTGGAACCCGGCGGCGTTGACGGCGTCGAGCATGCCGGCTTCCTCGACGAAGTCCAGGCAGTGACACAGCAGGCTCTCGCCGATGGAAAAGCGCGGGAAATGCTGGCGTTCGATGACCAGCACATCGTGGCCCTTGCGCTTGAGCAACGCGGCGGCAATTGCCCCCGAGGGGCCGGCACCGATGATCACTACCTGACGCTGTTCGATTTCAACGGTTGGCACGTGGACTCCTTGCCGTAGCGGCGCTGTTTCCGGGTGCGCGGTGCATGCCGAGCAAGGCCGGCAGCAGCGTCGCGACGAGCCCCATCAGCATCAGCGCGAAGTACAGCGCGCCACTGATGAGCTGTTGTTGCAGCAACAGGTTGAGAAAGACGATCTCGCTCAACCCGCGAATATTCAGCAGGACACTCTCGCGCCAGCGACTGGCGCCTTCGAACGAGAGTCCAGCCCAGCCCAGGCCCAGCCAGTTGCCGAGCAACTTGCTGGCGATCGGCAACAGCAGCAGGGCCAGCAACTGATGCCAGCCCAGGCTGTCGAGGGCGCTGTGCACGTCGATCTGCACAATGCCGAAAGTCAGGATCAGCGGGATGGCGACCCAGGTCTGCACCCAGTTCATCCACACCGCCGGCAAGGGCAGTACCAGCGCGACCTTCAAGGCGGCCATCAACAGCAGGTAGCCGATGCCGAGGATCAGCGCATTGAGCCTGTAGTGCTCGGCCGCCACCAGCAACAGGAAAAACCCGGCGCTGTAGATCAGCGGCTGGCGCAGCCCGAGCAAGCGCAGGAGCAGCGGCGTGCATGCACCGGCCAGCGGCAGTAACAGGCTGCTCAGGTGCAGGCTGCCCTGGGCCACGGCGAACAGGGTCCAGCAGGTCAGGTCGATGAGGATTGCCGTTTGCACCAGGCGCCGGGTCGCGGCCGCGGGATAGCCGATGTGGCGCAGGTACAGGTACAACACCGGGATCGCGGTGATGGCGAACAGCAGGCCGACCGCCAGGGAACTGATCCAGGGTTGCGCCGGCAATAGCCAGAAGGCCGTGGCCAGGCCGCAGGCGAAGGGCAGGCAAAAACTCGGCAGGGCGATCTTCAGGCTCTGGCGGTCCAGGCGCAGGTCGATCACGTCGCTGAGGATATGCCCCAGCAGCAAGGCAAAACCCAGGCTGTAGAGGTTTTTCAGCCACCCCGGGGCAATCAGTTCGGCGCCCGTGAGCTGCCAGCCCGGCTCGATCCAGAAGTACATCAGCAACGGCAGGCCGAAGGTGGCCAGCAGCAATTGGCTGACAATCGGAATCAGGCCCAGGTGTCGGCCGACGTAGGTGGCCGCGGCGAACAGCGCCAGGGCCAGGAGCCAGAACAGGACAATCAGCATGCTCCCAGCTCCCGGCGTGGCGCGGTGTGGGCCTGGCTTCCCGCCCACGGCGCGAGGATGAAGCTGAACACCAGGCCCAGGCTGACCGCCAGGCCGAAGTTGCTGACCGCCGGGGTGCTGGACACCGCCAGCAGGCCGAACGACAGCCAGGTGGTCAGCGCCGCCAGCAGGGTGCCGAGCAGGCTCACCGCCGCGCCCCCCACCTGTTCGCGCATCAGGATCGCGTAATCGACGCTGATCGCCGTGACCAGCAGCAGGCCGAACAGGCTGAACAGGGTCAGGGGTTGCCCCAGCCAGCCCAGGCTGGCCAGGCTACACAAGGCGGCCAGCAAGGGCAGGAGGACGATGCGCAGGGCACCGCCCAGGCCAAAGGGCAGGATCAGCACCAGCACGATCAACACGCAGGACGCGAGTTTCAATTCGGCGGCGCTGATTTGCGTGGCCGCGAACATCCGGTTCAGGTCGCCGAGGCGGTCCACCAGCACCACACCGGGCAAATCCTGGGTTTGCACCCGCAGCAACGCGGGGTCATTCAAGCCTTGCAGGCTGACCTTGGCCGCCACACCCTCGGCGTTCGGGCCCAGCCAGAGGGCGAGGTAGGGTTCTGCCAGCGGCCCGAGCAAGGCGGCGTCGATATCCTGCACCGGCAGCGCCTGCAACGCCGCCAATTCCGCCTGCAGAGCCTCGTTCGAGACGCCGAGGGCCTGCAGGGGTTGCCAGTGTTGGGGGAGTTTGGCCAATGCTTCGCGTACTTGCTGCTGGATGCTGGGAGCACTGACCAGTTGATCGAGCGCCAGGAAACCTTCGAGTTTGTCCAGGTTGACCAGTTGCTCCAGGCGTTCGCTCAAGGCGCTCTGGCGCTCCAGCAATTGCTCCTGGTTGGCGGCCCGCACCAGGAAAAACTGACTGGTGGGCTGATACCCGGTAATCCGTGCGATGGCCCGCGCTTCTTCGGTGAGCTGCGCGGGCGCTCCGACCCATTGGCGGATGTCGTTGCGACTGTGCAGTTGCAACAGGCCACCGGCACAGAAGGCGAGCAACAGTGCGAGCAATACGGGGGTG
The DNA here is from genome assembly GCF_963970735.1 of Pseudomonas sp. RA_35y_Pfl2_P32. NCBI lineage: Bacteria > Pseudomonadati > Pseudomonadota > Gammaproteobacteria > Pseudomonadales > Pseudomonadaceae > Pseudomonas > Pseudomonas sp. RA_35y_Pfl2_P32. The sequence continues at coordinate 11,695 of NZ_CAXAQF010000012.1, forward strand.
CGAAGGTGTTTGAGCAGGGCTTCGCGCAGGCTGAGTAATCCTTCGCAGATCCGCAGCGGCCACTGCGCCGGGTTCAGCTCCAGGCCCTTGAGCAGCGCCGGCAGCAGGCACACCGCCGACAGGTAGGCGCCGAGCAGTCCGGCGGCCGAGAACACGGCGATCTGAGTCAGGGCCGGGAAGGGGGTCCAGGCCAGAGCCAGGTAGCCGATGCAACTGGTGATCAGGCTCAGGGTCAGCCCCGGCAAGGTCAGGCGCAAGGCCGGCCAACTGCGCCAGGGTTTCAGGCTCCAGCTCTTGGACAGGTAATGCAGCGGGTAATCCACCGCCACGCCGATCAGGCTGGAACCCAGGACCAGGGTCATCACGTGCATATGCCCAAACAGCGCGACACAGGCCACCGCGCCAAACAGCATGCCCACCAGCACCGGGACGAACGCCAGCAGCACCCGCCAGCGGCGGAAAGCCAGCAACAGCAGGAGCAGGATCCCCAGGGTGGCACCGCCGCCCACCCAGGTCATTTCCCGGGTCGCTTGCTGTTGACCGGCAGCGGCATACAGCAGGCCGCTGGCCGCGAGCAGTTGCACGTCAGCCTGGGCGGCCTGTTCGCGGCTGCGTTCGAGCAGCCCGGCCACTTGCAGCGGCAGTTGCATGTCGAAGGCATTGCCGGTGGTGCGGGCCCGCAGCAGGACCCAGCTCTTGCCGTCGGCGTCGGCAATCAATGTGCCGCTGCCGATGTCCAGTTGCACCACGCCGCGTTGCGGCTGGCTGTTCTGGATGCGCCCGGTCAGGCCCAGCCAATCGTCCTGGCTGGGCACCAGGCTGAAGCCGCTGAAGGGGTCGAACAGGGCTTGCAGGCGTTGCTGGATAAAGGCGTCGGGCTGGTCCACCAATTGTTGCCGGTCGGTCTTCGCCAGCATCGCCAGGCGACCTTGCAGCAGTTGGTTGCGCAGGGCCGGCAGATCGGCCTGCAAATCCCACTGGACCTTTTCGAACAGGCCGCTGGCCTGCCATTGAGCACCGAGGGCCTGTGCCATGAGGATGGCCTGACTGCGCTGCGAATGGCCGACCAGCACCAACATTTCCCGGTTCAGCGGTTCTTGCATACGCTGTTCGGCGCGCAGTTCCAGCGCGTCAGGGGTGGTGCCGGGTGCCAGCTCCATGAGGTTGGCCGATAAGGGGGCGCCGTCACGCCATTGCCAGGCGCCGAGCGCGAGCACCACCAGCAGCAGGCCCAGGAACAGCCAGGGCAGCCTGCGTTCACTGAGCAAAGTCATGTTGCTCCGCGTCACTGAGTGGTTGCTCGGCCGTGCTGTCCTGCATCCGCAGCAGGGTGCTGTCGCCCTGGGTTTCCAGCAGTTCGATGCGCTGCACCAGTTCGCCGCCGTCGATGTTGATCTGCTGGAACACTTGCTTGAGCAGCAGCGAGCGTGGGGTCAGGGTCAGGTGCCAGCGTTGGGCATCGCCACTGAGCGCCAGGTCGAAATCGCGCTGAAGGCCGCTGCTGTCGCCTTGCAGCACGGCGAGGAATAAACGGTTTTGCTCGGCGCCGGCGCTTTTGCCCGGCAGCATCTGCCAGCCGTTGGCGTCACGCCGGGCGATGCCTTGGGTGGTGATGCGGTAGTCCTGCTGCAGTGGCGTCTTGAGCAACCAGAGCAAGCCGTGATCCCTGGCCAGCACGAAGGTGCCTTGGCTGGTCAACGGTTGGGGCAGGGCGCGCAGGTGTTTCTCCTGAATGAACTGGCCGTGGATCACCGCGGGCTTGGCCAGTTGAGTGCTGAGCTGTTGCAGGTCGAATGCCTGTGCGCTGAAGCTCAGTAATACCCCCATTCCGGTAGGAGCGAGCTTGCTCGCGAAGAACCTGAGGACGCGTCGCAATACCAGGCGTGCAGCGTTATCGTTGACGACCTTCGCGAGCGAGCTCGCTCCTACAGGGGGGGTGTGCATCATTCGAGGGCTCTCGTGACGGCATCGGTGAACACTTTCGGCGAAGCCAACTGCATCTCGCGGCTGGCCAGGTCGACCGCGACCTGCACTGTGCAGGCTCGGGTCAGGCGCTCGCCGCTGGCGAGATCGCTGATCAGGTAGTTGATCTTCAGGCGGTTTTCCCACTCCACCAGGCTGGCCCGCACGTTGAGCGTCTGGCCGAATACCGCGCCGCGCACGTAGCGCAACTGCAGGTCGATCACCGGCCAGGCGTAGCCGGAACTCTGCATGGCGTTGTAGTTGTGGCCCAGACTGTCGAGCAGGGCGCAGCGGGCGATCTCCAGGTACTTCACGTAATGGCCATGCCAGACCACCTGCATGCTGTCGACGTCAAAGAATGGCACGCGGATCTGCGTGTCGTGGTGCAGCACTCCTTTGCTACGCATGCAGCCTCCAGTGTTGTTCGCCGATTCGTTGCAGGCACAGGCGCAATTCGCCTTCCAGGGCGCGGTCTTCGATGACCGGGGCAAAGTCCTTGGCCAGTTCCGCGTGCATGGCCGCCAGTGCCGGCGGCAAGGGCCGGGCATCGGCTGCCTGGCTACGTAGCCATACCCCTTGCTGGGCAGCCAGCAAGGTGGCGGCAGCGACCTGCTCGGTCAGTTCCAGCACGCGGATCGCGTCGCGGGCGGCAATGGTACCCATGCTCACTTTGTCCTGGTTGTGGCATTCGGTGGAGCGTGAGAACACGCTGGCCGGCATGGTGTTTTTCAGCGCTTCGGCGGTCCAGGCACTGGTGCCGATCTGTACCGCCTTGAAGCCATGGTTGAGCATGGCCCGCTCGGCGCTGGCGCCCGACAGGTTGCTCGGCAGGCCATGGTTGTAGCGTTCGTCCACCAGCAAGGCGAGCTGGCGGTCCAGCAGGTCGGCGACGTTGGCCACCAGGTTCTTCAGGCTGTCCATGGCGAAGGCGATATGCCCGCCGTAGAAGTGCCCGCCGTGCAGCACGCGCTCGGCTTCGGCATCGATGATCGGATTGTCGTTGGCGCTGTTGAGTTCAATCTCGATGAATGAGCGCAGCCAGTTCAGGCTGTCCGCCAGCACGCCCAGCACATGGGGCGCGCAGCGCAGGGAGTAACGGTCTTGCAGGCGATGCAGGGGCGCAGTGGGCGCATCGATCGCCAGGTCCTGGCGCAACCAGGCGGCGACCTGCATCTGCCCTGGGTGAGGCTTGGCGGCGAACAGGCGCTCGTCGAAGTGCTCCGGGTTGCCTTGCAGGGCGACCACATTCAGCGCGGTGATGCGCGTGGCCAGGTGCAGCAGGTAGTCGGCGCGGGCGAAGGCCAGGCAGGCCAGGCCGGTCATCACGGCAGTGCCGTTCATCAGCGCCAGGGCTTCCTTGGGACGCAGCACCAGCGGTAACCAGCCGAGTTCGCGGTGGACCTCGGCCGAGGTGCGGCGCTCACCGCGCCACAGCACCTCACGCTCGCCGGACAGGGTCGCGGCCACGTAGGACAGCGGCGTCAGGTCACCGCTGGCGCCCACCGAGCCCTCCTGGGGAATCAGCGGCAGGATGTCCTGGTCGAGAAAGGCCTGCAGGCGTTCCAGCAACTCCACCCGAACCCCGGAGACACCGTGGCACAGCGACTGCAGGCGTGCGGCAAGTACGGCGCGGGTGGCCTGGGCATCTAGCAACTGGCCCAGGCCGCAGCCGTGAAAGGTGTACAGGTGACGGGGCAGGGCCTCGACGTGGTGCAGCGGTACCGCCACCACGCAGGAGTCGCCGTACCCGGTGGTCACGCCGTAGATCACGCCTTCCTTGTCCAGCAACGAATCGAGAAACCGGGCGCCCTTGGCGATGCGCTCGCGGTAGGCGCTGTCGCTTTGCAGCCGCGCGGGGGCCTGGCGGTTGGCCAGGGCCAGCACGTCCTCGATGCGCAAGGGGAGTTCGCCGAAGGTTACCGGCTCAAGCGTGGGCGTCGTCATCGGCTTTCCAGAAAGGGTAAAAGTTGAACCATTGTTGGGGCGCTTGCAGGCAATAGTGACTCAGGCGGTCGGCATACCGGGAAGCCCACTGATGAATGACTTGCTCGCGTTCGCTGCGTTTCCACCGTATCGCCTCGGCGAAGGGTTCGAGGGTCAGTCGGTAGTGGCCCGCGGGTTGTTTCAGGCACAGCAGAAGATTGACTGGGCATTTCAGCAAGCCGGCCAGCAACCACGGGCCTTGCGGGAACGCCGCCGGATGGCCGAGGAAGTCCACGGTCACGCTGCGCCCACCGTGCAGGGGCACGCGATCACCGGCAATCGCCAACCATTCGCCACGCTCCAGGCGCTCATGCAGCTGCAGCATGGTCAGCGGGTCCAGCTCGCTGACCTGGATCAGCCGCAGGTTGGTAGCCCCGGCTTCCCCCAGCAAGCGGTTGAACTGCTCGGCGTGCTTGGTGTGCACCAGCACGTTCATGGTGACCCGCTCGCCGATCTCCGCCAGTGCGCGGCACACCTCGAGATTGCCCAGGTGGGCGCCCACCAGCAGTTGCCCGCGGGTACCGCGCAGTTGATTGCGCAGCAGGGCCGGGTCGTTGATCTCGATCTGCTCGATGCTCAGCTTGCCGTTCCAGACGTCGAGCTTGTCGAGCATCGAGTCGGCAAAGGCCATGAACTGGCCGAACACCCGCCAATGGCTGGGACGCAAGTCGTCGCGACCGCTCCAGTCGGCCAGGCGCTGCTGGTACTGCCAGGCGCTCTGGCGGGCATTGCGGCCAAACAGGAAAAAGTACAGGACGATGCCATACAGCAGCGGGCTCAATGCACGTCGCCCGAGCAAGCGGACAGCGCTGGCGGTGAATTTCATCAGCCAGAAACTGCCGCGCTCTTCGCGGTCCGCCCAGTGCGTGTTATCGGCGTTGCCGCTCATGGGCGCCACCGCCGCCAGAGCAGTGCGGGCGAGCGCAGCAGCATGCCGAAGAACAGCCGGGTGTGCATGCGCGTGATCAGTACGTTGTCGTGGAACAGGCGAAAGTGCGACACGCCGTCCAGCGGGTAGTGCACCCGGGTTTGCAGCCACAGCATGGGCTGGTTGCGCCAGGCCAGGCGCACCAGGATGTCGGAGTCGAAGTCCATGCGCTGGCCGATGTGGGCCGAGTCGATCAGGGCCAGGGTCGGTGGCAGCGGATAAACCCGATAGCCACACATGGAGTCGCGGATCTGCAACGACAGGGTGTTGATCCAGACCATCACGTGCGTCAGGTAGCGGGCGTACAGGCGACTTTTTGGCACGCTGGCGTCGTACAGCGGGTAGCCGCAGACCAGCGCCTCGGGGTGGGCTTTGGAGCAGGCGATAAAGCGTGCGGCGTCCTGCAGGTCGTGCTGGCCGTCGGCGTCCACCTGCAGGGCGTGGCTGAAGCCCAGGCGCGCAGCTTCGCGCAGACCGTGCATCACCGCGCCGCCTTTGCCTTGATTGACGCTCAGGCGCAACACAAACACCTGGTGTCGTTGGCCCAGGGTATCCAGTACTGCGGCGCAGGCCGGGCTGCTGGCATCGTCCACCAGGATGCACGGCAAATCGGCAGCCAGCAGGGCCTCGACCACCCGGGTGATGGCGGTTTCGTGGTTGTAGACCGGGATCACCGCGCAAGGGTTATGCATCAATTGCGGTCTCGAGCAGGATCCGCCCACTGGAGCAGGTGGCGGTGGCATTGCGGTAAGTGAAGTACAGCTTGCCGCGTGTGGCGTCGAAGCGCAGGTGCAACTGGATTTCATCGCCGGGGCGCACCAGTTGCTGGAACTTGAGCACTTCCATGCCGGCGAACTGTGGCGGCAGGTTCATCAACTGCTGGCCCAGTTTCAAGGCCCAGTCCACCTGCACCACGCCCGGCAGCACTGGCGCCAGGGGGAAGTGACCGCTGAAGTAGGCCAGGTCCGGCGGCACGGCCAGTTGCAGGCTCCACTGACCCTCGTCTTCACTCTGCTCCAGCACCTCCGGGGTCTTGGGGCGCGGCGCCAGCAGCAGGGCATCAATGGTTTTCTGTGGGAGTTTGCCCTGGGCATTCATCGGCAGCTGCCGCAACAAGCGCCAGCGGCGGGGCAGTGCCAGGGCTTCGCAATGTTGGTTGAGGTGTTCGCGCAGGGCCTGGGTCAGGTTGCGCCGACCGATGTTGCGCAAGGCATGCAGGCCCGTTTCGCTGAGGACCAGCACCGCACCGAGCGAGGCACGGTTTTCCTGGACCACGCCCAGGCGGGCTTCGGCGACCCAGTCGTGGGTCACCAGGGCCTGTTCGAGCATGGGCAGGGAAATGCGTTTTTCTTCCAGCTTGACGATCCGGTCCAGGCGCCCCAGCAGTTCGAAGCGCCCGTCCGCGCCGATGCGGGCGGCATCGGCAGTGTGTTCGACATGACCGGGCGGCAGGTAGGGCGAGGCGATCAGCAAGGCGCCGTCGCTGTCCTGGTGCAACTGGACGCCGGCAAAGGGCTGCCAGGGTTCGTGCCCCTGACGCCAGGCAATGCCACCGGTTTCCGAGCTGCCGAGGATTTCCGTCGGCCATTGCTGCAGCCGGTCGTGCAGGCGTTGCGCGGCTTCGGCCGGTAGCGCGCCGCCGGAAGAAAACACCCGGCGTACGGCACTCAGCGCCGGCCAGTCGAGGTTGTCGCCCATGCGCTTGAGCAGGGCCGGGCTGGCGACCCAGGCAAAGGCCGGGTGTTCGCGGCTGGCGCGCTGCAGGTCTTCGGGGAATGCCAGTTGCTTGCGCACGAACGGGCGCCCGGCACACAGCGGCCAGAGCACGCGAAACAACAGGCCGTAGATGTGCTGGGTGGCGACGCTGCCAATCAGGCAGGCGTCGCCCAGGTCCGCGCCCCACAGTTGCTCCAGGGCTTGGACTTCGTTGGCCAGTTGGCGCAGGGACTTGTCGATGCGCTTGGGTTCGCCGCTGGAGCCGGAGGTGCACAGGCTCAGTTGGCCGCGATCGAGGTCCAGGGCGGCGGGTGCCAGTGGCGGGTCGCGGAAATCGGCCAGGCAGGCATCATCCGGCTGGTCGCTCAGCCACAGCGTGACTTCGCGGCTCCAGCGTTGACGGGTGTGGGCTTGCAGGTCGGCGGGCAGCAAGACGCTGACCCCGGCACGCCAGGCGCCGAGCAGGGCGATGGCGAGGTCGGCGGCGTCTTCCAGGTGCACGGCGATGTGCTGCACGCCGCGGGCCTGCAGGCCGGCAGCCAAGCTCAGCGCCTGCTCGCACAGGCGCGCATGGTCGAGCGCCGGGCAGGTGGTCACGGCCCGTTGTGTTTGAGTCTTGAGCAACAGGTGCTCAAGTTTTATCCAGTTCATGGGTGGCCTCGTACCCGTTGTCGTATGAGCCACTCGATGGCAAACATTAGACCGATCAAAACGTAGGAAATCAGCCCGGTGTACAGCGCCCACCAACTCAGCGGTGCCCAGAGGGTCAGGGCGGCAGCACACAAGCCGTTGCACAAGAAAAACAGGCACCAGGCAACCGTCACATGGCGGGTATAGCGAATGGCCTTTTGCGGCAACTGCGGCTCGCGCAGGCGTGCCAGGCGCTCGACCATCGACGGGCCGTACTTCAGGCTCGTACCGAACAGCCCCAGCAACAGGCCGCTGATCAGCACCGGGTACCAGCGCAGCAGGTCCGGGCTGTCGAACAACACCAGCAACAGGCAAAACAGCAGGACCGCACTGGCCATCAGCACGTCGCCGGGGCGTCGTTTACCCGTCACGGCCCTGGCCAGCCACAGGCTGCCCAGCAGCAAGGCGAATTGCCATGGGGCGAAGTGCGCCATGCCGTAATACACCGCAAAGGGGTACAGCAGGCCCGTGAGCAACAGGCCAAGGCCGATCACTGGGCTCATGCTGCCGGTTGAACCAGTCGATAGACCGCCTCGACCACATCGCTGACAGTACGCACCGACTTGAACTCTTCGGCGGCGATTTTCTTGCCGGTCTGGCGCTTGATGTGGTCGATCAGGTCGACGGCATCGATGCTGTCGATCTCCAGGTCCTGGTACAGGTTGGATTCAAGACTCACGCGCGCCGGATCCAGCTCAAAGAGTTCGACCAGGGCATCGCGCAAGGTGTTGAAAATATCGTCACGAGTTTGCATGGTCCGGTCTCAAGCTGCCTGTTTTGCCGTGACGAACGCCGCAAGGCTCGCCACATTGATGAAGTGGTTGCGGGTGTCCTTGGCGTCGGCGTCGATCTTGATGCCGTACTTTTTCTGGATGGCCAGGCCCAGCTCCAGGGCATCCACGGAGTCCAGGCCCAGGCCTTCGCCGAAGAGCGTCTGTTCATCGCCAATGTCATCGACACCGATATCCTCCAGGCCCAGGGAATCGATGATCAGCAGTTTTATCTCACGGTGCAGTTCGCTCATCTTCGGCGAGCTCCTTAATAAAGTAGTGATGCAAGTAGTCGTTGAGCTTGCGCGAGGCCTGCGGCGCTGGCCCCATCGCGGCGAAGGCTTGTGGGTCTATATCGGCCCCCACGCGGAAACTGAAGTGCACGCGGCGCTTGGGGATCCGGTACCAGGGTTCGGCTTTAGTCAGGGTAGTCGGGCTGACCTTGATTATCACCGGGGTGAGGATGCTCGCGCCTCGCAGGGCAATGGCCGCCCCTCCACGATGGAAGGCCGGTGGCTGGCCGGGCTGGGTGCGTGTGCCTTCTGGGAAGATAATCAGGGTTTGCCCGCTCCTGAGTGCGTCGGCGGCGGCATCGAGCATGTCCATGCTGCCGTCGTTGCTGATGTATTCAGTGCAGCGTAGCGGACTGCGGGTAAAGGGGTTCTCCCAAAGGCTTTGCTTGACCACACAATTGGCGTGGCGCACCAGGCCGATCAGAAACACCACGTCGATCAGCGACGGGTGATTGGCCATGATCATCTGACCCGGACGTCCGAGGCGTTCAGCACCCTGGATGTCGTAGGTCAGCACGCCGGTACGGGTCATGAACCGCACAAACAACCAGAACAGCCGGCTCACCATCGCGCGTGCCCGCCGCCTGTGGGTCTGGGCATCCCCGGGCAAGCAACCGAGTACCGGGATAACCAGCAGTCGCAGGCACAGCCCGCCCAGCCCGAACAGGGCAAAGCTGGCAGCCGTCGCCAGCAGGCGCCAGTAGTAGGCGTCGCGGTTTTTTTCGGTCACGGATTGCGTTGCCAGGTCCATACACGATTTTTCCAGGCATGTTGGCAAGAAGTCTCCTGGCCGAGCAGCACAGGTAACAGATTCAGCGCGTGGGGCCAGTGGGCTTTGGACAACGGATCCGCTGCGCTGTTCAGGGACAGCTGCCAGTCTTTACCGGGGGTCAGCAGCAAGCCGACGGCGTAGGGGAACGGCACGTCGTCGATCCACGGCGAGTAGACCTGGGGGGGCTGATCTTCGGTCACCACCAGCAGCACTGCCGGTGCGCCTTCGTCGAGCAGGGCCGCGGCTTCCAGTACGCCGTGTTCGAGGCCGTCGCCGGCGGCGGCCAGGGCGGTCATTTCGCTGGTTTCACCGCGCATGATCGACCACAGTCCGATGATCGCATTGTGTACCGACAGGCTGAATTGGGTAGGAGATAGCGGCTGCTCGGCCGCCAGGTCGCTGAGGATCTCGAAGGTGCGCGGGGTTTCGCCGTGACGGGACACGAACACCAGAGGCAGTTGCTCGCGCCCTTCGGCCAGTGGCCAGCCGACGCTGAAGGCCATTCGGGCCAGACGGCTCAGGCGGCGGCGCTGCATGGCCGGTAGAAAGGACACGTCGGGGGCATCAGCGCTGTCCGGGAGTACCACCGGTTGGCGGCTCCAGGCTTGCCAGTCGTCCACGCTTACGAGCCCAGGGGCCCAGGCGCGCCATTGGGCGATGCTGAATGTGATCACTGAATTCTTCCCGCCCCTGCGGGCTTCGTTGACGCGGTGAGTCGTTTCGATCGGCGACTGACCTGGCGTGGCACGGCGGCCGAGTGTCGCGCATTATCCCGGTGCTGTTGGCTTGTAGCAAATGCTGGTTACATTTTGTTCGGTAGAGGGTGAGCGTTCTCAAGTAATGGGCAGCGGCGCAATTCTGCGGTTTTCGTCAGGATAATCTGCCAGCCATTTCTTCAGTCAACGGAGGAATACGGCGGTTATCTTGAATAGATTGCAGCTGACTCTGTAGTCCGTTTGCCGTCAAGGTAGCTAAGCGGCATCGAGGCCAACTACACTCGGTCATTCTTTGATACATGGAGGTTTTGCAATGCGGCGCGTGGTGTTCAATCAGAAAGGTGGCGTGGGCAAATCCAGTATTGCCTGCAATCTGGCGGCGGTCAGCGCCAGCGAGGGCTATCGCACCTTGCTGGTGGATCTCGATGCCCAGGCCAACTCCACTCAATACCTCACCGGCCTGACCGGCGATGACATTCCGATGGGGATTGCCGACTTCTTCAAGCAGACCCTGTCGTCCGGGCCGTTTTCCAAGAAGAACCGGGTGGATATCTATGAAACCCCGTTCGACAACCTGCACGTGATCACCGCCACGGCTGAACTGGCCGACCTGCAGCCCAAGCTGGAGGCCAAGCACAAGATCAACAAGCTGCGCAAATTGCTCGACGAACTGGCCGAAGACTACGACCGGATCTACCTCGACACCCCGCCGGCCCTGAACTTTTATGCGGTTTCTGCATTGATTGCCGCCGATCGCGTGCTGATTCCCTTTGATTGCGACAGCTTCTCCCGGCAGGCGCTGTACGGCCTGCTGGCAGAGATCGAAGAGTTGAAGGAAGACCACAACGAAGGCCTGGAGGTCGAGGGCATTGTGGTCAACCAATTCCAGGCTCGGGCCAGCCTGCCGCAGCAGATGCTCGATGAGTTGATTGCCGAAGGCCTGCCCGTGTTGCCGGTGTACCTGGGCAGTTCAGTGCGTATGCGTGAGTCGCATCAGGCCAACATGCCGCTGATCCACCTCGACCCTCGGCATAAACTGACCCAGCAGTTCGTCGACCTGCACAATCTGCTGGAACACTCCTGACCCCTCACGCGCCGATCAGACGCCTTGGGCGCGCAACCAGCCGAGCAATTGCGGTAATGGCATGGCCCCGCTCTGGCGCGCCACTTCCCGACCGTTCTTGAACAGGATCAGGCTGGGAATCGAGCGAATCGCCAACTGTGCCGACAGTTGCTGATTGGCCTCGCTGTCCAGCTTGGCCAGGCGGCATTTGCCCTGCAACTGCCCGGCGGCCTGGGCGAACACCGGCGCAAAGGACTTGCATGGCCCGCACCAATCCGCCCACACATCCACCAGTAACGGCAGGTCACCCTTGATCTGGCTGGCATAGTCCGCCTGTTTCAACTCGAACGGCTGGTTCAACAGTACCGCAGCCTTGCAGCGCCCGCATTTGGGCTGGTCGCCCAGGCGCTCGGCAGGGATGCGGTTGAGGCCGTTGCAAGCAGGGCAGGGAATGAGGCTTGGGGACGTCATGATTAGTTCTCGGAAGGCAATCTATGAAGAAGATCTGGTGGCGGAATCTGGTTTATCAAGAAGGCAGTTTGTAGGGCATTACCTTCTTCAGATAAAGATAAACCCTACATGCATTGGCGTATGAGCTGACTTCCCGCTCAATATCAGGCTGTTAGTCTGACGCTTTGCGTGCGGCTCTGTGGTCAGCGTTTCAAACTGAAGGGATCTAACAATCATGAGTAACACAAATGAGTCGGCTTCGGTCGCCGAGTCAACTACTTACAATGATGTAAACATGAGTTGCGGGCATTGCAGTTCGTTGTTGACACCTTCGTATCAGCAGGCGTTTGAACTGATCGAGCTACACCCGATCTCTTGCGATCAATGCGGTTCGGAACTTCTGCTTGAGGAAGGTGACCGTCAGGTGCTGGACAAGAAGCTACAAACAGCCGCCCGCGTGGGAAAGATGGCCTTGCTGATTATGTTGCCTTATTTCTTGATCGGTATGGTTGCAAGCCTCTACGCGGCAGACCCTGAAGTTTCAGGTTTGTTTGTGGCGATCGGCTTTGGATTAGCGTTCATTATCAAGAGTGCCGCTACGGTTAATATTGATCGCGACTTTGTGCTTTTCAAGCACGGTAAGCGGCCTGAGCCGGCTCAGGCCGATTGATGCAACGAGTTTTTGGCTCGCATTCCGAGCTTGGAAGATTGCTTTAGCATTTTGCCTAGATGTTTATCTGAATATCACCTCAAGACGAACAACTGATCTCCAGGTGTTTGCCCCATTCCGGCGGCCGTTCGGCGTAACTGTCCATTCCCGGTTGTTGCTCGAACGGCTTGCTCAGCACCGCGTGCAGGCGCCGGACTTCGGAATAGTCGCCGTTCTCTGCTGCATCGATGGCTTTTTGCGCCAGATAGTTGCGCAGGATGTACAGCGGGTTGACCGCGTGCATCCGCGTGCGGCGCTGTTCCTGGTCGACCACCCCTTCACGGGCCACCCGGGTCCTGTAGCGCTCGCCCCACGCATCGAAACCCTGGATGTCGACAAAGTCATCGCGCAAGCGGGCGAGGGCCTGTTCGGGTGCCTCATCACCGAGGCGACGGAAAAACAGGCTGTAGTCGACGGCGCTGTTTTGCATCAATTGCAGTAACTGCTCGACCAGTGCCTGGTCATTGTCTTCACCGGTGGTCAGGCCCAGGCGACGGCGCATCAGGTCCAGGTAGTGAGCCTGGAACAGCGGCAGGTACAGGCTCAGGGCCTCGCGCAGAGCTTCGACGCTGATGAATGGCGTCAGGGCTTGCGCCAGGGCACTGAGGTTCCACTGGCCGATCGGCACCTGGTTGCTGAACGAGTAGCGGCCCTGGTCGTCGGAGTGGTTGCAGATGAAGTGGGCATCGAAGTCGTCGAGAAAAGCGAACGGTCCGAAGTCGAATGTGATCCCCAGGATCGACATGTTGTCAGTGTTCATCACCCCATGGCAGAACCCATAGGCCTGCCACTTGGCAATCAGTTCGGCGTTGCGCTCGACGATTTCCCGGAACATCGCCAGGTAGGGTTCCGGCTGTTCCAGGCACTCGGGGAAGTGCAGCGCCAGGACGTGTTCGCCGAGAGCCTTCTGCTGCTCGGGACGCTTGGTGTAATAGAAGTATTCGAAATGGCCGAAGCGCACGTGGCTCGGGGCCAGGCGCAGGACCATCGCCGCCCGTTCCTGTTTCTCGCGCCACACGGGTGTGCTGGAGCCGATCACGCACAGCGCGCGGCTGCTCGGGATGCCCAATGCGTGCAGGGCTTCCGAGGCGAGGAACTCGCGGATCGAGGAGCGCAGCACGGCGCGACCATCGCCCATGCGTGAGTAGGGCGTCTGCCCGGCCCCCTTGAGGTGCAGGTCCCAGTGCTCGCCGGCCTGGTTGTAGACCTCGCCCAGCAATAGCCCGCGGCCATCGCCCAGTTGCGGGTTATAGGAACCGAACTGGTGCCCGGAGTAGACCATGGCCCGGGGTTCGGCTTCGGCCCAGAGTTTGTGGCCGCCGAACAGCTCGGCAAACACTGGGGTCTCGGTCACCGCCGGGTCGAGGTCCAGCAGGGCCATGGCGGCGGGGCTGGCCACCACCAGGCGCGGCTCGCTGATGGGCTCGGGCAGGACATGGGTTGAGAACGCGTCGCCCAGGCGAGCGAAGCGGTTGTCGAAGGTCAGTTCGTCGAGGGCTTTCAACGGCCATCTCCAGCAGAATGTCCGAGCATTCTGCTGGGGATTGCCCGGTTAGTCGAGTTTCGGCGCGGGCGGCGGTTGCTCGGCAAGGCGCTCCTTTGCCGGAACGATGGTTTTCGGTTCCGGTTCGATAGGCACCAACTTGTACTCCTGGCCGTGGAGGTTCTTCAGGTAAACCTCCATTTGCCGGAACGAGATGTTGATGTGCTGCTTCTTGAATTCGCGGTTGATGAACCGGTTGATTTCGTCGAGGACCGGGTTGCGGTCACCCAGGTCACGCACATGCACGCGCAGTTCGTGATCCAGGGTGCTTTCGCCGAAACTCAGGAAGTACACGAGGGGCTCCGGCTCCTTGAGCACCCGCGGGTTCTCGCGGGCGGCCTTGAGCAGCAGCTCCTTGACCAGGTCCAGGTCCGAGCCATAGTCCACGCCAAGCTTGAGCGTCACGCGGGTGACGGTGTCGGTCAGCGACCAGTTGATCAATTGCCCGGTGATGAACGTCTTGTTCGGGACGATGATGTCCTTGCGGTCGAAGTCGGTGATGGTGGTGGCACGGATGCGGATCTTGCTCACCGTGCCCGACAGGTTGCCGATGGTGATGGTGTCGCCGATCCGAACCGGGCGCTCGAACAGGATCATGATCCCGGAGATGAAGTTGGCGAAGATTTCCTGCATGCCGAAACCCAGGCCGACCGAGAGTGCCGCCACCAGCCATTGCAACTTGTCCCAGCTGACCCCGAGGGTCGACAGCGTGGTCACGAAGCCGATGCCGGCAATCACGTAGGTCAGCAAGGTGGTGGTGGCGTAGGCGCTGCCCTGGGCCAGGTCGAGCTTGGACAGCACCAGCACTTCCAGCAGGCCGGGCAGGTTGCGCGCCAGGGCCAGGGTGATGCCGATGATGATCAGTGCCCCGAGCATGTCGCCGATGCTGATCGGCACCATGCTCATGTTGGCGCCGGTGCCGCTGGTGTATTCGTAGAGGGTGATGTTGTCCAGGTACGAGAACACTGTGATCAGGTCGGCCCAGACCCAATACAGGGCGGCAATGAAACCACCCAACAGGGCCAGGCGGATCAGGCGTAGGGATTGCTCGTTGACCTTTTCGATGTCCAGTGTCGGCTCTTCGACCAGCACTTCGCCATCACCGGCCTCCTTGGCCGCCAGGCGCTTGGTCAGCGCCCGCTGGTAGGCCAGGCGCCGAGCCGCCACGGACAGGCCGCGCACGAAAGTGGCCTCGATCACCAGCCAGAACATCAGCAGGTACAGGGTGTTGATCAGTCGGTCGCTGAGTTTCAAGGCGGTGTAGAAGTAGCCGAAGCACACGGCGATGAACAAGGCCACGGGCAGGGCGGTGAACATCACCCCAACCGCCTTGCGGAACAGCGACGCGTTGTTGTGGTTCGGGCTGTGGAGCAACAGGCGACTGAGCAGCCAGGCCATCAGCGCATAGCAGGTCAGCACCACGCCGATGCCGAGTACGTCATCGGCCAGCGCCGCCGGTTGCAACTCGGCCACCGCGACCACGGCGACCAGCGCGATCACCACCACCCCCAGGCGCCGGATCCAGCCGCGAAGGAACTCGACCTGGGGTTTTTCCCAGCGGAAATGCAACTGCGCCACGCCGCCGGGCGCCAGGATCCGGTAGGCGGTGTAGAACACCAGCCAGGCCTGGGACACCTGCAGCAGGGCCGCACCGAGGTTGGTGTTCTGCCCGCGGGCGTCGATCTGCAAGGCGTAGCCACACAACGCCAGCGCCAGGGACACCGGCATCGCCAGCAGCACATTGATCAGGATCGCCTGGGGCGTGTGCCACTGGCTGTCGCGCTTGAAGTGCCCGATGTCCTGGTGGACCTTGTTCAGGCGCTCATACAGGTACTTGCGGCGCCACAGCAAAAAGCCGATCAGCAGCGCCAGCGGGGTGAACAGTAGCGGTCGCTGGATCAGGCCGTCACTGAGCTCGGACAGGGTCGAGGTCCAGGGCAGGGTGTTGATCTGTTTTTCCAGGCGTGTCGGTACGGTCCGCAGCCATTCCAGGTCCAGCGGCTTGTTGCTGGGGATCCAGAACATCTGTTCGTCGAGGGTCGAGCGCAGGTTCTGGGCGGTGGTCAGCAGTTGCTTCTGGTTCAACTGCAGGGTGATGGATTCGTTGAGCAGGGCGCTGAGCTCACGGTTCAGGCGCTCCAGCAGGTCGGCCCGGGTCAGCGCCAGTTCCAGCAGGTTCTTGCGCAGTTGCGGGGTGACCTGGTCCGGCGGTTGGGTGGCCAGCAAGTTATCCACATAGGTCGTGGGATTGCTGATCAGCTCGCGTTGCTGATTGACTTCGAACTGGTACAGGCGGATGTCGGCAATCTGGTCGGCCAGGTCGCGGTCCAGGCGCAAGCGGGGCAAGGCCTGCTTTTGCTTGTAGAGGATCTTGGACAGCAACAGGCTGCCCTTGAGTACGCTGATCTGTTCGTCCAGGGCCGCGTCGCTCTGGGTCACGGTATCGAGCTGCTGCTTGGTTTGCAGGTTCTGCTGGGTCAGTTCGTTGAGGCGGTCGGTGCTTTTGAGCAGGTAGTCGGACAGCTTCAGGTTGGCTGTGCTTTCAGTGGCGAGCAGGCTGCTGCCACCGGCTTTCTGGGCTTCGATCGATTGCTGGGTGACCGTTTCCTGGGACTGCGCCAGGCGCTTCTGGTTGATCAGGGTCTGCAGGTCCTGGATCTCCTGCTCCATGCGCGCAGAGTGTTCGGTCAGCAGGTCGTGCTGGCTGTTGCCCAGGTCCTGCAGTTGGCTGTTGCCGGCCAGTTCCTGGCGGCGCAGCGGAATCAGCGCATTCAAGGCGGCGAGCTCGGCGTTGAGCTGGTCGCGTTGCTCGTTGGAGAGGGTCTTGCCGTTGTCTTTGCCGGTCTTGAGGATGTTGTTGATCTGCAGGATGCGAGTCTGGCTGCTGCTGATTTCGGCCTGGGCGCGCTCGGGGCGGGTCTGGGCCGTGATGATCAGGCTGTTGGCATCGGCCAGGGCCTTTTGCAGGTCGCTTTGCTGGGTACTGCGATCGGTGAGCATCTGCTCCAACTGCGGCACGCTCAGGCTGGCATAGCGCTGGGCAACCGGGATGACCTTGGTCGCCTTGAGGCGTTCCAGCTCGCGCTGGTTCTCGATGTTCTGCTTGGGCGCGGTGCTCAGCTGTTGCTTGAGGTCGTTGAGGCGCTTGTCGTAATCGGCCTTGCTCGACAGCTGGGCCAGGGTCTGTTGCAGCACCGCTTGCAGGGCTTTCTGATCGGCCTCGGGCAGTTTGCGCTCGGCAATCTTGTCCAGGCTCTTCTGTACGGCGTCAGCGGAAGGGGGTTCGGCCGCCTGCAGGGTGCCGACGGAAAGACTCAGCCCCAGCAGGGCTATAGCTAAAAATGTGCGCAGGGTTGGCATAGAGACCGATCGAAAACGTGGCGGAAAAGGGAGTTTAGAGGAACAACCCGGGGCCCGGGCGACTTCCTTCGGGGAATCTGACGCCCACTTTGGCAATCTTGTTCCCGTCCATGACGGCGACCGTCCAGATGGTGTTGTTCCATTCCACCTGGTCACCCACCACCGGAGCGCCACCGACTTTCTGGGTAATGAAGCGACCCAGCGGCATGTCCGGATCGACCCCTTCGAGTTGCAGCCCGTACAGCGCGGAAACCGCGCCCAGCTGGGCGTCGCCTTCGAGAACGAAGTCGCCGAAAAAGCGCAGATCGAGGCCTCGTTGCGGGGCCTGGCTGAACAGTTTTCCCAGGGCCGGGAGGTTGTGTTCGTGGCCGATGACACAGAGCAAATCATCGACTTCCAGCACCGTACTACCCGACGGATGGAGCAGTTGCTGGCCACGAAACAGTGCGGCGATGCGGGTGCCTTCGGGCATTTTCAGCTCGCGCAGCGCTGCGCCGATGCACCACTTTTCCGCACCGAGGCGGTAAACGAACAGTTCCCACTCGCTGGTCACGTGCACTTCCAGGGCCGCCCGGGAGATTGGCGCGGGCTCGGGCGGCACCGTCACCTTCAGCAGCTTGGCCACCCACGGCAGGCTGGTGCCCTGGAGCAGCAGCGACACCAGCACGATGAAGAACGCCAGGTTGAAATACAGTTGGGCGTTGGGCAGGCCGGCCATCAGCGGGAACACCGCGAGAATGATCGGTACCGCGCCGCGCAGGCCGACCCAGGAAATGAACACCTTTTCCCGGCCATGGAACGCCTTGAACGGCAGCAGGCCAACCACTACCGACAGTGGCCGGGCAAACAGAATCATCCACAGCGCCAGTGCCAGGGCCGGCAAGGCGATGGGCAGCAAGTCGTGAGGCGTCACCAGCAGGCCCAGCACCAGGAACATGCCGATCTGCGCCAGCCACGCCATGCCATCGAGCATGTGCAGAATCCCGTGACGGCTGCGCACCGGGCGGTTGCCGATCACCAGGCCGCACAGGTACACCGCGAGGAAGCCACTGCCGTGCAGGGCGTTGGTCAGGGCGAAGACCACCAGGCCGCCGGCGATCACCAGGATCGGGTACAGGCCGGTGGCCAGGTTGATGCGGTTGACCATTTGCAGCATCAGCCAGCCACCGCCCAGGCCAATGAGGCCACCGATGCCGAACTCGCGGATCAGGTGGGTCAGCAGGCTCCAGTGCAGGCCGGTCTGGCCGCTGGCGAGCATGTCGATCAGGGTCACGGTGAGGAACACCGCCATCGGGTCGTTGCTGCCGGACTCGATTTCCAGGGTGGCCGTGACCCGTTCGTTGAGGCCCTTGCCGCCCAGCAGGGAGAACACCGCCGCGGCATCGGTGGAGCCGACAATGGCGCCGATCAACAGGCCCTGGATCAGGTTCAGGTCGAACAGCCAGGCCGCCGCCATGCCGGTCAGCCCGGTGGTGATCAGCACCCCGACGGTGGCCAGCGACAACGCTGGCCATAACGCCACCCGAAAGCTCGAGACCCTGGTGCGCAAGCCACCGTCGAGCAGGATCACGGCCAGGGCCAGGTTGCCGACCAGGTACGCGGTGGGGTAGTTGTCGAAGATGATGCCGCCACCGTCGACGCCGGCGGCCATGCCCACGGCCAGGATGATCACCAGGATCGGGATGCCCAGGCGTGAGGACAGTGAACTCACCAGAATGCTCGCACCTACCAGCAACGCGCCGATCAAGAACAGGCTGTTGATGGTCGTCGCATTCAAAGGCAGTACTCCGGAAAGCTGAAAGGCGGGCACAAACTGACCATGCAGTCTGCGTGCCAGCGATTCTAACCTGTCGAAATGTGATGCTGTCAAAAAGCTTTTGAGTGGCCTGGCTTACGCCCGTGCAATCAAGGGGGGCGCGGGAAACAATTGCCTGCCCCTGACGAGCTGCAGGAACCAGATGGGCCTATTGCAGTCTTTAACACTCGCAGGAAAGTTCGCCGCCAGCAAAATCAAGGCTCTGCGCCGCAATAACCCTGGCGCCTGTGGTGACTTTTCTTTATCGTACGCGCCCTTTGAAAATGCCCGGAATATCACAATGTTGGAAGCAACCCTAAGCCAATTGGAACAACTGGTCAGCGAACTGGTGCAACAGAACCAGGAACTGCTCGGCACTAACCAGACCCTGAGCGCCGAGCTGGCCCAGGCCAAGGACGAAAACGAAAGCCTGCAACTGAGCCTGATGGAACAGGAAGAAAAGCAGGGCGCCACCGTGGCCCGCATTCAAGCCCTGGTTGAGCGTGTGAGCGCAGGTCCTGTGAACGCATGAGCCACGGTGCCGATGGGGTAAAAGTCGTTTCCATTCTTGGAGAAGACTATTCGATCAAGGCGCCAGCCGGGGAAGAGCAGACGCTGCTCGACGCCGCGCTCATGCTCAAGGCGGTGCTGGCTGAAACCAAAAAGAAATACCCGACCCTGATCGGGGACAAACTGTTGGTGCTGACGGCGATGAACCTGTGTTCAAAGCAGTTGGAAATGCAGAAACGTCACCAACAGGAACTCGACCGTTACCAAGAGCAAGTCAGCGCCACGGTTGAAGTGATTGCCAAGACCATCAGTCAGGCCTGACTGAAAATAGCGTCGGCCCAACTGGCGCTATCGCGGGCAAGCCCCGCTCCCACTTATCTGTGAACAACAGAGAACCTTGTGGGAGCGGGCTTGCTCCGGGCGGCGATCCGACGATTGGATTTCAGCAGCACAACGCAGTGATCAAAACCACTCATCCTGCATGCCCAGGCACACATCATCCCGCGCCTCAAGAATCGCCAACTCATGGTGGCAACCCGGCACTTCCCAGGTCAGGAAGTAGCGCGCCGCTTGCAGCTTGCCTTTATAGAAGCCGACATCCGCGGCATTGCCCTTGGCCAGCCCTTCTTCGGCACGGATTGCCTGTTCCAGCCAGCGCCAGCCGATTACGGTGTGACCGAACGCCTTGAGGTACAGCGCCGAATTGGCCAGGCTGCTGTTGACCTTGCCTTGGCCCAGGTCGGTGAGCAGGCCGATGGTCACGGTTTGCAGGCGCGCCACCAGTTTTTCCAGGGGCTCACGCAGCGGCGTCAATGACGCGAAGCCTTGCGCGCGCTCGGCCGTGTCGGCGATCAGGCGGATCAACTGTTTCAGGCCCGCGCCGCCGTTTTGCGCCAATTTACGCCCCAGCAGGTCCAGCGACTGAATGCCGTGGGTGCCCTCGTGGATCGGGTTCAGGCGGTTGTCGCGGTAATACTGTTCCACCGGGTACTCGCGGGTGTAGCCGTGGCCGCCGAGAATCTGGATCGCCAGTTCGTTGGCCTTGAGGCAGAACTCCGATGGCCAGGATTTGACGATGGGCGTCAGCAGGTCCAGCAGTTCATGGGCGTGCTTGCGTTCGACCTCGCTGGGCAGGGTGGTGGTGTCATCGAACAGCCGCGCGGCATACAGGCCCAGGTCAAATGCGCCTTCCACGTAGGCTTTCTGGGTCAGCAGCATGCGCTTGACGTCGGCATGCTGGATGATCGAGACCGGGGCGGTGTTCGGGTCCTTGCTGTCCGGCAGGCGACCTTGCGGGCGTTCGCGGGCGTATTCCAGGGAGTACAGGTAGCCGGCATACCCCAGCATCACCGCGCCCATGCCGACGCCGATCCGCGCCTCGTTCATCATCTGGAACATGCAACTCAGGCCTTGGTGCGGCTGGCCCACCAGATAGCCGACGCACTCCCCGTTATCGCCGAAGTTCAACGCCGTCGACGTGGTGCCGCGCCAGCCCATCTTGTGGAACAGGCCCGCCAGCAAGACGTCGTTGCGTGGGCCCAGGCTGCCATCGTCGTTGACCAGGAACTTGGGCACGATAAACAGCGAGATGCCCTTTACCCCGGCCGGAGCATCCGGCAGCTTGGCCAGCACCATGTGTACGATGTTTTCCGCCAGCGGGTGGTCGCCGCCGGAGATGAAGATTTTGTTGCCCTTGAGTCGATAGCTGCCGTCCGCCGCCGGTTCGGCGCGGGTGCGGATGTCCGACAGCGATGAGCCGGCGTGGGGTTCGGTGAGGGCCATGGTGCCGAAAAACCGGCCGTCGATCATGGGCTGCAGGAAGCGTTGCTTCTGTTCGTCGGTGCCGAAACTCTCGATCAGGTTGGCCGCGCCCATGGTCAGGAACGGGTAGGAGGTGGTTGCCGCGTTGGCTGCTTGAAAGTGGGCAAAGCAGGCTTGCGACAGCAGGGTCGGCAACTGCATGCCACCGGCCTCGAAACTGCGGGCGGCGTTGAGAAAGCCGGCTTCGAGGAAGGCGTCCACGGCGGGTTTGACTTCCGGGATCAGGATCGCCTGGCCGTCTTCATAGCGCGGCTCGTTCTCGTCGCCCTTGCGGTTATGGGGGGCAAAGTACTTTTCGGCGATGCTGCGAGCGGTGCCAATGGCTGCGTCAAAGGTCTCGCGGTTGTGCTCGGCAAAACGCTCGCGCTGGGTCAGGCCCTCGGCATCAAGGACTTCATACAGCTCGAAAGCCAGATTGCGGGAACTGAGCAGCGTCTCGGACATGGCGGCCTACCTTTTTTGGGGATGGGCCGAGTCTAGAGGTGGCGGGGGCGGGGTGAACAGTAAGATTGATGAGCGTGATGGTGCAGTGCGGGTAGTGCTAATCAAATGTGGGAGCGGGCTTGCCCCCACAAGGGATATTGCAATCCGGGCGCCCATTGCAGGCGCCCGGTTTTTTACGGCTTAGCCAATAGTCATCAAGCTTGCGTTACCACCCGCCGCAGCGGTGTTGACGCTCAGAGCGCGCTCGATCACCAGGCGTTCCAGGGCAATCGCGGTTTCCCCCGGCGCCTGGCCGTGGACCCCGACGATGGCGCCGGCACGGGTTGCCACTTGCTGGCAGACCGCACGCAACTGGTCGGAATGACCGTGATGCAGCACGGCATCAATCACCACTTCATCCTTGGTCCAGTCGGCGACCCGCTGAATACGCGCCTGCACTTCTTTTGGCAGACGGGCCAGCAGTGCCTTGCTCAGCTCGTTCTCCGGCATCACTGCCGAGCCGCCCACGGCCAACACCGCAGCCAGTTGCGTGAGCAGGTCGCTTTCGCTGTCTGCCAGGCACAGTACGTGTTCGCGCGGCAGGATCGCATAGCTGTTGCGCTCGCCGGTCGGGCCGGCCAGGACGCGGGTGATACCGCTTTGCGATTGCTCGGCGAACGTCGCGCACAGGGCGCTGAGGTCGCTGAGCTTGTGGCTGTCGGCCCAGGCTTGCAGGGCGGTCAGCGGTTTGCGCATGGCATCACGCAGACGTACATCCGGCGCTGTCTCGGCATCGGCGCGGGCGAAGGATTGCTCGATCGCGTCGCTTGGGCGAGTCGACAGCAGGCGGTACAGGTACAGCGGGCCACCGGCTTTCGGGCCGGTGCCCGACAGGCCTTCGCCGCCGAACGGTTGTACGCCGACCACGGCGCCCACGATGTTGCGGTTGACGTAGACGTTACCGGCATTGACGTTGTCGATCACTTTGGCGATGGTCTCGTCGATGCGAGTGTGCACGCCCAGGGTCAGGCCGTAGCCGGAAGCGTTGATCTGCTCGATCAGCAGGTCGATGTCTTTACGCTTGTAGCGCACCACGTGCAGGACCGGGCCGAAGATTTCGCGTTGCAGCTCGTCGAAGCTTTCCAGCTCGATCAGGGTCGGCATGACGAAGGTGCCGCGTTTGACTTCCTCGCCATCGGCAATTGCCACCTGGTACACGTTGCGACCTTTGTCGCGCATGCCCTGGATGTGCTTCTCGATGCCCGCCTTGGCTTCGGCGTCGATCACCGGGCCGATGTCCACGGACAGGCGCTCCGGGTTGCCCAGGCGGCATTCAGCCATGGCGCCCTTGAGCATTTCGATCACACGGTCTGCCGAATCTTCCTGCAGGCACAGCACACGCAGTGCCGAGCAACGCTGGCCGGCGCTGTCGAAGGCCGAGGAAACCACATCGATCACCACCTGTTCGGTGAGGGCCGAGGAGTCGACGATCATGGCGTTCTGGCCACCGGTTTCGGCGATCAGCGGAATCGGACGGCCCTGGGAGTCCAGGCGACCGGCGATGTTGCGTTGCAGCAGGCGCGCCACTTCGGTGGAGCCAGTGAACATCACGCCTTTGACCCGATCATCGCCGACCAGGCCGGCACCGACGGTTTCGCCACGGCCCGGCAGCAGTTGCAGCACGCCTTGCGGAATCCCGGCTTCGAGCAGCAAGCGCACGGCTTGGGCTGCGACCAGCGGGGTCTGTTCGGCCGGCTTGGCCAGCACCGGGTTACCGGCGGCCAGTGCGGCGGCAACCTGGCCACTGAAGATTGCCAGTGGGAAGTTCCACGGGCTGATGCACACCACCGGACCCAGTGGGCGGTGGGCGTCGTTGCTGAAATCGTTGCGTGCCTGCACCGCGTAGTAACGCAGGAAGTCCACGGCTTCGCGCACTTCGGCGATGGCGTTGGCGAAGGTCTTGCCGGCTTCGCGGGCCAGCAGGCCCATCAGCGGCTGGATCTCGCCTTCCATCAGGTCGGCGGCACGTTCCAGGATCGCTGCACGCTCGGCGGGCGGGGTGGCCTGCCAGATCGGTGCGGCATTGAGGGCGCATTGGATCGCGTTGTCGACGTCTTCGACAGTGGCTTGCTGGACATGGCCGACCACGTCGCGATGATCCGACGGGTTCAGGACCGGTGCCGGGGTTTCGCTGCTGGAGGCGCAACCAAGCATCGGCGCGGCTTTCCAGTTGTTATGGGCCGTCGCCAGCAGGGCGCACGACAGCGAAGCCAGGCGATGTTCGTTGGCCATGTCGATGCCGCTGGAGTTGGCGCGCTCGCTGCCATACAGGTCACGCGGCAGCGGGATGCGCGGGTGCGGCAGGCCGAAGCCGCCTTCCAGCGTCGCCATCTGCTCGATTTGGTTCACTGGATCGGCCACCAGCTCCTGGATGGAGATCGACTGGTCGGCGATACGGTTGACGAACGAGGTGTTCGCGCCGTTTTCCAGCAGGCGACGCACCAGGTACGCCAGCAGGGTTTCGTGGGTGCCGACCGGTGCGTACACGCGGCACGGACGGTTCAGCTTGCCTTCGGAAACCTTGCCCACGACTTGTTCGTACAGGGGTTCACCCATGCCGTGCAGGCACTGGAACTCGTACTGGCCCGGGTAGTAGTTCTGACCGGCGATATGGTAGATGGCCGACAGCGTGTGGGCGTTGTGGGTCGCGAACTGTGGGTAGATGACTTCCGGTACCGACAGCAGTTTTCGTGCGCAAGCGATGTAGGAAACGTCGGTGTACACCTTGCGGGTGTAGACCGGATAACCTTCCAGGCCTTCGACCTGGGCGCGCTTGATTTCGCTGTCCCAGTACGCGCCTTTTACCAGGCGGATCATCAGGCGATGACGGCTGCGGCGAGCCAGGTCGATCACGTAGTCGATCACGTACGGGCAACGCTTCTGGTAGGCCTGGATCACAAAGCCGATGCCGTTCCAGCCCGTCAGTTGTGGTTCGAAGCACAGGCGCTCGAGCAGATCCAGCGACAGCTCCAGGCGGTCGGCTTCTTCGGCGTCGATGTTCAGGCCGATGTCGTATTGCTTGGCCAGCAGGGTCAGCGACAGCAGGCGCGGGTACAGCTCGTCCATCACGCGCTCGTACTGGGCGCGGCTGTAACGCGGGTGCAGGGCGGACAGCTTGATCGAAATGCCCGGGCCTTCATAAATCCCGCGACCGTGGGAAGCTTTGCCGATCGAGTGGATGGCTTGTTCGTACGAGGCCAGGTACTTCTGCGCGTCGTGCTCGGTGAGTGCGGCTTCACCCAGCATGTCGTAGGAATAACGGAAGCCCTTGGCTTCGAACTTGCTCGCATTGGCCAGGGCTTCGGCGATGGTTTCGCCGGTCACGAACTGTTCGCCCATCAGGCGCATGGCCATGTCGACGCCCTTGCGGATCATCGGCTCGCCGCTTTTGCCGATGATGCGGCTCAGGGACGAAGTCAGGCCGGCTTCGTTATGGGTGGAGACCAGTTTGCCGGTCAGCAGCAGGCCCCAGGTGGCGGCGTTGACGAACAGCGAAGGGCTGTTGCCCAAATGCGGATGCCAGTTACCGGTGCTGATCTTGTCGCGGATCAGGGCGTCACGGGTACCTTTGTCGGGAATGCGCAGCAGCGCTTCGGCCAGGCACATCAGGGCCACGCCTTCCTGGGACGACAGGGAGAATTCCTGCAGCAGACCCTGGACGATGCCTGCACGGCCACCGGCGCTCTTCTGGTTACGCAGTTTTTCCGCAATCGAGGCGGCCAGCTTGTTGGTGGCCTCGCCCATCGGTGCTGGCAGGCGCGCCTGCTCCAGCAGCATCGGCACCACTTCCGGCTCAGGGCGACGGTAGGCGGCGGTGATCGAGGCGCGCAGGACCGATTGCGGCAGGATGCTTTCAGCGAACTCTAGGAAGCACTGGTGCGCGTGGTCGACATGCACCTCGGCACTGTCGTCGGTCTCGGCACGGGTCAAACCGTTGAGCTCGGTCAGGGTTGCACCACCCTCGAGTCTTTCCAGGTAATTGAAAATCGCCTGCTTGATCAGCCAGTGTGGCGTGCGATCAATCGAGGTCGCGGCGGCTTTGAGGCGCTCGCGGGTCGGGTCGTCGAGTTTGACCCCAAGGGTGGTGGTAGCCATATTTTTATCCTCATGTTTGCCACGACCGCGTGGCATCAGCTGGCGGCAAGATTAGCCGCGCGCCGAAGGAGGTGCAACCGGGTGCAACCCTTTTTTTGCCGGAATAATAGGCAGTTCGTCAGGAAATAAATTCAAGCAAGTGCCGGCCGCTCCTGCTTGGTGCTTTTTGTCCCAGTCCATTGAGTTTCTTGCTCCGAAAAGGAGCAAAAACTGTCCTCTAAAATAAATTTCCGACTGGGTGCAACTTATTCGGACGAAACAGGTTGCACCTCATTTGCTTTGTTGAATAGCATTCGCGCACCAAGGTGCAACCGTCCACGAGAGGGTTCATCGGCTGATGGCTTTCCTGGGGAAACATCAGTCATAAATGCGCGGAATATCCAATCGTCTTTCAAACGTAATCGTTTGGCGGCGGTTCAGTTGACCGCCGCTACATAAAAACAAAGCCAGGGCGTAACTCAATGAGTGCAAGCAATCCAACCCTGATCACGTTCGTGATCTACATCGCAGTAATGGTGCTGATCGGCTTCATGGCCTATCGCTCCACCAACAACCTTTCTGACTACATTCTCGGTGGCCGTAGCCTGGGCAGTGTCGTGACGGCGCTTTCCGCTGGCGCCTCGGACATGAGTGGCTGGTTGTTGATGGGCCTGCCGGGTGCCATCTATATGTCGGGCCTGTCGGAGAGCTGGATCGCCATCGGCCTGATCATCGGTGCCTATCTGAACTGGTTGTTCGTGGCCGGTCGCCTGCGGGTACAGACCGAGCACAACGGTGATGCGCTGACGCTGCCGGACTACTTTTCCAGTCGCTTCGAAGACAAGAGCGGCCTGCTGCGCATCATTTCTGCGGTCGTGATCCTGGTGTTCTTCACCATCTATTGCGCGTCCGGCATCGTGGCTGGCGCCCGTCTGTTCGAAAGCACCTTCGGCATGTCCTACGAGACTGCACTGTGGGCCGGTGCTGCGGCGACCATTGCCTACACCTTCGTTGGTGGTTTCCTGGCGGTCAGCTGGACTGACACCGTACAAGCCACGCTGATGATCTTCGCCCTGTTGCTGACGCCGATCATCGTGCTGCTGGCCACTGGCGGCGTCGACACCACCTTCCTGGCCATCGAAGCACAAGATCCAAGCAACTTCGACATGCTGAAAAACACCACCTTCATCGGCATCATTTCGCTGATGGGCTGGGGCCTGGGCTACTTTGGCCAGCCGCATATCCTGGCGCGCTTCATGGCGGCGGATTCGGTGAAATCGATCGCCAAGGCTCGTCGCATCTCCATGGCCTGGATGATCCTGTGCCTGGGCGGCACTGTGGCGGTGGGCTTCTTCGGCATCGCCTACTTCTCGGCGCACCCGGAAGTGGCAGGTCCTGTGACCGAGAACCCTGAGCGTGTGTTCATCGAACTGGCCAAGCTGCTGTTCAACCCATGGATCGCTGGCATTCTGCTGTCGGCTATTCTGGCGGCCGTCATGAGTACCCTGAGCTGCCAACTGCTGGTGTGCTCGAGTGCCCTGACCGAAGACTTCTACAAGTCCTTCCTGCGCAAGAACGCTTCCCAGGTCGAGCTGGTCTGGGTCGGTCGCGCCATGGTTCTGGCCGTTGCACTGGTGGCCATCGCGATGGCGGCCAACCCGGAAAACCGCGTACTGGGTCTGGTGAGCTACGCCTGGGCCGGCTTCGGTGCCGCCTTTGGTCCGGTGGTGCTGATTTCGGTACTGTGGAAAGGCATGACCCGTAACGGCGCACTGGCCGGTATCGTGGTGGGTGCGGTCACCGTGATCGTCTGGAAGCATTTCGAACTGCTGGGCCTGTACGAGATCATCCCGGGCTTCATCTTCGCCAGCCTGGCGATCTTCCTGGTCAGCAAGATGGGCGAACCATCGGCCGGCATGCTGCAGCGTTTTGCCGCGGCAGAGAAAGATTTCCACCTGAACAAGTAATTGCCAGGGCGACTGCCCTGATCAATTACTGATCAAAGAACGGCCCGCAGCCTATTGGATGCGGGCCGTTTTTTTGTGCGTGCATTGACCCTGATCTCCCACGCTGTCGCTTTTTTCTGCCGCGCTCGTGGGAGGTTTCTTGTTTTGCGCGGGCTTCCCACGGTCAGGAGGTCATCACAGAGGGAGATCAAGGCATGGCTATCCACCGACTGAGCAGGCTGGAAGCTGCCCGCTCGGCCGCGAACCCCTGACTTGCCGGCCGGTAAAAGGTAAACTTCCCGGCCTGCGCAGGAGCAATCATGAATTATCGTCACGCCTTCCATGCCGGCAATCACGCCGATGTGTTCAAACACCTGACCTTGACCCGCCTCATCGCCCTGATGTCGCGCAAGGAGCAGCCGTTTGCCTATCTCGATACCCACGCCGGCATCGGTCTGTATGACCTTCAGGGTGACCAGGCCAGCCGGACCGGTGAGTACCTGGAAGGCATCGCGCGCTTGTGGGGCGAGCCGGATCTGCCGCTGCTGACGGCCGATTACATGCAGGTGCTGCACGCGATGAACCCGGAT
This sequence comes from Pseudomonas sp. RA_35y_Pfl2_P32, assembly GCF_963970735.1. Classification (NCBI taxonomy): domain Bacteria; kingdom Pseudomonadati; phylum Pseudomonadota; class Gammaproteobacteria; order Pseudomonadales; family Pseudomonadaceae; genus Pseudomonas; species Pseudomonas sp. RA_35y_Pfl2_P32. The sequence continues at coordinate 39,869 of NZ_CAXAQF010000012.1, forward strand.
GGCCAGTTGCGCTACTACCCGGGCTCGCCGGAGCTGGCGCGGCGCCTGACCCGACCGCAGGATCGGGTGCTGCTCAACGAAAAGCACCCGGAGGACGGCCTGCTGCTCAAGGACAACATGAAGGGCGATCGCCGGGTCAAGGTGCACCTGGGCGAAGGCTGGCATGTGCCCCGGGCGATGCTGCCGGTGCCCGAGAAACGTGGCTTGATGCTGATCGATCCGCCGTTCGAGAAGCTCGACGAGATGCAGCGTTGCGCGGCTTCGTTGAAAGAGGCGATTGGCCGGATGCGCCAAACCGTGGCGGCGATCTGGTACCCGGTGAAGGACCAGCGCCTGTTGCGCCGCTTCTATCAGGACTTGGCCGGCACCGGTGCGCCGAAGTTGTTGCGTGTGGAATTGCTGGTGCATCCGCTGGATACGCCCAACAGCTTGAACGGCTCCGGGCTGGCGATTGCCAATCCGCCGTGGGGGCTGGAAGAGGAGTTGCGTGAGCTGCTGCCGTGGCTGGCGCAGAAACTTGGCCAGACCCAGGGTGGGTGGCAGATGGATTGGTTGATCGCCGAGAGTTGATCTGTCTCTTCATGGGCGTCTGATCGGACGCCATCGCGGGCGGCGTTCCGCTTGCCCGCGATGCTTTTGACGGTCTGAAAATCAGATCGGGCAGGTGACGCCGGTGCCGCCAATCCCGCAGTAGCCTTCCGGGTTCTTCGCCAGGTACTGCTGGTGATAGGCCTCGGCGTAATAGAAGGTTGGGGCCTGTTCGATTTCGGTGGTGATGCTGCCCAGTCCGGCCTTGGTCAGTTCTGCCTGGAACGTCTGCTCGCTGGCCTTGGCTTCTTCCAGTTGTTCAGGTTTGACCGCGTAGATCACCGAACGGTACTGGGTGCCGATGTCGTTGCCCTGGCGCATGCCCTGGGTTGGGTTATGCAGCTCCCAGAACATCGCCAGCAGTTCTTTGTAGCTGACCTTGTCCTGGTCATACACCACCAGCACCACTTCGGTGTGGCCGGTCAGGCCCGAGCAGACTTCCTCATAGGTCGGGTTGGGGGTGAAGCCGCCGGCATAACCCACCGCCGTGCTCACCACGCCTTCACGCTGCCAGAACTTGCGTTCCGCGCCCCAGAAGCAGCCCAGGCCGAAGATCGCGAACTCCACATTGCCGATGAAGGGACCGAGCATGTACTGGTCCTTGTTGACGAAGTGTTTCTCCGGCACGGTGATCGGCGTTTCGCGGCCAGGCAGGGCTTGTTCTTTAGTTGGGAGCACGTTTTTGTTCACCAGAATTTCCGAGCGCAAGACCATGATCAGTCCTCCAGTCAGGTTGGGGAGTCAGTAAGGAGTCAGACCCGCAGTTTGCCCGAGTGTTGCGGCGCTGTCAGGCAATTGGGCCGCGTGGGTAGCGTTTGAGCTTGTCGATCAGCTCGGCGCCCGGGATCGGCCGGTCGAACAGGTAGCCCTGGCCGACGTCGCAGCGATGGCGACGCAGGAACGCCAGCTGTTCGGCGGTCTCGATGCCCTCGGCCACCACTTTGAGCTTGAGGTTGTGGGCCATGGCGATCACGGCCGAGGTGATTTCCATGTCGTCCTGGTTGTCCGGGATCTCATGAATGAAGCTGCGATCGATCTTGATGATGTCGATCGGGAATTTCTTCAGGTAGCTGAGGGATGAGTAACCGGTGCCGAAATCGTCCATGGCCAGGGTCAGGCCCAGGCGCTTGAGCTGATCAAGCTGCAGGTGGGTGTCTTCGGTGGCCTCCAGCAACAGGCCTTCGGTCAGTTCGAGCTCCAGCAGGTGGGCGGGCAGCTTCTCTTCCTTGAGGATGTTGGCAATCGAGGACACCAGGTCCGGGTCGGAGAACTGTTTGGGCGACAGGTTGATCGCCACCTGCAGGTTGCCCAGCCCGGCAGCGCTCAGTTCGATGCTCATGCGACAGGCCTGGCGGGCGATCCATTTGCCGATGGGGATGATCAGCCCGGTCTCTTCGGCGACGCTGATGAACTGGTCGGGGCGGATCATGCCTTTTTCCGGGTGGTTCCAGCGCAGCAGTGCTTCCATGCCCAGCAGGCGGCCGGAGCGCAGGCACAGCTTGGGCTGGTAGAACACGTCCAGCTCGTTCTGGGTCAGGGCGCGGCGCAGGTTGTTCTCTACGAACAGCTTGTAGCTGGCCTCGGCGTTCAAGGCCTCGGTGAACACCTGGACCTGGTGTTTGCCATTGGCCTTGGCTTTGTGCAGGGCCAGCCCGGCGTTGCGCATCAATGTTTGCGGGTCGCGCCCGTGCAGCGGCGCGCAAGCCACGCCGACGGAGGCGGTGACGCTGATCAGTTGGTTATCGACGAACATCGGCTTGTCCAGCGTCATCAGCAGTTGGCTGGCCATTTGCTGGCCGGTGTGCAGGCTGGCGTCATCCAGCAGCACTGCAAATTCGTTGCTGGCAAAACGCGCCAGGCTGCCGCTCGGGCTCAGGCTGTTGCGCAGGCGGCGGGCCAGGCTGATCAGCAGCTTGTCGCCGGTCTGGTGGCCGAGGCTGTCGTTGATCCGCTTGAAATTGTCGATGTCCACCAGCAGCAGGCAGATCGGGCTGTCGCTGTCGCGGGAAAAACGTTCGTCGAGGTTGCGGATGAATGCCGGGCGATTGCCCAGGTTGGTCAGGTTGTCGGTGTAGGCCAGGCGTTCGATGCGTTGCTGGGCGAGCTTGGTCTGGGTGATGTCTTCGTAGATGCCGATGTAGTGGGTCAGTTCGCGGTTGTCGCCATACACCTTGGAGATCGACAGCTGGCCCCAGTAGGGCTCCAGGTTTTTACGCCGGCTCTTGAACTCACCTTGCCAGCTGTTGCTCTTGACCAGGCTCGAGGGGGCGTCGAACAGCAGTTCACTGAGGTTTTCCAGGGCCGGCAGTTCCGACAGGCGCTGGCCGTGGACTTCTTCGGTGCTGTACTGGGTGATCGCCGTGAAGCTGGGGTTGACGTACTCGACCACGCCGTCGCAATTGACCAGCAAAAAGGCGTTGGCACTTTGCTCCACCGCGCGCTGGAACAGGTGCAGGGCGCTGGTGGCGGTGCGTCGGTTGTGGTTGTTGATGACCTGGGCAAACTGATCGGCCAGCTCGCCCGCGAAGGCGATTTCGTCCGACTGCCAGGCGCGGGTCACGCCGGTCTGTTCCAGGCACAGGACGCCGACCACCTGGCCGTCCACGCGGATGCTGGCATCGAGCATGGCGTTGACGTCCCGTGGGCGCAGGCTCTCGGCCATTTCCCGGGTGCGCGGATCATGCATGGCGTTGTGGGCATCGATGGCCCGGCTCGAGTGCAGGGCTTCCAGGTAATCGGGGAAGCCGCTGGCGTCGATTACTTCGGGTAACCGGTGTTCCTGCGAAGGGCGATGGTAGGCGGAGATTGGCAGCAGTTGCCGATTTTCCAGGTTCCACAGGCTGGCGCTGTCGATCTGGTAGATATCACAGGCACTGCGGGTAATCAGCTCGGCCGCCTCCCGCAACGAATTGCCGGAGCTGTAGCGCTGGCGCGTGAGCAGCAGGATCAGGTCTTGCTGGGCACGCACGCGCTCCAGGTGCTGCAGTTGTTCCCGCTGGGCCCGCTGGTTCAACTCCAGGGCAATCTGCAGGCGTGAATTCTGGGTTTCCAGGTCGAGCGCCGGCAGCAGGGGATCGTCTTCGAACAGGCCGTCGACCACCAGCAGATAACCGCGCAGCAGGTGCCGATTGTGTTGTTTATAGGCTTCGCCCATTTCCAGCAGGCTCAGGGAGCCCCGGGCAGTGTGCAGGGTGTAGCGGATCAGGTAATGGGGGCTGTGGCGCAGTTGCTGCTGGATCGTATCGTGCAGTTGATAGCGCGCCTCGGGCTCCATCAGGCTGGCGTAGGGCGAGCCGACCAGGGCGCAGAGCTCTACCGCCGGCAGGCCGAACTGGCGTTCGCAGTTAGGGTCGAGAAACAGCAGGGCCCAGCTTGCTTCATTCAGCCGCTCGAAACGCAGCATGCCGAGCCGCGAGGGCACAGGCAATTGCGTCACTACCTCGGCCACCATTCGGCTGGCGGCATCGGGATGGCTTTTCATGGAAGAAACTCGCTTCGAAAATGCTGAACGCGACGTGCTCACGCCCTCTGTGTAGCCAGCGGCAAGGTTGCATGATGCCGCCCTGGCTGACAATAGAGGATGAAGGCTTAGCGCTATAGGTGTTTATCGGCCGAAACATGGATTTCTGTAGGAAAACTGTGCGTAATTTGTGGGATTTCGCAAGAAAGCACCTACACAGCAGATGGCAAAGACGGCTGGGGAGGGTGCAGTGGCAGGTTGGCCGAATACAGGTAATCGCCATTCGGATCACGGTACTCCACACGAATATGCTCGGTGTGAACCGTCAGGTGGGCGAAGTTGTCCTGGCTGATCACCTTGCTTGTCCATTCGAGGTAATAGTCGCCGGCCGCGGTTTTCGCCAGTGGCTGGTCATGGATGAACGACGAGGCCTTGGCATAGGGCAGCCAGGCGCTGTTGCAAAACGGTGACGAGACGATGGTCTGTACCTCGAAGTCCGGGTCTGCTGTGTGGCGCAGGCGCGAGGTAAGTGAGCCGTGGACGTCCCCCGAGATGATCACGACATTCCTGATCTTGTGCAGGCGGATACTTTCGAGGATGCGCAGGCGCTGTTCGGGGAAGGCTTTCCAGGTGTCAGCGTCAGTGCTTTTACTGTCGGGGAACAGCATGACGCCGGTGACCAGCATTTTGACCCGCGCCGGGCTGTTGACCAGCCACTTGAGCAGCGCTTGCTCCTGGTCGGCATCAATAATTCGCCGATCATCGGCCGAGAGGTTGCGCCGGGTACGGGTGTCCATGACAAACCATTCGATATCCCCTTGAGCAAACTGGTACCAGTAATGGGGTGGTTGGCCGGTGGGCTGCTCGCCAGGCGCCAGTTGATACGCCGGGCCATGACTGGCTTGATAGATTTCGTACGCGGCCATTGCGTTGCGATAAAGAACATTGTCGTCGCGGCTGGCGTTGGCGGGCCAGTTATCTTCTATTTCATGGTCGTCGAGAATCATGTAGGTCGGCAGTGAGGCCATTAGCGACTGAATGTGGGGTTGAGAAAAGGCCGCACGGTACTTGGCGAGAATATCCGGGTAATCGCGGTCCGGGACGACGACGTTCATGTCGTCTACATACACCTGGTCGCCGGTCATCAGCAGGGCGCTGATCGCTGGCGAGGAAGTGCCTGCGAGCCGCTTGATCGCCGCAAAGATCCGGTCGCCCTTGGAGGGCAATGAGGGGATGCCCAGGGTCATGCGCAGGTAGCGGCACGAGCCGACGATGTAGCTGCGGGGTGTGCAGGTTTTGCTGGAGGTGGTGCGAAAGCGGTAGTTTTTCTGGGGCCATTGCAGTTGCAACTGGTCAAGGATTTCCACGGCCGGTCGGGTATCGCCCGTGTTGAACCAGCCGGCTTGGTACTCATACTCGGTATCGCTGTCGAGGTCATGCAGCGCGATGACGGCTGACATGTCGCGAGCCGCCGTGAGTTCGGCAAAGCGTCCGCTGGACCAGTCGGAAGCGCCGGTGCGGCGATAACGCAACCCGGCAAATACCCATGCGTTGGCGACTGGGGCGCCTCGCAGAAACACGCGGGTGTGTTGAAAGGTGGTGTGGCCAACAATCGGGCCGACAGTAGGCTTGAGCATATTCGAATCCATTCGAGGTGCGGCGAGGGAGGGCGCGGCAAGCACGGTGTGTGCGCTGCCCGAGTCATCGTAGGACTGGAGGTCATTTAAATATTGAGGGGGAAGCGGACCCTGGATGTGGTCCTGGTCAACTGTTGGCGTGGTCTTGAGGGCTGGCGGGGGTAGGAATACTTACTGGATTTTCCTCAAGGCCTGTCGGGATAGGGGCTGTTTTACAGGCAAAAAAAGCCCCGCCAATTGGCGGGGTTGAGGTACGAGCGTGGCGCTCGGAAAACGTGGAGCACGCGGGGCCCTTCGTTGAAGAAGGGCCCGGCGGTCTTACAGCAGGATGGTGCGGATGTCGCCCAGCAGGTCGCTCAGACGCTTGGTGAAACGGGCCGCAGCGGCGCCGTTGATCACCCGGTGGTCGTAGGACAGCGACAGCGGCAGCATCAGTTTCGGCTGGAAGGCTTTGCCGTCCCAGACTGGCTGGATGGTTGCCTTGGACACGCCGAGGATCGCCACTTCCGGAGCATTGACGATCGGCGTGAAGCCGGTGCCGCCAATGTGGCCGAGACTGGAGATGGTGAAGCAGGCGCCCTGCATGTCGTCGGCCGTGAGCTTTTTGTCGCGGGCTTTGGCCGCCAGCGCAGCGGCTTCGCCAGCCAATTGCAGCAAGCTCTTCTGATCAACGTTCTTGATCACAGGAACCAGCAGGCCGTCCGGGGTATCGACCGCAAAACCGATGTTCACGTATTTCTTGCGGATGATCGCTTTACCGCTTGGCGCCAGGGAGCTGTTGAAGTCCGGCAGTTCCTTGAGCAGGTGTGCGCAAGACTTGAGCAGCAGCGGCAGGATGGTCAGCTTGACGCCAGCCTTCTCGGCCACAGCTTTCTGGGCAATGCGGAACGCTTCCAGCTCGGTGATATCCGCCGAGTCGAATTGGGTCACGTGCGGAATGTTCAGCCAGCTGCGGTGCAGGCTCGACGCGCCGATTTGCATCAGGCGGGTCATCGGCACTTCTTCGGTTTCACCGAAGCGGCTGAAGTCCACGACTGGAATCGGTGGGATACCGGCGCCGCCAGTAGCACCGGCGGCCGGGGCTTCCTTGGCCTTCTGCATCATGGCCTTGACGTAAACCTGTACGTCTTCCTTGAGCACGCGACCGTGCGGGCCGCTAGGGCTCACCGCATTCAGCTCGACACCGAATTCACGGGCCAGTTGGCGGACGGCAGGACCGGCGTGAACCTTGGCACCGCTTGGCGCGGGCGCAGCAGCCGGGGCTGGTGCGGCCGTAGCTGGTGCAGCCGGCGCAGGGGCAGCAGCGGCAGGTGCCGCTTCAGCCTTGGCCGCCGCAGCTGGAGCTGGAGCCGCCGCAGGTGCAGGGGCCGCTGCTGCTGCGCCCTGGACTTTGAGCTTGAGGATAAAGTCGCCAGTGCCGACTTCGTCTTCGAGTTTGACTGCGATGCTTTCTACGACGCCGGCAGCCGGCGATGGGATTTCCATGCTGGCCTTGTCGGATTCCAGGGTGATCAGCGACTGATCAGCCTCGACGGTGTCGCCGACCTTGACCAGCAGTTCGATGATCTTGGCCTTGCCCGACGAGCCGATATCCGGAACATGAATGTCCTGAACGGTGGCGGCGGCAGGTGCAGCAGCCGGGGCCGCAGGGGCCTGGGCAGCAGCGGCAGGCTTTTCAGCAGCCGGTGCAGGTGCAGCAGCGGCTGGCGCAGGGGCCGCATCAGCGGCACCTTCGATTTCCAGCTCCAGCAGTTCGTCGCCTTCTTTCAGGCGGTCGCCCAGCTTCACTTTCAGGCTCTTGACCACGCCGGCCTTGGGAGCAGGAATTTCCATGCTCGCCTTGTCCGATTCCAGGGTCAGGATGCTCTGGTCGGCTTCGACTTTGTCGCCGACCTTTACAAACAGTTCAATTACTTCACCTTCACCGCTGCCGATGTCAGGTACGCGAATGAGTTCGCTCACGGAAAATCTCCTCAGCAGTCCAGTGGGTTGCGTTTTTCCGGGTTGATACCGAACTTGGCGATGGCTTCAGCCACAACCTTAGGTTCGATGTCACCACGGTCAGCCAGTGCTTCCAGGGCTGCCAACACCACGAAATGACGGTCAACTTCGAAGAAATGACGCAGTTTCTTGCGGCTGTCGCTGCGGCCGAAACCGTCGGTGCCCAGGACTTTGAATTCCTTGGACGGTACCCACTGACGGATCTGCTCGGCGAACAGTTTCATGTAGTCGGTAGAGGCAATCACCGGACCTTTACGGCCGTTCAGGCACTCTTCGACGTAGCTCAGCTTAGGCTTCTGGCCTGGGTGCAGACGGTTGCTGCGCTCCACGGCCAGGCCATCGCGACGCAGTTCGTTGAAGCTGGTAACGCTCCATACGTCAGCGCCGACGTTGAACTCTTCACGCAGAATCTTCGCCGCTTCACGGACTTCACGCAGGATGGTGCCGGAGCCCATCAGCTGTACGTGGTGCGCCGCTTCGCGGTTGTCTTCTTCGAGCAGGTACATGCCCTTGATGATGCCTTCTTCCACGCCGGCCGGCATGGCTGGCTGCTGGTAGGACTCGTTCATCACGGTGATGTAGTAGAAAACGTCCTGCTGCTCTTCGGTCATCTTCTTCATGCCGTCCTGGATGATCACCGCCAGCTCGTAGCCGTAGGTTGGATCAAAGGTGCGGCAGTTCGGGATGGTGGCAGCCAGGATGTGGCTGTGACCGTCTTCGTGTTGCAGGCCTTCGCCGTTCAGCGTGGTCCGCCCAGCGGTACCGCCGATCAGGAAGCCACGGGTACGGCTGTCGCCGGCCGCCCAGGCCAGGTCGCCGATCCGCTGGAAGCCGAACATCGAGTAGAAGATGTAGAACGGCAGCATTGGCTGGTTGTGGTTGGAGTACGAAGTACCGGCCGCGATGAAGGAGCTCATGGCACCTGCTTCGTTGATCCCTTCTTCGAGGATCTGGCCCTTCTTGTCTTCCTTGTAGAACATCACCTGGTCTTTATCGACTGGCTCGTAGAGCTGGCCGACGGAGGAGTAGATGCCCAACTGACGGAACATGCCTTCCATACCGAAGGTACGGGCTTCGTCCGGGATGATCGGCACGATGCGCGAACCGATTTCCTTGTCCTTGACCAGTTGCGCGAGGATCCGCACGAAGGCCATGGTGGTGGAGATTTCGCGGTCGCCCGAGCCGTCCAGGATCGCCTTGAGGGTATCGAGTGGCGGGGTCGGAATGCTCACGCTCTGGGCGCGGCGCTGTGGCACGAAACCGCCCAGGGCAGTACGACGCTCGCTCAGGTAGCGGGCTTCAGCGCTGTTTGGCTCAGGCTTGAAGAACGGCAGGTTCTCCAGCTCTTCGTCCTTGACCGGGATGTCGAAACGATCGCGGAACAGCTTCAGGCTTTCAACATCAACCTTCTTGGTGTTGTGCGCGGTGTTTTTCGCTTCGCCGGCACCGGTGCCATAACCCTTGATGGTCTTGGCCAGGATGACGGTCGGTTGTTCTTTGTGGTTGACCGCTTCGTGGTACGCCGCGTAGACCTTGTACGGGTCGTGGCCGCCGCGGTTGAGCTTCCAGATCTCGTCGTCGGACAGATCGGCAACGATCGCCTTGAGTTCTGGCGTGTTGAAGAAGTGCTCACGGACGAACGCGCCGTCCTTGGCCTTGTAGTTCTGGTACTCGCCGTCGATGACTTCGTCCATGCGGCGTTGCAGGATGCCGTCGACGTCCTTGGCCAGCAGTGGGTCCCAGAAACGGCCCCAGATGACTTTGGTCACGTTCCACTGGGCACCACGGAACACGCCTTCGAGTTCCTGGATGATCTTGCCGTTGCCGCGAACCGGGCCGTCGAGGCGCTGCAGGTTGCAGTTGATGACGAAGATCAGGTTGTCCAGCTTCTCGCGGCCAGCCAGGGAGATCGCGCCCAGGGATTCCGGCTCGTCGCACTCGCCGTCGCCCAGGAAACACCAGACTTTCTGCTTGCCTTCGGGGATGAAACCACGGGCTTCCAGGTACTTCATGAAACGTGCCTGGTAGATCGCCTGGATCGGACCCAGACCCATGGATACGGTCGGGAACTGCCAGAAGTCAGGCATCAGCCAAGGGTGCGGATAGGACGACAGGCCCTGACCGTCGACTTCCTGGCGGAAGTTGTTCATTTGTTCTTCGGTGATGCGGCCTTCCATGAACGCACGGGCGTAGACGCCTGGCGAGGTGTGGCCCTGGAAGTAGATCAGGTCGCCGCCGTGTTCGTCGGTCGGGGCCTGGAAGAAATAGTTGAAGCCGATGTCGTACAGGGTAGCGCTGGAGGCGAAGCTGGAGATGTGACCGCCCAGGTCAGAGTCTTTCAGGTTCGTACGCATCACCATGGCCATCGCGTTCCAGCGTACCAGCGAGCGAATGCGGCGTTCCATGAACAGGTCGCCAGGCATGCGTGCTTCGTGGGTAACGGGGATCGTGTTGCGGTACGGCGTGGTGATGGCGTAAGGCAGTTGCGAACCGCTACGGGTTGCGAGTTCGCCCATACGGGTCATCAGATAGTGAGCACGGTCTTCGCCTTCTTTGTCGAGAACCGATTCCAGGGCGTCCAGCCATTCCTGGGTTTCGACGGGATCGAGGTCTTGCATGGCTTGCTCCAGGGCGGAAAGGCTACCAGAATCGGTTGCCTGAGTTAGCGACTGGCCTTGTGGGCAGACGTTATAAATTCTTGGAATGCCGGAGGTTGATTCGGCGGCGTGTAGTTTTACTACAAATCATCGGGCATTTCAGCCTTTCGAATGTATATACGAGTAGTAAAACTACAGAAGAACGGCTTGTGGCCTCCTGCTGTGTTGTGAGAATAATCGTTACTCTTGGTCTTTAGCCAACCAGAATAGGGTCAAGCGTGATGCTGGCTACCAAAAAAAATGAAATTTCAGCTATTTCTAACTTTTGTTCGACAGTCCTTTGCGTAGTGCAATTGATGCGTTCACTACAGACCGCCCTTTCTACGCCGATCAAGGATAGACCATGAGCCTGCCTTCGCTTGCCCAACTGCCCGCCATTCTCCAGCCGTTTGTCAGCCATGCCGAACAATCGTTGCGCACGGCCGTGGCGGCCCTCGACGATGATCATGGCCTGTCCACCTGGACGCCCGACCGCTGGGCGCAATGGGCCCGTGTGACGGGTGCCAGCGACTTTGTCGCTGAGCAATGCGTACGTGATCCCTTGATGTTGCTGGCGCTGGTGCAGTCTGGCGAGCTGGACCGCCCCTTCGCTGCGGGTGAGCTGTGCGCGCAGATCGCCACGGCAGTGCAGGCTTCTACCACCGATGACGAGCTGGCCCGGGCGCTGCGCCGCCAGCGTAACCGTCACCAGGTGCGCATCATCTGGCGCGACCTGACCCGCCAGGCCGATTTGATCCAGACCTGCCGCGATCTCTCGGACATGGCCGATGCCAGTATCGACCAGGCCTACCAGTGGTTGTACCTGCGCCATTGCCAGCAGTTCGGCACGCCCACCGGGCGGCGCAGTGGCGAGCCGCAGCAGATGGTCATCCTCGGCATGGGCAAGCTCGGCGCGGTGGAGCTCAACCTGTCCTCGGACATCGACCTGATCTTCGCCTACCCCGAAGGCGGTGAGACCGTCGGCGTCAAGCGTGCGCTGGATAACCAGGAGTTCTTCATCCGCCTGGGCCAGCGGCTGATCAAAGCGCTGGACCCGATGACCGTCGACGGTTTTGTGTTCCGCGTCGACATGCGTCTGCGTCCTTATGGCTCCTCCGGCGCGCTGGTGCTCAGCTTCAATGCCCTGGAGCAGTACTATCAGGACCAGGGGCGTGACTGGGAACGCTACGCCATGATCAAGGCGCGGGTGGTGGCCGGCGACCAGGTGGCAGGGGCGCAATTGCTCGACCTGCTGCGCCCGTTCGTCTATCGGCGCTACCTGGATTTCTCGGCGATCGAAGCGCTGCGCACCATGAAGCAGTTGATCCAGCAGGAAGTCCGGCGCAAGGGCATGGCCGACAACATCAAGCTGGGTTCCGGTGGTATCCGCGAAGTGGAGTTTATCGCCCAGGCCTTCCAGCTGATTCACGGCGGTCGCGACCTGAGCCTGCAGCAGCGCCCTCTATTAAAGGTGCTCGGCACGCTGGAGGGGCAGGGTTACCTGCCGCCGGCGGTGGTCGGCGAACTGCGCGAGGGGTATGAGTTTCTGCGTTACACCGAGCACGCGATCCAGGCAATTGCCGACCGGCAGACGCAAATGCTCCCGGACAACGAGCAGGATCAGGCGCGCATCGCCTTTATGTTGGGGTTTGCCGACTGGCCAGCCTTCCATGCGCAGTTGATGTATTGGCGGGGCCGGGTCGACTGGCATTTCCGTCAAGTGATCGCCGATCCCGACGAGGAGGAGGGCGCGGAAAGCGAAGTGGTGGTGGGGGGCGAATGGTTGCCGCTGTGGGAGGAGGCCCAGGACGAAGAGGCCGCGTGCCGTCAGTTGCAGGAGGGCGGCTTTGCCGATGCGCCGAAAGCCCTCAAGGCCCTGGCCGGTCTGCGGGGCAGTCCACAGTTGCGGGCGATGCAGCGTCTGGGGCGCGAGCGCCTGGACGCCTTTATCCCGCGGTTGCTGGCCCAGGCCGTCGAGCACGCCAACCCGGACCTGGTGCTGGAACGTGTGCTGCCATTGGTCGAGGCTGTGGCGCGGCGTTCGGCGTACCTGGTGTTGCTCACGGAGAACCCGGGAGCGCTGCGCCGCCTGTTGACCCTGTGCGCGGCCAGCCCATGGATTGCCGAACAGATCACCCGCTTCCCGCTGTTGCTCGATGAATTGCTCAACGAGGGGCGCCTGTTCAAGCCGCCCCTGGCGCCGGAGCTGGCGGCGGAGTTGCGCGAGCGTCTGACGCGCATTCCCGAGGATGACCTGGAACAGCAGATGGAGGCCCTGCGGCATTTCAAGCTGGCGCACCGCCTGCGGGTTGCGGCCTCGGAAATCGCCGGCAGCCTGCCCTTGATGAAAGTCAGTGACTACCTGACCTGGCTGGCCGAGGCGATCCTTGAACAAGTCCTGGCCCTGGCCTGGCGCCAGACTGCCGCCAAGTATGGTTCGCCACAGCGTCCCGACGGTACTTTGTGTGACCCCGGCTTTGTGATTGTGGGCTACGGCAAGGTCGGCGGGCTGGAACTCGGGCATGGCTCGGACCTGGACCTGGTGTTCATCCACGACGGTGACCCGCAGGCGGAAACCGACGGACCCAAGCCGATCGATGGTGCGCAGTTCTTCACTCGCCTGGGCCAGCGCATCATTCATTTGCTGACCACCCAGACCAACTCCGGCCAGCTCTATGAAGTCGATATGCGCCTGCGGCCTTCCGGTGCCTCGGGACTTTTGGTCAGTTCTCTGGGGGCGTTTGAGCGCTACCAGGAGAACGAAGCCTGGACCTGGGAGCATCAGGCGCTGGTGCGCGCCCGTGTGCTGGTGGGCAGCCAGGATGTCGGCCAGGCGTTCGAAAACGTGCGTGCCAAGGTGCTGGGGCGAGCCCGCGACTTGCCCAAGTTGCGCCAGGAGGTCAGCGAGATGCGCGCCAAGATGCGCGATAACCTGGGTACCCGGATGACCGGTGCCGGGACAGCGGCCAATGCCTTCGAAGCCACGGTGCCGTTCGACCTCAAGCAGGACGCCGGTGGTATCGTCGATATTGAATTTATGGTGCAATACGCGGCTTTGGCGTGGTCCCAGACGCACCCGCCGTTGCTGCGCTGGACAGACAACATCCGCATTCTGGAAGAGTTGGAGCGCGAAGGCTTGATGCCTGCGGCCGATGCCAGCCTGATGCGTGAGGTCTACAAGGCCTACCGCGCCGCCGCTCACCGCCAGGCGTTGCAGAACGAGGCCGGGGTGGTGGCAGGCAACCAGTTTGTCGATGAACGCCAGCAGGTGGTACGAATCTGGCGCGAGTTGGGGCTAAGCTGACACGGGAATTTGCAGCACCTGACACCCCCTGTGGGAGCGGGCTCGCTCGCTCCCACAGTAATTTCCGAAGTGGGGGAGGCACGTGCCTCCCCTATTCGTTTGTGGATAACTATGAAAATTCTGATCGTTGGGCCCAGTTGGGTCGGTGACATGGTGATGGCGCAGACACTGTTCGTGTGTCTGCAGCAGCGTCATCCACAGTGCGAAATCGACGTGCTGGCCCCCGAGTGGAGCCGGCCGATCCTTGAGCGCATGCCCCAGGTGCGCCGGGCCTTGAGCTTTCCGCTCGGCCACGGCGCGCTGGAACTGGCAACGCGGCGGCGGATCGGCAAGTCCCTGGCCGGCCAGTACGACCAGGCGATCCTGCTGCCCAACTCGTTGAAGTCGGCGCTGGTGCCGTTTTTTGCCGGCATTCCGAAGCGCACGGGCTGGCGTGGCGAGTTTCGTTACGGCCTGCTCAACGATGTGCGCACGCTGGATAAAGAGCGCTACCCGCTGATGATCGAGCGTTTCATGGCGTTGGCCTATGAACCCGCTGCCGAGCTGCCGACCCCTTATCCATGGCCGAGCCTGCAAATCGATCCTGTAACCCGCGAGGCGGCCTTGGCCAAGTTCGGCCTGACCCTCGACCGCCCGGTGCTGGCGTTGTGTCCGGGGGCCGAGTTCGGCGAGGCCAAGCGCTGGCCTTCCGAGCATTACGCCAAGGTCGCCGAAGCGAAGATTCGCGAGGGCTGGCAGGTCTGGCTGTTCGGCTCCAAGAACGATCACGCGGTCGGCGAAGAGATCCGTTCCCGGTTGATTCCCGGGTTGCGTGAGGAAGCGATGAATCTCAGTGGCGGCACGTCGCTGGCCGAGGCCATCGACTTGCTGTCCTGCGCCGATTCGGTGGTGTCCAACGACTCCGGGCTGATGCACGTGGCCGCGGCGCTGAACCGTCCGCTGGTGGCGGTCTACGGCTCGACCTCGCCGGGCTTCACGCCGCCGCTGGCCGAACACGTCGAAATCGTACGCCTGGGCATCGAATGCAGTCCGTGTTTTGACCGCACCTGCCGCTTCGGCCATTACAACTGCTTGCGCCAGTTGATGCCGCAAGCGGTGAACGACGCCTTGCAGCGGTTGCAGGGCTCTGTGGTCGAGGTTCGTTAAGTTGCGGGTACTGTTGATCAAGACCTCTTCGCTGGGCGATGTGATTCATGCGTTGCCCGCGCTGACCGACGCTGCGCGGGCGATCCCCGGCATCCAGTTCGACTGGGTGGTGGAAGAAGGCTTCGCCGAAATCCCCACCTGGCATCCGGCGGTGGGCAAGGTGATTCCCGTGGCGATCCGTCGCTGGCGCAAGAACCTCTGGCAGACCTTCAAGAGCGGTGAGTTCAAGCGCTTCAAGCAAAACCTGCAGGCGACCAAATACGATTTGGTGATCGATGCCCAGGGCCTGCTCAAAAGCGCCTTGCTGACCCGTTACGTGCGGGCCCCGGTGGCCGGCCTGGACAAACATTCGGCTCGCGAGCCCCTGGCGTCGCGTTTCTACTCGCGGCGCCTGGCCGTGGCCCGTGGGCAACATGCGGTGGAGCGCTTGCGCCAGCTGTTCGCCGTGGCCCTGGGCTATGACTTGCCCAAAGGCCTGGGCGACTACGGCCTGAACGTCGAACGCCTGGTGGAGCTGCCGCGCAAGAATCCGTACGTGCTGTTCCTGCATGGCACCACCTGGGACACCAAGCACTGGCCGGAAGCCTATTGGCGCGAACTGGCCGAGCGCATGGGGCACTTGGGCATGGCGGTGAAGTTGCCGTGGGGTAACCCGGCCGAGAAGGCGCGCGCCGAACGTATCGCCCAGGGCCTGCGCAACGCCGAGGTGCTGCCCAAGCTGAACCTGGCGGGCGTCGCCAAAGTGTTGGCCGGCGCGCAAGCCTGCGTGGCGGTGGATACCGGCCTCGGGCATCTGGCTGCCGCGCTGGACGTGCCGACGGTGTCGCTGTTCGGCCCGACCAACCCGGGCCTGACGGGCGCCTATGGTCGTAGCCAGGTGCACATGGCGAGTGATTTCCCCTGTGCGCCATGCCTGCAAAAGAAATGTACCTACCAACCGACGGCTGAAGATCAGCGTCGGTTTGATCTCAAGCGCGAGTGGCCACTGTGCTTCACTCGCCTGAACCCCGAGCGTGTCGCGAGCCGACTGAGCACGTTGTTAATGGCTGAGGAGCTGCGCTGATGCAATTGGCTTTTGTACTGTACAAATATTTCCCGTTTGGCGGCCTGCAGCGTGATTTCATGCGCATTGCCCTGGAATGTCAGCAGCGCGGGCACCAGATTCGCGTTTACACGCTTATTTGGGAAGGCGACGTGCCGCCGGGCTTCGAAGTGCTGGTGGCGCCGGTGAAGGCGATCTTCAATCATCGGCGCAACGAAAAGCTCAGCGCCTGGATGGCCGAGGACCTGGCCAAGCGCCCGGTGGACCGCCTGATCGGTTTCAACAAGATGCCGGGCCTGGACGTCTACTATGCCGCTGACGGTTGCTTCGAGGACAAGGCGCAGAACCTGCGCAATTCGTTGTACCGGCGCTGGGGCCGCTACCGGCATTTCGCCGAGTACGAGCGCGCCGTGTTCGCCACGGACGCGAAAACCGAAGTGCTGATGATCTCCGAAGTCCAGCAGCCGCTGTTCATCAAGCATTACGGCACGCCGCTGGAACGCTTCCACCTGCTGCCGCCGGGCATTGCCCAGGACCGGCGCGCACCGCCGAACGCCGCCGAGATTCGCGCGGATTTTCGCCGCGAGTTCTCCCTGGCCGACGACGAGCTGCTGCTGGTGCAGATCGGCTCCGGGTTCAAGACCAAGGGCGTCGACCGCAGTCTCAAGGCCCTGGCCGCGCTGCCGGCCGAGTTGCGTAAACGCACGCGGCTATTTGTAATTGGCCAGGATGACCCCAAAGTATTCCAGTTGCAGAGTGCCGCACTGGGCCTGGGCGATAACGTGCAGTTCCTCAAGGGCCGCAGTGATATCCCGCGGTTCCTGCTCGGCGCCGACCTGTTGATCCACCCGGCGTACAACGAAAACACCGGAACGGTACTGCTCGAAGCGCTGGTGGCCGGGTTGCCGGTGCTGGTCAGCGCGGTGTGCGGTTACGCCCATTACATCGCCGAGGCCGACTGTGGCCTGGTGCTGGACGAACCCTTCGAGCAGGCGCAACTCACGCAGTACCTGACGACCATGTTGAGCGATGATGCCGCACGCGCGGCCTGGAGCCGTAATGGCCTGGCCTTCGCCGACACGGCCGACCTTTACAGCATGCCGCAGCACGCGGCGGATGTGATTCTGGCGGAGCAGCACTGATGAAGTTGATTCTGGCCGAACCGTTCAAGAGCCTGTGGGCCGGACGCGATGCGTTCAGCGCCGTCGAAGGCCTGGAGGGCGAGGTTTACCGTGAGCTCGAAGCGCGTCGTACCCTGCGTACCGAAGTCGCCGGCAACGGCTACTTCGTGAAAATTCACCGGGGCATTGGCTGGGGCGAGATCTTCAAGAACCTGCTCACGGCCAAGCTGCCAGTGCTCGGTGCGGGCCAGGAGTGGCGGGCGATCCAGCGCTTGCACGAGGCCGCAGTGCCGACCATGACCGCCGTGGCCTATGGCGAAAAAGGCAGCAATCCGGCGGACCAGCATTCGTTCATCATCACCCAAGAGCTGGCGCCGACCGTCAGCCTGGAAGACTTCAGCATCGACTGGGCCAGGCAAGCGCCGGAGCCCCGGCTCAAGCGTGCGCTGATCGCCGAAGTGGCGCGCATGACCGGCATGATGCACCGCGCCGGGGTCAATCATCGCGACTGCTACATCTGCCATTTCCTGCTGCACACCGACAAGCCGGTCACCGCTGGGGACTTCAAGCTCTCGATCATCGACCTGCACCGGGCCCAGACCCGCCCGGCGATCACCCGGCGCTGGCGCAACAAGGACCTGGCCGCGTTGTATTTCTCGGCGCTGGACATTGGCCTGACCCGCCGCGACAAGCTGCGCTTCCTCAAGGGCTATTTCCTGCGGCCGCTGCGCCAGATTCTACGCGAGGAAGCCTCGCTGCTGGCCTGGCTCGAGGGCAAGGCGAACAAACTGTACGAGCGCAAACAGCGCTATGGGGATGCGCTCTGATGACTGATTTTCTGGCCGCCGAGGACCGCGAGCGGTTCGAACGCCATGGGCTTGCCACGTTCGATGCGCTGTGGGCGCGGGAGCTGGAAGCCGTTGACGAGCCCAACACCTCGGGCGGGGGCTGGAGCAGCGTGTTCCGCCTGGACCTGGAGGGCCAGGGGTATTACCTCAAGCGCCAGAGCAATTACCTGACTCGGACCTGGCACCGGCCCTTCGGCGAGCCCAGCTTTGCCCGCGAGTTTCGCAACATCAGTCGTTACCGGCAGTTGGGGATCCCGGCGCTGGAAGCGGTGTTCTTTGGCGAGCGCAACGTCGCCGGCGAAGTCCGCGCGATCCTGCTGACGCGGGCGCTGGACGGCTGGAATGACTTGGATGCCCTGCTGCAGCAATGGCCGCAGCTCAGTGCTGGGCAGCAGGCGGGGATCCTGCGCGCCTGTGGCTTGCTGGCGCGCGGGCTGCATGGTGCGCGCCAGGTGCACGGTTGCTTTTATCCCAAGCACATCTTTTTGCGGGCCGAGGGCGAAGGCTATCGGGCGCAATTGATCGACCTGGAGAAAACCCGCCCATTGCTGTTTGGCCAGCGCGACCGGGTCAAGGACCTGGAGCC
The DNA here is from genome assembly GCF_963970735.1 of Pseudomonas sp. RA_35y_Pfl2_P32. Lineage (NCBI taxonomy): Bacteria > Pseudomonadati > Pseudomonadota > Gammaproteobacteria > Pseudomonadales > Pseudomonadaceae > Pseudomonas > Pseudomonas sp. RA_35y_Pfl2_P32. The sequence goes on from NZ_CAXAQF010000012.1 coordinate 58,238, forward strand.
GTTGTTGCGCCGGGCGCCGGTCTGGAGCACCGAGAATGTGCGCAGCTTGCTGGCGGCTTACCTGGATCAACCGGCCGACGGTGCGCTGGTGGATGCCTGGCTGCAGCGCTTGTCCGCCCGACGCAGCCATAAGGGGGTGCGTTGATGCGTTTGTCTGAACTGAAAAGCGCCGGACGTACACCGCAACTGCCGTTGAGCCTGGAATTGGCCGATGCCGCGGGTCCGGCGCAGTTGCAACTGCTGAGCCTGTTACGGGTGCTGCCGGGCCAGCGGTATGTCGGTGCCGGGGTCTGGCGCGGGCGTCCGGTGTTGGCCAAGTTGCTGGTGGGCAGCAAAGCGGCGCGGCATTTTCGGCGTGAGCTGGACGGTGTACGCCTGCTTGCCGCCCAAGGCCTGACCACCCCGTTGCTGCTGGCCGACGGCCTGAAAGAAGGCGAGGGCGGCTGGTTGCTGTTCGAACTGCTCGAAGGCGCACAGAGCCTGGGCGATGCCTGGCAACAGGTTGAAGCCCTGCCGGTGCTGGCGGATGCACAAACCGCAGTGCTGGCCGAGGCGCTGGCCGCCATCGGCCAGATGCACAGCAAGGGCCTGTGGCAGTCGGATCTGCACCTGGACAACCTGCTGCGCCACGGTGGCCGGTTGTATTTGATCGACGGTGCCGGGATTCATGCCGAAACCGCGGGGCAACCGTTGTCGCGGCAAAAGGTCCTGGAGAACCTCGGGGTGTTTTTTGCCCAGTTGCCCAAGGCGTTGGAGCCGTTCACCGAAGAGTTGCTGGTGCATTACCTGCTGAGCAATGGCGAGCACGCGTTACCGCTCGAAGCCTTGCAGAAGCAGGTGCGCAAGATTCGTCGCTGGCGACTGAAGGATTACCTGATCAAGGTTGGGCGCGAGTGCTCGCTGTTCGCCGTGCAGCGCGGGGCCTTTGGGTTGCGCGCGATCCGCCGCGACGAAGAGGCTGCCATGTTGCCGGTGCTGGAGCAGGCCGATGCCTTGCTCGACCAGGGGCACCTGTACAAGACCGGCGGCGCGGCGAGCGTGGGCAAGGTTGAGGTGGACGGTCGCACGCTGGTGGTCAAGCGCTACAACATCAAGGGGTTTGCCCACTGGCTCAAGCGCTTCTGGCGTCCGAGCCGTGCCTGGCATTCCTGGCGCGAAGGCAATCGCCTGGGGTTCCTCGGCATCGCCACGCCCAAGCCGCTGGCGTTACTGGAAAAGCGTTTTTTCTGGCTGCGCAGCCGGGCTTACCTCATCACCGAGTACTTGCCAGGGCCGGACATCATCGAGCGTTTTGCGCCCTATGTGGAAAGTGGCGAGGCGCCTGAGGCCGAGTTGCTGGCGCTGGATCAGTTGTTTGCCGAGCTGATTGCCGAGCGCATCAGTCATGGGGACTTCAAGGGGCATAACCTGTTCTGGGACAAGGATCGCTGGTCGTTGATTGACCTGGACTCGATGTGTCAGCATGCCTCCCTCAGCAGTTTTGTGCCGGCTTATGCGCGGGATCGGGCGCGGTTCATGCGCAATTGGGCTGAGGGGGCGGCGTTGTATCGGGTGATTGATCAGCGGTTGCCCAAGCCTTTCGATATCACCTGACAGGTTGTAGGGGGGGGGGGGCGGTTCTTGTGAATCGTCCTACGTGATCTGCGGAGGTCGCCACCTGGGACCTGAAGTGCTGTGTTGCTAGTTTTACCTGACGTTCTCGGAGGTCAGGTTTTGACAATTAAAACGGCTCTTTCACTGGGTGTCCTATCTCTTGCTTTGAGCGGATGCGGGACTGTCAGTACGCTGGGGCAGGGTGACGCCGACGCGGCGCGCGATCTGCGGCGGCATAAAACCTACTGCCAGTCTCTTTCGCGTATCTACAGCGGCCTTGCATACGACTTTTGCATCTTGAATGCGCCGCCCGACCCGACAGGTATCCTTGCTCCCCTGATTCTGCTCGATCTGAGCGTCTCGGGGATCCTCGATACGGTGTCCTTGCCGTACACGATCTGCCGCCAGATCAGCGTTGGCAACCTCCAGGTTTACTGGCGCCTCCCTCGCAGCTGAGCCGCGTCAAAGGCCGCGCTGCGACGTCTTGCCGCGAGCGGCTAGCGGCTAGCCGTTGCTTTTACGCTATAATCTCGCCCTTTAGCTGTTTCTCGCCTTGCTGCGAGGGCACATTATTTCCAGGCGCACGCCGCCTGCATGCAGACTAAAGAGGCTAGACCCCTGTGGCATTGACGATTCTTGGCCTGTCCGGCGCCCTTAGCCATGATCCTTCCGCAGCGCTGTACATCGACGGCAAGCTGGTCGCGGCTGCTGAAGAAGAGCGCTTCGTACGCGATAAACATGCAAAGAACCGCATGCCTTACGAGTCGGCGAAGTTCTGCCTGGAGCAGGCGGGCATCAAGCCGTCCGACGTTGACGTCGTCGCGATCCCGTTCGCCCCGATCAGCCTGTTCGGCAAGGCCCGCTGGCAGTACGCCAAGCGTTACTGGTACGCCCCGGACCGCGCGCTCGACGCGATCCTGATGGGTAACCGTCGTTACAAGCGCTATCGCAACAAGATCGTCTGGTGCCTCGAGCAACTGGGTTTTGATCCGAAGAAGATCAAGATCGAGCCGGTCGAGCACCACCTGGCTCACGCCTCCAGCGCTTATCACTGTTCCGGTTTCAAAGAGAAAACGGCGATCCTGGGCATCGACGGCAAGGGCGAGTACGCCACGACCTTCTTCGGTTACGGCGAGAACGGCAAGATCCACAAGATCAAGGAATTCTTCGATCCGGACTCCCTCGGCGGCCTGTACGGCGCGATCACCGAGTTTCTCGGTTTCGATATGCTTGACGGTGAGTTCAAGGTCATGGGCATGGCGCCGTACGGCGACGCCAGCAAATATGATTTCTCGCGCCTGGCGTCGTTCGAAAACGGCGAGTTGGTGATCAACACCGACTACGCCAACGTCATTGGCCTGCGTCGCTACAAAGAAAAGGGCAAGGGTTACTACTTCTCGCCGAAGCTGATCGAGTGGCTGGGTCCCAAGCGCGAAGGCGACATCGCTGACGAGCCTTACATCCACTATGCCGCCAGCATTCAAGCGCTGTTCGAAAAAATCTCGCTGCAGATGATCGACTACTACCTGGGCGACGTGCTCAAGGAAACCGGCAAGCTGGCTTACGCCGGCGGCTGTGCGTTGAACGTCAAGCTCAACCAGAAAATCATCGCGCGCGATGACGTCAAGGAACTGTTCGTCCAGCCGGCGTCCGGCGATGCCGGGACCGCGGTGGGTGCTGCGGCCTACGTGTCCCACGCCCGTGGCGTACCGGTGGAGAAGATGGAACACGTCTATCTCGGCCCGTCTTACAGCAACGAAGACGTGATCGCCGCCTGTGCCCGTCACCCGAGCAAGCCTACGTGGCGCAAGCTTGAGAACATGCCGGAAAACATCGCCAAGATCATGGTCGATGGCAACCCGGTGGCCTGGTTCCAGGGGCGCATGGAGTTTGGCCCGCGTGCCCTCGGTGGGCGTTCGATCATCGGTTGCCCGAGCGCCGTCGGCGTGGCTGACCGGATCAACCACCAGATCAAGTTCCGCGAGCGCTGGAGGCCTTTCTGCCCGTCGATGCTCGACACCGTGGCGCCGCAGATGATCAAGATCGATCACCCGGCCCCCTTCATGACCTTCACCTTCGAAGTGGCTGAAGAGTGGAAGACCCGAGTGCCGGAAGTCGTCCATGAAGACGGCACCTCCCGTGCCCAGGTGCTCAAGCGCGAGTACAACCCGCGTTACTACGACATGATGAAAGCCCTGGAAGTGCTGACCGGCAACGGTGTGTCGCTGAACACCTCGCTCAACCGTCGTGGCGAACCGATGATCTGCTCGCCGACCGACGCGCTGAACATGTTCTTCGGTTCCGATCTACAGTATTTGATCATGGAAGACATTCTGGTGGTCAAAGACGGCGCGGACGCTTATGACACGCTCGGCTGAGCGCCATGTCCTGCAGTTCTGTCACGGCTATGACGGGCCGTTCCTGGACTGCGCCCGACAGTACGCCAGCCTGTTTGCGGGCTCTGGTTATCGCGTGACCACGGTGTTCCTCACCGGGGTGGCCGATGCCGAAGTGGCAGCCGGCTGCGCGTCTGACGAAGTGCTGTTCATGGAATACAGCTCCAAGGCCATCCGTGGCCTGAAGCTGGGCGCGATTGCCGATCTGCGCAAGATCGCCCAGTCGCGCCAGTTCAGTTTCTGCATCGCCCACCGGTTCAAGCCGATCTACATCGCCTTGCTCGCCACGGCGCTGCCGGTGATCGGTGTGCACCACGCCTTTGGCGACTACCAACGGCGCACGCGCAAGCTGTTTGCGCAGATTTTCCGCAAGCGTCTGTGCCTGCTCGGGGTCTCTGACGCGGTGCGCGACGACATGCGTCGCTGCCTGCCGACATGGCCGGTGACACGTATCCAGACGCTCTACAACCGCATCGATGTCGACGCCTTGCAGGCCAGCCAGCTGTCCTTCGCCCAGGCGCGGGACGAGTTGGGCCTGTCGCCGGATGCCTGGGTGGTCGGCAACGTGGGCCGCCTGCACCCGGACAAGGACCAGGCCACGCTGCTCCATGGCTTTGCCCAGGCCTTGCCGGGGTTGCCGGTCGACAGCCAACTAGCTATTCTCGGCACCGGTCGCCTGGAGCAGGACCTCAAGGAGCTGGCCCGCGAACTGGGGATCGGCGATCGGGTGTTGTTCCTCGGCCAGGTGCCTGAGGCGCGTCGCTACTTCCGTGCCTTTGATGTGTTTGCCTTGAGCTCCGACCATGAACCTTTCGGCATGGTGCTACTCGAAGCCATGGCGGCCGGCGTGCCGTTGCTGGCCACCGCGTGTGGCGGGGCCAAGGAAGTGGTCGAAGGCGTCGGCATCCTGTTTCCCCTGGGGGACGCTGAACACCTGGCGCAAGGGCTGCAACACCTGGCCCGGATGGACCAGCGTGAGCGCCAGTTGTGCGCCGAGCTGATGCTTGAGCGCCTGCGCCAGCAATTTTCCGATCGCGCGGTACGCGAGGCGTTCTGGCGTCTGCCGCCTGTCATTGAACTGACGACGAGGGCTTGATGCTCAACCGATTCCAAGGCTGGCGCGAACGCGGCTGGTCCGTTGTCGACGCGTCGACCTATCACGACGCCTGGCAACGTTGGGGGGGCAGTGTCGCGACTCACCCGCTGGTGGTCGAGCGCCTGGCTGACCTGGCCGGCATCCCGGTGCGTTACCTGGCGTGGGAGCAGGGCGGCGAGTTGCAAGCAGCGATCCCAACCTGGGGCCGCGACCTGGCCTTGTCCAAGGACGTGCTCAAGCGGCATGGCAAGAAAGGTCTGTTTGACCTCGGCAATGCCGAATTGATTCTGCCGGCCGCCCCCGATGCCCAGGCCGTGCTCCGCCATCGTGCCCGCTACTTGTCGGCGCTCAATGAAGGTCGTTTCACCGGCCTCAGGCTGCAGACCGAGCAACTGGCGATGGCGCGCACGCCGGAAGAGCTGTCGAAGAAATTTCGCTACAACCAGCGTCGCGAGCTGCGCTTGCTGGAAGAAGCGGGCGGCGTGGTGCGGCCGGTCAGCGAGTTTTCCAGCAGCGAACTGGCGGCGATCTACTGCGATCTGTTCCAGCGCCGCTGGGGTTTCCCGGCCACGGGGGCGGCACGCATGAGCGAGGTGCTGGCGTTGCTGCGCGAGCTGTTGATCGGTTCGGTGATTTTCCTTAACGATGCGCCGATTGCGATCCAGTTGGTGTATCGGGTGCAAGCGCCGCAGTGGATCAGTGTCGAGTACATCAATGGCGGGGTCGACCCTGAGACCCGCGAGTTCAGCCCCGGTAGCGTGCTGAGCTTTCTCAACACCCAAAGTGCCTGGGAACAGGCGCGGGCACTCGACAAGCCGCTGCGCTTTTCGTTTGGCCGCGCAGATCGTGAATACAAGGACCGTTGGTGCAATCCCGTGCCCGTCTTCACTGTATGAGCCAGCCCATGAGTCGCAAGCAGCAACTGCTCAAGCGTCATCGACGCAACAAACGCATCGGCCTGTTGATTACCCTGGTGCTGTTGATCGGGGTCGGCGTGCTGCTGGCCTGGTGGGTGCCGCTGGTGCTGGCGGTGCTGGCCTGGGTCGCTCACGAGGCTTGGTTCGCCGACCATCTGTTCTATTCGCCCAAAGACGATTACCACTACAGCTTCCCGCCGTACACGCCACAGCCCAAGGTTCGGCTGGACGGGGATCGGCTGCTGCTGGATGAGGGGGTGATCCTGGCGGACGACACCACCCTGGTGCTGGCCGTGCAGGTCAAGAGCACCTGGCTGGGGCGCTTTTTCGACCCCGTGGTCGAGTTGGCGGGCGGTGATCAGCCGGATCGGCAAGCGTTCGAGCGCGGGGTCAGCGGCCTGCGTTACCTCAACCTCAGTGGCCAGGCGCAAGTGCTGTCTGCCGGTCAATTGCGCCTGCGTGGGCATTTCTGCCGACTCGCCGGGGAGCCGCTGCTGTGGTCGATCGAACAGCCGGACTACCGCCAGCAGCGGGTCATGGTGATTGCGCCCCATGCCGATGATGCCGAGCTCGCCGCATTCGGCCTCTACAGTCAGGCGGCCGAGACCTGGATCGTCACGTTGACGGCCGGTGAAATCGAGGCCGAGCACTATCAGGCAATGGGCCTGGACAAGGTCGAGGCGTCACGGCTCAAGGGCCGTCTGCGTGCCTGGGACAGTATTGCGGTGCCTCGTTGGGCGGGTGTGCCTGAGGCGCACTGCGTGCAGTTGGGGTATTTCTGCCTGCAACTGCCTGCCATGCAGGCGGCGCCGCAGCAGCCGGTGGCCTCCCGCGAGGCCGGGCTGAGCGATATCCGCACCTTCCGCCGGCTCAACCCGTTTGCCTTGCCGGGCGACCTGGACGGCCAGCCGACCTGGAACAATCTACTGGCCGATCTGCGCGAAGTCCTGCTCAAGGCGCGCCCTGAGGTGATCGTTCTGCCCCACCGTTCGCTCGATCCCCACCCTGATCACATCTGTGCCCAGCAAGCGGTGCTAGAGGCGTTGCAGGGGCTTGAGTGGCAGCCCCAGGTACTGCTTGGCTACGCTAATCACCTGCATGACAACGATCGCTGGCCCATGGGTGATTCCGGTGCCGGGATTGCCTTGCCGCCGGTGTTCGATGGGACGCAGGTGCTGCAGCCGTACTGCCTGAGCCTGTCGCTCGAGCAGCAGCGGGACAAGGCCATGGCCTTGGGCATGATGCATGACCTGCAGCCCCGTGCGCCGTTCAAGCGACGCTTGCGCCGTGGCTTGCAGCGCTGGCTGGCGGGGCGCCGTGCTTCGCCTTATGGCGAGAACGAGTTTTTCCGCAAGGCAGTGCGTCGCCACGAGCTGTTCTGGCGTTTGTAATTATGTGTTGCGTGACATATTTCGACTGAGATCGTGGGTTAATCTCTGCACTTTTTTGGGCTGGCGGGCACTGCAAGGAAAACGATGAAGGTTCTATTTCTGGTGCAGAAAGAACAGCGGGCGATTCTCGACCGCTTGTATGAGGGCGTGGCCGATCATTGCGAATGCGACCTGCGGTGGCTGAGCAGTGACGAGCAGCGCAACCTGCGCCGCTACTTTCGTCGTGAAGTGGATGTGACGCGCTATGACCGCATCGTATTTTTCCTGCGGTTCAAGCAGGAGATTCGCCAGGCGAGTTTTATCCGCACTATCCCCAATCTGGTGATCCTCGAACACGACGCTTACCAGAACTACATTCCTTGCAAGTACACTGGCAAGTTCAGTGCGCACTACCGCCGCCTGCCGTGGGCGCGGGTTATCAGTTCCGGCTTTGTGGTCGCCGAGCGTTTGCGCCAGGAAGGTTTCGACGCGGTGTTCGTGCCCAAGGGCTATGACCAGAGCCTGTTGCAGGACCAGGGCCGGGAGCGCGACATCGAGCTGGCCTTCGTCGGCAGTACCAACAGCGTTGCCTACAGTGGGCGCAAGGCGTTGCTCGATGAACTGGCCAGTGTCGAACCGCTGGTGGTGACCCGCACCAAGTCCGGCGACGAGTATCGCGATACGCTCAACCGAATCCGCTTTTTCGTCAGTGCCGATGTCGGCATGGGCGAGTTCATGATCAAGAATTTCGAAGCCATGGCCTGTGGCTGCGTGCTCCTGGCCTTCGATCAGGGCGAGGCCGAAAGCCGCGCGCTGGGTCTGCAGGACATGCACAACATCGTGTTTTATCGTGACATTGCACAGTTGCAGGAAAAGCTTGCGCTGCTGCGCGCCGACCCTGGGCTGGCTGCCAGCATTGCCCGCAATGGCCGGGATCTGGCCGTCAGCCAGTTCAGTTTTGCGCGGGTCGGCCAGCGTATCGTCGAAGAACTCGAGCCTGCGCTAAGACCCCGCGCGCCCTTGAGCCTGGTCGAACGTTTGCGCCTGAAACTGGGTATTTGACCGGGTGTCCCAAGCGTTTGAGAGTATTTGAAACTATAACTGGCAATGATCCGGCGCTGTTGGGCTCCAACAGTGCCTCAAGCCGATGTGGAAAAGGGTGCCCCGCTCGATGAGTATCCTCAATGTCATGTGGTCCGGTGGCTCTGCCTTTGCCTCTGTCCACAAGGTTCATCGGCAGATTTTGGCCCAGGTGGACCCGGCCATCGCAGTCAATACCTGGCTGCTATGCGGCGAAAAGCAAGGCTGTGTCGCCGATATCGGGCAGACCCGGGAATGGCATTTGTCCTCCAGTCGGCTCAAGGGCAAGCATGTCTGGAAGCTGCTGCAGTGGCGGATGCGTGCGCAGTTCTACCGCGCCCTGAAGGGGACGGATACACAAGTGGTGTTGCTCGATGGGTTGGGTACGGCCCGTGCCCTGTTGCCGGTCCTGGAAAAATTGCCGTCCCTGCGTGCAGTGGTGCTGTTCCACGGGCAGACCCGGATCAGGGCCGCCGATCGTGAGCTGCTGGCCAGGTTCGATACTTCGCGGCTGACCCTGGCGGCGGTTTCCCAAACCCTGGCCGACTCACTGGCGAGCGCTTTGCGCTTGCCGGTCGTCACGCTGCGCAGTGCGCTGGACCCCACTGAGTTTCGCGCCCGCCTGCTGTCTCGCGAACAGGCCCGAACTCGCCTGCACTTGCCTGTCGATGACACGCCAGTGGTGGGCGCGGTGGGGCGTCTGGTCGGTGACAAGGGCTTTGCCTGCCTGATCGAGGCGTTTGCCACGGCGCTGATCGAGCGTCCGCGCCTGCATCTGGTCATTGTCGGTGAAGGCCATGCACGCGCTGCCCTGCAGGAGCAGATCAACCAGCTTGGCTTGCAGGGTAATGTCTCGCTGCCAGGGCACCTGGATGACGTGGCAACCTTGTATCGAGCGTTCGACTGGGTGGCGATCCCGTCGTTGGAAGAAGGCCTGGGCCTGATTCTGCAGGAGGCGGTGCTGGCCGGTGTGCCGGTGTTGAGCAGTGAGCTGGCGGTGTTCCGCGAGCAGTTGGCAGAGGCGGGTTGGTACGCGGCGACAGAGGATGCCCAAGCCTGGAGCGAGGCGCTGATCAAGACGTTCAGCGTCGCTCCCGAGCAGATTGCCCAGGCGCAATCGGCGGTATTGTCCCCGGACCGCGGGTGGCTGGAGTTCAGCCAGGCGGCCCGGACCCTGTTGTCATGCCGACAGTAGGGATTGCTCGAGAGTGTGCATTGGAAAGCTCTCGTTCAGCTTCTCGCGCTCAATGTAGCGCGCAAAGTGTTGCAGGTTGCGCTTGACTAGATGAGGTGGCAGCGGCCCGCGGGTGAAGCGCATGTCGGCGACATCAATCAAACCATACTCATTGTCGGGCGTGACCACGATGTTGCCCAGGTGCAGTGAGCGGAAGTAGACCCCGGCGCTGTGCAGTTGGCGAATGAACAAGGTCAATGCCGGTAAGGCCTGTTGCCAGTCGAAACCGGCCTTGCCCGCAATCTGGCGCAAGGTTTCGCCAGGCAGGGGGCGGTAGAGGACAGCCGTCATGCCAGGCGTTTCCAATTGATGGAATTTCAACGTCTGCAGGGTCGGGATACCGAGTTTTTCGAGCTGGGCGGCGTTCTCGATAAAACGTTTCGAGTACGGGCGAAACAGGGCCGACGAGAGCAGCCGCTTGCGTCGAAACAGTTTGAGAATGTTGCCATCCGGCAAAAGGAATACTTTCGGGCCGAAGCTGTCGGCTTCTAGTACTCTGGCGCCTTCAACCATTTGATTTAAAGCGGCGTGTGGAAGCCGGAAGCATTGCATGTAGGAAGCCTTGTAGAAAAATGGGGCGTATGTGCGATCAATGATGCCGAAAAGTTATTGTTTTCACCATGCCGTGTTGGCAGTCGGATTTTTAGCGGGAGCGGGTAGATGCAGGAAACGCGCTGGGCGCAGGTTTGGATGGCGACAGGTCTTCTATGGTTTTTGCTCGCGATCGCGTTTGCTCCGACCAACAAGATTTATCAGCAAGGGTTGGTCGCGTTTCTCTGGTTGCCGACCCTGTTTCTGGCGTGGTCGGCGCGGGCTCGACTGGCTGAACTGTGGCAGGCACAGCGGGTGTTGTGCCTGGCGGTCCTGGCGCTGGGAGCCTGGGCGTTGCTCACCTTGCTCTGGACCCATGACCCCGAACCCTCACGCGGGGCCAAGCGCGCGCTGTACGTCATCGTCTTCCTGCTGTTTTTCCCGGTACTTGCCAATGCCCGCCCCGAGCGGGTGATTCGCGTCATGCAGTGGGGCGGCCTGGGGCTGGCCTTGACGGCGGTGCTGGCGGCCGGAAAGTTCTACCTGATCGAGGATAATCTCTGGACCGCGCGCCTGGTCGGCCTGGGGCAGTTGGCCCATCCAATCCTGGGCGGGTATGTGCTGGGGCTGGCAGCCGTCTGGCTGGCGCACTGGATTCCGCAGGAGCGCTGGAAGCAGGCGATCTGGGTGGTGGCGCTGGCGTTGCTGTGCGGGTTTGTCGTGCTGTCCCAGAGTCGGGGCGCGGCGCTGGCCCTGTTGCTGACATTCGTCAGCATGCCGATCTGGAGCCGCGACCGCCACAGCCGTCTGATCGCCGTCGGCGCACTGACGGCGGCGATGTTTGCGTTCTGGCTGCTGGAGCCCTTGGTCATGGCCCGCGGCGCCTCATTCCGCCCACAAATCCTGATGGCCAGCCTGGATATGATTGCCCAGCACCCGTGGCGTGGCCTGGGCCTGGGCTCGGCTTACTCGGTGTTTGCGGCAGGCCAGGAATTCGATCACGCCCACAACCTGTTCACCCATATCGCCATCGAGTTGGGGCTGCCCGGCCTGCTGCTCTGGTGCGTGGTGTGGTTTGCCGTGCTGCGCGAGGCGTGGCGGGCACGTGATACGGTATATGGCCGTGGCATCATCGGGATCTGGATGTTCTCGTTCCTGGCCATGCAGTTCGACGCGGCGAGCATCAGTGGGAGCCCACGTGCCGAGTGGTTCATCAGTTGGTTGCCGGTGGGCCTGGCCAGCGTTTTGGTATGGACACAGGCCAAATACCAAGCCTGTGATAAAATTCCGCGTTCTACCTAAGAAGTGAGCTCTACGATGAGTGCAGCACCGCCCAATGCGGAACAGGATTCAAGCCTGAAAATCTATTTTCGACTGCTGGGGTATGTAAAACCCTACGTAGGCATTTTCCTGTTGAGTATCCTGGGCTTTGTGATATTTGCCTCCACTCAACCGATGCTGGCCGGGATTCTCAAGTACTTCGTCGATGGCCTGAGCAACCCCGAAGCCGTGCTCTTCCCCAATGTCCCCTTCCTCCAGGACCTGCAGTTGCTGGTGGCCGTGCCCCTGCTGATCATCCTGATCGCGGCGTGGCAGGGACTGGGCTCGTTCCTGAGTAACTATTACCTGGCCAAGGTTTCTCTGGGGCTGGTGCATGACCTGCGGGTGGAGCTGTTCAACAAGCTGTTGGTGTTGCCTAACCGCTATTTTGATACCCATAACTCCGGGCATCTGATTTCCCGCATCACCTTCAACGTGACCATGGTCACCGGGGCGGCGACCGACGCCATCAAGGTGGTGATTCGTGAAGGCCTGACAGTGATCTTCCTGTTTGCCTACCTGTTGTGGATGAACTGGAAGCTGACCCTGGTGATGCTGGCGATCCTGCCGATCATTTCCTTCATGGTCGGCAACACCAGCAAGAAATTCCGCAAGCAGAGCAAAAAAATCCAGGTGGCCATGGGTGACGTGACCCATGTCGCTTCCGAAACCATTCAAGGCTATCGCGTGGTCCGCAGCTTCGGTGGCGAAAGCTACGAAGAACAGCGTTTTGCCCGCGCCAGCCAGAGCAATACCGACAAGCAACTGCGCATGACCCGCACCAGTGCCATCTACACCCCGGCACTGCAACTGGTGATCTATACCGCCATGGCTTCGCTGATGTTCCTGGTGTTGTTCCTGCGCGGTGATGCCACCGCCGGTGACCTGGTGGCCTACATCACGGCTGCCGGTTTGTTGCCCAAGCCGATCCGCCAGCTGTCGGAAGTCAGCTCGACCATTCAGAAGGGGGTCGCCGGTGCTGAAAGCATCTTCGAGCAATTGGACGTCGAGCCGGAAGTCGACAGCGGCACGGTCGAGCGCGAACGTATCAGTGGTCGCCTGGATGTACACAACCTGAGCTTCACTTACCCGGGTACCGACCGTGAGGTGTTGAAGAACATCAGCTTCAGTGCAGCCCCCGGGCAGATGATCGCGCTGGTGGGGCGTTCGGGCAGCGGCAAGTCGACATTGGCCAGCCTGATTCCGCGCTTCTACCACCATGAAAGCGGCAAGATCCTGCTTGATGAAGTCGAGATCGAAGATTATCGCCTGCGTAACCTGCGCAAGCATGTCGCCCAGGTGACCCAGCATGTGACCCTGTTCAACGATACGGTCGCCAACAACATCGCCTACGGCGACCTGGCCGGCGCGCCGCGCGAGGAGATCGAGCGGGCCGCTGAAGACGCCTATGCCATGGACTTCATTTCCCAGTTGCCGCAGGGCCTGGACACTGAGGTCGGGGAAAATGGCGTGCTGCTGTCTGGCGGCCAGCGCCAGCGCCTGGCCATTGCCCGTGCGCTGTTGAAGAATGCGCCATTGCTGATCCTCGATGAGGCGACTTCCGCCCTGGATACCGAGTCCGAGCGCCATATTCAGGCGGCCCTGGATAAAGTCATGAAGGGCCGCACCACCCTGGTGATTGCCCACCGGTTGTCGACTATCGAGAAAGCCGACCTGATCCTGGTCATGGACCACGGCGAGATCGTCGAGCGCGGTACCCACACCCAGTTGCTGGCTCAGGGTGGGTACTATTCCCGCCTGCACGCCATGGGCCTGGATGAGCCTGCCCCGGCCGGCATTGCCTGATCACGACAGCGGGGTGAGCCTGGCTCACCCCGCGATCGTCCCTCTAGCTGTCTGAATTGTTTAAAAAATAAACAAATTAACAGTCTGCATCACAGCCGATGAAGCTCTCGAACTAGCCAGCGTTCACCCTGTGCTAATATCGCGCCCCTGTTCATTTTGTATGTGGGTTGCACCATGAAGTTGTCCATGCCGCGATTCGATCAAGCCCCTGTCTTGGTGGTCGGCGATGTCATGCTCGACCGTTACTGGCATGGTGGTACCTCACGGATTTCTCCTGAGGCACCGGTGCCGGTGGTCAAGGTCGAGCAAATCGAAGACCGCCCGGGCGGTGCCGCAAACGTTGCCTTGAACATTGCTGCGCTCGGCGCGCCAGCGTCCCTGGTCGGTGTGACCGGTGACGACGAGGCTGCCGACAGCCTGACCAACAGCCTCAAGGGCGCTGGCGTGCGGGCGTTGTTCCAGCGCATCGCCCACCAGCCCACCATTGTCAAACTACGGGTGATGAGTCGTCACCAGCAACTGCTGCGTATCGATTTTGAAGAACCCTTCGCCACCGACGCCCTGGCGCTCGGTGCCGAGGTCGAGAATTTGCTGGAAGGCATCAAGGTGCTGGTGCTGTCTGACTACGGCAAGGGCGCCCTGAAGAACCACCAGGTGCTGATCCAGGCGGCCCGTGCCCGTGGCATTCCGGTGCTGGCCGACCCCAAGGGCAAGGATTTCTCGATTTATCGCGGCGCCAGCCTGATCACCCCTAACCTCAGCGAGTTCGAAACCATCGTCGGTGGTTGCGTCGATGAGCACGACCTGGTGAGCAAGGGTGCCAAGCTGATGCACGACCTGGATCTCGGCGCGTTGCTGGTGACCCGTGGCGAGCACGGCATGACCTTGTTGCGTCCCGATCATCCGGCGCTGCACTTGCCGGCGCGGGCCCGTGAAGTGTTCGACGTGACGGGTGCCGGCGATACGGTGATTTCGACCCTGGCGGCGGCGATTGCGGCTGGCGAAGAACTGCCCCACGCGGTGGCCCTGGCCAACCTGGCGGCGGGCATCGTGGTCGGCAAGCTGGGCACGGCGGCCATCAGCGCTCCGGAATTGCGTCGGGCGATTCAGCGTGAAGAAGGCTCCGAGCGCGGCGTACTGGGGCTCGAGCAACTGCTGCTGGCGGTCGACGATGCCCGTGCGCACAACGAGTCGATCGTCTTCACCAACGGTTGCTTCGATATCCTCCACGCCGGCCATGTGACCTACCTGGAGCAGGCGCGGGCCCAGGGTGATCGTTTGATCGTCGCGGTCAACGACGACGCCTCGGTAAGCCGCTTGAAAGGCCCTGGCCGCCCGATCAACAGCGTTGATCGACGGATGGCCGTACTGGCCGGCCTGGGCGCCGTGGACTGGGTAATCAGCTTCCCTGAAGGCACCCCGGAAAACCTGCTGACCCAAGTCAAGCCGGATGTGCTGGTCAAGGGGGGCGACTACGGGATCGACCAGGTGGTCGGCGCCGATATCGTCAGCGCCTATGGCGGCACGGTGAAGGTGTTGGGGCTGGTGGAAAACAGCTCGACCACGGCCATCGTCGAGAAGATCCGCAAGACCGAGTAAGAGTGAGCGGGTGGGGGAGCCGGCTCCCTCACCACCGCTCGCGTTTACCGGGTCGCCTTGCGCGGTACGATTTTTTTCAGCAATTGCCTGGCCTTGCCGGTCAGGCGACTCAAGCCTGACGGCTTGCCTGGCAAGCTCAGCCCCTGTTGCTCGAGCCAGTCCTTCCATTTGATTCGCTCATCGCGTACCAGCCAGCCTTCCTGCCGGGCAAAACTCTCGGCCAGGTACAGGCCGCGCGTGCTCGCCGGGTACAACTGATCCTTTTTCAGGGTGTAGAGCTCGGGCAGCGGCTGACCGTCCTTGAGGGGCATCAGGTACAGGTCCGGGCGCTTGCGATCCAGGCGGGCGACCAGTTGATCGCCTTCCAGGCGTTCGTCGACATGGAACAGGCTCAGGGACTTGGCTTCCTTGGGTACGTCCAGGCGCAAATCGTAAATCAGTTGCAGCGACGCCGTGGGCAGGTGCACGTAGGCCTGTGGGCGCTCGATCAATGGCAGGTTGGCGCAGCGCACCGGGCGTGCCGCGCCCGACTCCGGGGTCAGGCGAAACGGCATGGCTTCGCGGTAATGCAGCGCGCTGGCGTAGGGCGCTGGCAGCCAAGTGTCATTGAACCGTCCACCGAGCCAGCCTTCCGGGGTTTCCAGCAGGCACTCTTCGGCGATTTCCTGAATCGCCGTGTGCAGCGGCAGGTTCAGCTCGTGGGCCGGTACGTAGCCGGAAATCAGCTTGAGCACCACATCGCCACGGTCCTGGCGGCGTTGGCGCACCAACACCCAATAGTCGCGATTCTGCCAGTGCAGGGTCAGGCGCACTGACACGCCGAGGTTGGCCAGCTCCAGGGCAAAGTGTTCGGCATTGGCCACCGTCACCGGGCGTCGGCGCTGCAGGGTCTGGGTGAAGTTGAGCGGCATCCCGACGCTCTGGTAGCTCAGGCCTTCGGGAGTCGCTTCGACGTACAACGGCAGGGTCTTGAAGTTGCTGGGGTTCTTTCTGATGAGCGTTCGCGGCATGTCGGCTCCTTCTTGCGTCGGGGTCGGCCGCCTCGGTGGCGGTTCAACGACTGGCTAGGACTTGAGCAACGGTCGCCACATTGTGGGCGAGGTGCAGCGGATTGATGGTCCCGACAATAGCACTGGCGACCCCGGGTTGGGCAAACAACAACTCGAAGCTGGCACGCACCGGGTCCACCCCCGGGCTCAGGCATACGTGACCGCTGGCCAGGGCCTTTTTCACCAGGATCGCTTTGCCGTGGGCAGCAGCGTAGTCGATCACCGGCCGCTCGGCCTGTTCGTTGAGATTGTAGGTGATCATGGCGCAATCACCCTGTTCCAGAGCCTTCAGGCCGCCTTCGACGGTTTTTCCAGAGAAGCCAAAGCCGCGAATCTTGCCTTCGGCCTTGAGCGCGGCGAGGGTCTGATAGACCTCGCTGTCGTTGAGGATCGCCAGGTCGTTGCCGTCCGAGTGCACCAGCACCAGGTCAATAAAATCCGTTTCCAGACGTTGCAGGCTGCGCTCGATCGAGAAACGGGTGTGGGCGGCGCTGAAGTCATGGCGGGACTGGCCGTCGGCGAACTCTTCACCGACCTTGCTGACAATCACCCAGTCCTGGCGCTGGCCACGCAGCAACGGGCCGAGGCGCTCTTCGCTGCGGCCATAGGCAGGGGCGGTGTCGATCAGGTTGATACCCAGGTCGCGGGTCAGCTTGAGCAGCATGCGCGCTTCGTCGTCGTCCGGAATCTGGAAACCGTTGGGGTACTTCACCCCTTGATCGCGACCGAGCTTCACGGTGCCCAGGCCCAGTGGCGATACCCGCAGGCCGGTGCTGCCCAGCGGGCGGTGCAAGTCGTGCAGAGTGGCCTGGCTCATGGCAGCAGTTGCTCCCAGGCCGGTACCGCGATGGGGGGTTTCGGCAGGGCTGGTAAGGGGCCCGGGTGGCACGGCTGGATGCCGTCGCGCTGCAGGGCGGCGATCACTCGGTCAGCAAAGTCCGGGGCCAATGCCAGCTTGGTCGGCCAGCCCACCAGCAGGCGGTCCTGCTCGGCGAGGAAGGCATTGTCGGGACGGCTCAAGCCCGACTGCTGCGGCTCGGCACGCTCGACGCGCAAGGTTGCCCACTGCGCCTGGCTGAGGTCGATCCACGGCAGCAACTGCCCGAGTTCCTTTTGCGCGGCGGCGATTTGTGCGGCGGGTTCGCGCGCCACGCCTTCGGCTTCAGCGATATCGCCACCCAGGTACCAGACCCATTGGCCATCGGCCGCTGGATGGGTGGTGACGGTAATCCGCGGTTTCGGCCCGCCGCCCAGGCAATGGGCGTACAGCGGCTTGAGGCTCGGGCCCTTGACCAGAATCATGTGCAGCGGCCGGCGTTGCATGGCGGGCTCGCTCAGGCCCAGGGCGGCGAGCAGCTCGGCGTTGCCGGCGCCGGCGCTGAGAACGATGCGCTGTGCGCGGATTTCCCGCTCGTCGACCCGCAGGCCGACCAGTTGGCCGTCCTCCAGCAGCGGCTCGATCTGCTGTGCGGCCAGCAAGCCATCACCGGCCAGTTCCGCCAGGCGGCTGATCAGGCTCGGCACATCGACCACCAGCTCGGCCAGGCGATAGACCTTGCCCTTGAAGCGTTTGTCTTGCAGGGCCGGCGGCAGTTGCTCGCCCTTGACCTGGTCGACCCGCCCGCGCACGGCCTTGCTGGCGAAGAAGCTGGTGAGGTTGCCGGCCAGGGTGCCGGGGGACCACAGGTAGTGGGCTTCGGAGAGCAAGCGTACGCCGGACAGGTCCAGCTCGCCGTCACCGGCCAGGGACTCGCGCCAGCGGCGCGGCATGTCGGCGATGGCTTCCGAGGCGCCTGTCAAGGCACCATGCAGCGCGTACTTGGCGCCGCCATGGATGATCCCCTGGGATTTGACACTCTGCCCACCACCCAGGCTGGCGCTCTCCACCAGCACGGTGGAAAAACCCTGGCGGCGCAGGCGTGCATTCAGCCAGAGCCCGGCAACCCCAGCGCCGACAATCAGTACGTCGGTGGAAATAACGGATGGCATGCGGCGACCTCAGTGTTCAAGACGAGGGGCGCAGTATACAGATTCGTGCCGAGCGCTATGTAGCCGCTGCCGTGGCTCAGTGCCCGGCAGTTTTCGAGAACAGCTGGATCACCACCACCCCCAGCACGATCAGCGCCATGCCCAGCATGGCCGGAACATCGAGCTTCTGCCCGTAGATGAACAACGCGGCGACGCTGACCATCACGATGCCCATGCCGGCCCACACTGCATACGCCACGCCTACGGGAACGCTGCGCACCACCAGGGTCAACATCCAGAAGGCGATGCCGTAGCCGACGATCACCAGCATCAGGGGCAGGGGCGTGCTGAAGCCTTTGACCGCTTTCATCGAAACAGTGGCAATCACTTCGGCACAGATGGCGATGGCCAGGTAGTAGTAAGCGGTCATGGGTCAATCCTCGTATGAAGTGCTGCTTTCTGAGGTCGGCATTCTAGTGTTTCCTTAGATGCGGTAAAGTCATTACCTATCTGATTTGAAGATGGGTTGTGGCATGAGCATTCAGTGGAACCTGGAACAGATGCAGTTGTTTGTCAGCGTCGCCGAGCAGCGCTCGTTTTCTGCCGTGGCCCGCGACCGGCGCAAGGCGCAGTCGGCGGTCAGCAGTTCGATTGCACTGCTGGAGGCGGACCTGGGCGTGAGCCTGTTCGAGCGTAGCAGCGGCCGCCAGCCACGGTTGACCGAAGCCGGCAGTGCCTTGCTGGAAGAGGCGCGGGAAGTGTTGCGCCAGTGCGAGCGCCTCAACGGCCGGGCGCAGGCCTTGATGCGTGGCCAGGAGGCACGCCTGCGCCTGGCCCAGGACGAGGCGATGCCCTATCAGCCGGTGCTCGACAGCCTGGAAGCGCTGGCCGAGCAGTTCCCTAGTCTGGAAGTGCAACTGGCCAGCGCCGCCCAGGGCGATGTGGCGCGCAAACTGGTGCAGCGCCAAGCCGACCTGGGCCTGCTGTTTTATCACGAGCAGATCCCCGAAGCGCTGGAGCGCCGGGTGCTGGGCAGTGTCGAGATGGTCACCGTGTGTGGCGTGGGGCACCCGCTGGCGGCGGGCGGCCAGGTCAATTGCCAGCAAATGGCCCAGCACCGGCAACTGTTGATGGCCACTCATTCCAGTGTCTATCCCGGCAGTGAACAGGCCAGTCCGCAGGTCTGGCGCGCCGACAGTTTCTACGTGCTGGCGGAGTGGCTGATGCGTGGCCTGGGTTGGGGCTGGCTGCCTCGACACGTGGTGCAGTACCCCGCTTACCAGGGGCAGATGGTCGAGTTGGTCAGCGAGTGGACCCCGCCGGCACTGGTGGTGGAGCTGGTCTGGCGCCGGGATGAGACGCTGGGGCCGGCGGCGCGTTGGCTGGCCGAGCGTTTTGCCGTGCAGTTGCAGGCGATTGGCTGAAAAAGCCGATAAACTCCGCCCCCATGAACAGAACCCTCTATACCGCATTGTTTTACTTGGGGCTGCCATGGGTGGCGATTCGGCTGTGGCTGCGCTCGCGCAAGGCGCCGGCCTATGCCAAGCGTATCGGTGAGCGCTTCTCCATCGGTCTGCCGCCGATGGAGCCCGGTGGGATCTGGGTGCACGCCGTGTCAGTGGGCGAAAGCATTGCCGCGGCGCCGATGATTCGTGCGCTGCTGGAACGTTATCCACAGCTGCCGATTACCGTCACCTGCATGACGCCGACCGGCTCGGAGCGAATCCAGGCGTTGTTCGCCAATCAACCGCGGATCCAGCACTGCTACCTGCCGTACGACTTGCCCTGTGCCGCCGCGCGTTTTCTCGATCGGGTCCAGCCCAAACTGGCGGTGATCATGGAAACCGAGTTGTGGCCCAACCATATCCACCAATGCGCCAAGCGCGGGATTCCCGTGGCGCTGGCCAATGCCCGGCTCTCCGAACGCTCGGCCAAGGGCTACGGGCGTTTTCGCAAACTGACGCAGCCGATGCTCGCCGAGATGAGCCTGTTTGCGGTGCAAACCGAAGCCGAAGCCGAGCGCTTCCGGGCACTGGGGGCGCGGGCGGAAACGGTCGAAGTGACCGGCTCGATCAAGTTCGACCTGAGCATCGACCCGACCTTGCTGCAACGCGCCAGCGATTTGCGTGAGCAATGGCAGGCGACCCAGCGGCCGGTGTGGATCGCCGCGAGCACCCATGAAGGTGAAGACGAGGTGGTGTTGGCGGCTCATCGGCAGTTGCTCGCCAGCCATCCGGACGCGCTGCTGATTCTGGTGCCGCGTCATCCGGAACGCTTCAATTCGGTGTTCGAGTTGTGTCAGCAGCAGGGTTTCAACACGGTCCGTCGCTCCAGCGGCGCGGCGGTCGACGCCAATACCTCGGTGCTGCTCGGCGACACCATGGGTGAGCTGTTGTTTCTCTATGCCCTGGCGGACAGTGCGTTTGTCGGTGGCAGCCTGGTGCCGAACGGCGGGCATAACCTGCTGGAGCCGGCGGCATTGGCCAAGCCGGTACTCAGTGGTCCGCACCTGTTCAACTTCCTTGAGATCGCAGCGTTGATGCGCAATGCCAAGGCCTTGCAGGAAGTGGAGGACGCCCACGGGCTGGCGGTGGCGGTGCAGCGCCTGTTCGAGTTGCCCCGCGATGCGCAGCAAATGGCCGAGGCCGGGCTGACCGTGATGCGCGCCAACCAGGGCGCACTGCAGCGCCTGCTGGATGGGTTGGGGCGGTTGATCGATAGGTCCTGAAGACACCGAGCCCCTTGTGGGAGCGGGCTCAGTCACATTGATGTCGGATGTGCCGCCGCGATCGCGAGCAAGCTCGCTCCTACAAGGGTTTGCGTGCTAGCTCAAGGTCGGGCTTTCAACTGCTCCGCAGCAGCCTTGGCCAGGTCCGGGGGCAGGAAGTCCTTGTCCGGGTTGTAGTCGGCCTTGAGGTAGCGCTTGAGGTCTTGCAGGTCACCCGGGCTCAGGGTGCCGGCCGCCTGTTTCAGGCTCAGGTTGTCGAGGATGTAGTCGTAGCGGCTGTTGTTGTAGTTACGCACCGAGGTGTACAGCTGGCGCTGGGCGTCGAGCACGTCGACGATGTTGCGTGTGCCCACCTGATAACCGATTTCCGTGGCTTCCACTGCGCTCTGGTTGGAGATGATCGACTGGCGGCGTGCTTGTACCTGCTCCACATCGCTGTTCACCGCGCGGTGCAGGTTGCGGGTGTTTTCCACCACTTGGCGGCGCAGCGATTCACGTTGTTGCTCGCTCTGGTTCAGGCGTGCATACGACTCGCGGACCTGGGAGTTGATCAGGCCGCCACTGTAGATCGGAATGTTCAGTTGCAGGCCGACGGTGGTCTGGGTGACGTCGCCACTGTAGGGCTGGCCAAACGCACTCGGGTTGCTGAAGCCGAAGGCGTCATTGTCACCCTTCTTGTACTGCGCCACGGCATCGAGGGTCGGGGCGTGCCCGGCCTTGCGTTGCTTGAGGGTTTCCTCGGCCGCGCTGACTGCATAGTTGCTGGCCAGCAGGTTGAGGTTCTGCTGGGCGGCGGTGTCGACCCAGGCCTTGGCATCGTTGGGCGCCGGCGGCAGGATCGGCAAGGTGTGGACGATGCCCTGGATCGAGTTGTACTGCCGGTTGGTCAGGGTGATCAGGGCCTCGAACGCGTCATCCACCTGTTGCTGGGCCAGGATCCGGTTGGCGCGGGCAGTGTCATAACTGGCTTGCGACTGCAGTACGTCGGTCTTGTCCGAGAGACCCACGTCGAAGCGCTCGTTGGACTGGTCCAGTTGGCGCTTGAAGGCGGCTTCTTCGGCTTTGGTCGAGGCCAGGTTGTCCTGGCTGCGCAGCACGTTGAAGTAGGTCTGGGCGGTCTGCAGGATCAGGTTCTGCTCGGTGGCCGAGAGCTGCAGTGCGGCTTGTTCGTTGACGTCCTTGGCGGCCTGGAACTGGAACCAGCGGTCGGCGCGGAACAGTGGCTGAGCCAGGGTTGCCTGGTAGAAATGCGCATTGCGGTTGGCGATGGCCGCCGGGGTATCGATGTCGGTACGCACATTGGCGATTTCCGCACCGCCGGAGAGGTTTGGCAGCAGGCCGGCGCGGGACTGGGGCACGACTTCTTTTTGTGCGCCATATTGGGCGCGGGCCGCCGCGAGGTCGGCGTTGTTGTCGACGGCCTCCTGATAGACGCTGACCAGATCGGTCTTGGTCGACAGGGGCGTGCCTGCTGCCCAGGCCATTCCATTGGACGCACAAGACACGGCGAGAGCCAGTGAGAGTTTGCGCAGCATGAGGCGATCCCTAGAAGTGAAAAATGTGACAAGAAATAGAGCGTCAAGCTACGGCGCGGGCCCGTCAGCGTCAAGGCGCGGCATGGCGTAGCGAGTGTAGTTGGGGTGATCTGGGGCAACAATCCTGCAATTGCGCCATTCATCACGCTGTTTAATCCGGGGTTGGCGTTCTTGGGTGGTTATGTCTAGACTGGCCGGGTTCTTGTCGGGGTGCCTTGCTGTGAGGCTGAGATCGAATAATTTCGGATCCCGTTGAACCTGATCAGGTTAGCGCCTGCGTAGGGAACAAGATTTCTCGTCACCCGGCGAGTCCTCTTGTGCTTCGTCCGGGATATTGTTCGACAATCGAACGCTTCGCGAGATGATGCACAGCACCCATTCTGGTGCCTCCGTGCCTTTCAGGTTCTGCTCCGACAATCCACTGCCTGGATGCTGTCTGGAGAGCCCGTGATGACCACAAAACTAAAAAATGCGACCCACCTGAGTGAATCGGCCAAGGTCGATCAACAATCGGTGCAACCCTTTACCCGCTCGCAAAAGATTTATGTCCAGGGCTCTCGCCCGGACATCCTGGTGCCGATGCGCGAAATCAGCCTGGACGTTACCCCGACCGACTTCGGCGGTGAAATCAACGCGCCTGTCGTGGTCTACGACACCTCTGGCCCCTACACCGACCCGAACGTCATCATCGACGTGCGCAAAGGCCTCGCCGACGTACGCTCGCCGTGGATCGAAGCCCGTGGTGACACCGAGCGCCTGCCAGGCCTGAGTTCCAACTTCGGCCAGGAACGCCTGGCCGACGCCGAACTGACCAAGCTGCGGTTCGCCCACGTCAACAACCCGCGCCGCGCCAAGGCCGGGGCCAACGTCAGCCAGATGCACTACGCGCGCCAAGGCATCATTACCGCCGAGATGGAATACGTCGCCATCCGCGAAAACATGAAGCTGGAAGTGGCCCGCGCCGCCGGCCTGCTGGACCAGCAACACGCCGGCCACAGCTTCGGCGCCAGCGTGCCGAAAATCATCACCCCGGAATTCGTGCGCGAGGAAATCGCCCGCGGCCGCGCAATCATCCCGGCCAACATCAACCACACCGAACTGGAACCGATGATCATCGGCCGTAACTTCCTGGTGAAGATCAACGGCAACATCGGCAACAGCGCCCTGGGATCGTCCATCGAAGAAGAGGTGGCGAAGCTGACCTGGGGCATTCGCTGGGGGTCGGACACGGTCATGGACCTGTCCACCGGCAAGCACATTCACGAAACCCGTGAGTGGATCATTCGCAACTCGCCAGTGCCCATCGGCACCGTGCCGATCTACCAGGCCCTGGAAAAAGTCGGCGGCGCCGCCGAAGACCTGACCTGGGAGCTGTTCCGCGACACGCTGATCGAACAGGCCGAGCAGGGCGTCGACTACTTCACCATCCACGCCGGCGTGTTGCTGCGCTATGTGCCGCTGACCGCCAAGCGCGTGACCGGTATCGTTTCCCGTGGCGGCTCGATCATGGCCAAGTGGTGCCTGGCGCATCACAAGGAAAACTTCCTCTACACCCATTTCGAAGACATCTGCGAAATCATGAAGGCCTACGACGTCAGCTTCTCGCTGGGCGATGGCCTGCGTCCGGGCTCGATTGCCGACGCCAACGACGCCGCCCAGTTCGGTGAACTGGAAACCCTCGGTGAGCTGACCAAGATTGCCTGGAAACACGACGTGCAGTGCATGATCGAAGGCCCGGGCCACGTGCCGATGCAGTTGATCAAGGAGAACATGGACAAGCAGCTGGAGTGCTGCGACGAGGCGCCGTTCTACACCCTCGGCCCGCTGACCACCGACATCGCCCCGGGTTACGACCACATCACCTCGGGCATCGGTGCGGCAATGATCGGCTGGTTCGGTTGCGCCATGCTCTGCTACGTCACGCCCAAGGAACACCTGGGCCTGCCGAACAAGGATGACGTGAAGACCGGGATCATCACCTACAAGATCGCTGCCCACGCCGCCGACCTTGCGAAAGGCCATCCGGGCGCGCAGATCCGCGACAACGCCTTGAGCAAGGCGCGGTTCGAGTTCCGCTGGGAAGACCAGTTCAACCTCGGCCTGGACCCGGACACCGCCCGTTCGTATCACGATGAAACCCTGCCGAAGGACTCGGCCAAGGTCGCGCACTTCTGCTCCATGTGCGGACCGAAATTCTGCTCGATGAAAATCACCCAGGAAGTCCGCGAGTATGCGGCGAACCAACGGATCGACGCGGTGGACGTGGACGTCGCCCAAGGTTTGGCCGAACAGGCCGAGCGCTTCAAGCAGGAAGGCAGCCAGCTGTACAAGAAGGTTTGATTTGACCTGAAAGGGTGGGGCCTGCACAGGCCCCATCGCCAGCAGGCTGGCTCCCACATTGGATCTGTGGCGTTCACAAGTCCCCTGTGGGAGCCAGCCTGCTGGCGATAGCGGTCAACACAACAACAAATGTTCCTCTGAGATACCCCCCTTGAGCATTCAACCCAGCACTTATTCACCCGATAGCGCGGTGCCGACGGACAAGCGTGTCTTCGGCGGGCGTGATCTGTTTTCCCTGTGGTTTTCTCTCGGCATCGGCCTGATGGTCTTGCAGACCGGCGCCTTGCTTGCTCCGGGCCTGGGCCTGTCGGGTTCGTTGCTGGCGATTTTCCTCGGCACCCTGGTTGGGGTGCTGCTGCTGGCGGCCGTTGGCGTGATCGGCAGCGACACCGGCCTGTCGTCAATGGCCGCGCTCAAATTGAGCCTGGGCAGCAAGGGCGCGAGCCTGCCGGCGCTGCTCAACTTGCTGCAACTGATCGGTTGGGGCTCGTTCGAAATCATCGTCATGCGCGACGCCGCCAGCCTGCTGGGCGCCCGCGGGTTCAGCGAGGGCAGCGTGATGGCCAACCCGTTGATGTGGACCCTGTTCTTCGGTGCCCTGGCGACCCTGCTGGCGGTGAGCGGGCCCCTGACGTTCGTGCGGCAGATCCTGCGCAAGTGGGGCATCTGGCTGTTGCTGGCAGCCTGCATCTGGTTGACCTGGAACCTGTTGGCCAAGGCTGACCTGGCCGCGTTGTGGGCCCAGGCCGGTGATGGGTCGATGCCGTTTGCCGTGGGGTTCGACATTGCTATCGCCATGCCGCTGTCCTGGCTGCCGCTGATTGCGGATTACTCGCGGTTCGGCAGGCGCGCGCAAAATGTCTTCGGCGGCACGGCACTGGGCTTTTTCATCGGTAACTTCTGGCTGATGAGCCTGGGTGTGGCCTATACCCTGGCGTTTGCCCCCAGTGGTGACGTCAATGCCTTGCTGTTGGCGCTGGCCGGTGCCGGGCTGGGGATTCCGCTGCTGTTGATCCTGCTCGACGAGTCGGAAAACGCCTTTGCCGACATTCACTCGGCGGCGGTATCCAGCGCGACCCTGTCACGGCTCAAGGTCGAGCACCTGGCCCTGGCCATCGGTGTGATCTGCACCCTGATCGCGCTGCTGGCGCCACTGGCCCAGTACCAGAACTTCCTGCTGCTGATCGGCTCGGTGTTCGCGCCCTTGTTCGGCGTGGTGTTGGTGGATCATTTCATCCTGCGCAAGCGCAGTGCCCAGGCAGCCTCAGCCGCGTTGCGCGGCTCGGCCCTGTGCGCCTGGTTGGGCGGAGTGGTCACCTATCATTTGCTGGCCAATCTTTATCCCGAGGTGGGCGCAACCCTGCCGGCGCTGATCCTGGCAGGGCTGTTGCAACTGGTGCTGGGCCGGATCGTTACTTTCGGGCGGGAAACAGCTCAGGCTTGAGGATGCCACCCAGGCGCGAATAGGGAATCTTCAACTCGACGTGGCCCAGGGCGTAAGGCGCAATGGTGTTCACGTCGTACTTGAGCATCACCCCGGCGGTGGTCAGGGCAACGTTGGGGGTTTGCTTGAACGGCCAGGCCTTGAGGAATCCCGCTTCCTGATCCAGGCGGGTGCTGATCAGCCAGCTGTTGTGCGCCACCTGGGCGGCTTTCCAGAACGCTTGTTCCTCGCCCGGCTTGAGCATGTCGCCCAGGGTCAGCACCTTGTGCTCCTGGCGCGAGTAGTTGATGAAGCCGCGTCCCGGCTTGCCAGTGGCGGTGCCATTGTCCAGATAGCTGGACAGCTCGATGATCACCAGTCCGTCATGCTGCTCGCGTACCTTGGCCTGCAAGTAGCTGCTGTTGCGCGGGGCGGCATCGCGCAGGAACTGCTCGCGATAGGCCGCCAGCGAGGCGGGCAGCGGTCCATCGGCGGTGCTGCGGGTCATTTGCAGCAGGCGTCGTTCGATGATGCCATCGAGTTGCGGCTCGCCGGGGAAACGCACGGTGTCGATGTTGACCAGCGGGCATTCGGCACCGGTGCAGCCGGGCTTGACGGTCTCGGCGGTGTCGCGCAGGGTTTCCAGCGGTGCCTTGTAGCTAGGCTCAAACAGGCTTTGGCAGGCGCCCAGGGTCAGGGCGATACAGGCCACGGAGGCGATTTTCAAAAGTGACATGGGCGTCCTTCATGGATCAAGGGTAGGCAAAAAGTTACCGGCTTCGACTGCCAGCGGGGCGGTCAGTTCGCCACTAAGCTCAATAGTGTCAATTAGAGTAGGTTTGCCCCCTTGCCGTCTATCCCGGCAACTGCAAAGGGGCTGCATCAAAGGTGGCGAGCGCGTTAGGATGGCGCGAAGTCGAGGTTGGAACCTCGTAGCGGATTTGCAGTAGACGAGGATTGTGATGACTGACTTTGCCAATGCCACCCCGACTGTCGTCGACGTTGTGCGCACCGAGAACTGCCACAAGGGCTTCTACCAGCTCGACCGGGTGCACCTGCGCCATGAGCTGTTTGCCGGCGGCATGAGCCGGGAAATCAATCGCGAACTGTTCGTGCGCCATGATGCGGTCTGCGTCCTGCCTTACGATCCGCAGCACGACCGGGTGGTGTTGATCGAGCAATTTCGCGTGGGGGCATTGAGCAAGACCGACAACCCGTGGTTGATCGAGCTGGTCGCCGGTCTGATCGACAAGGACGAACAACCGGAAGAAGTTGCTCACCGTGAAGCGCAGGAGGAAGCTGGGCTTGAGTTCACGGGGTTGTGGCCGATGCTCAAGTATTTCCCGTCGCCAGGCGCTAGCACCGAATACGTGCACCTGTACCTGGGACGGTGTGACAGCACGGGGGCTGGCGGCCTGCACGGGTTGCTGGAGGAAGCAGAAGATATTCGCGTCACGGTCTGGGACTTTGAAGATGCCCTGCAGGCCGTGCGTGATGGGCGGATTTCCAACGCGGCGAGCATTATTGCCTTGCAATGGCTGGCTTTGAACCGCGTTGAAGTGAGGGGGCTATGGTCGTAAACAAACAGCGCGACCGCTATCGGGTCGACCTGGTGGGGCTGCAAAGCGCCTGCGAGGCCAACTATGCCCGCTTGCTGCGGCTGCTGCCGGACATGCGCAATACGCCGGCAGCGCGGCGCATCGCCATGACCCAGGGTGACCAGATGCTCGGGGTGTTGACCCTCGAGGTCCTGCTGACCTGTCCCTACACCACGACCCTGCGCGTGCGCCAGGAGCACAGCCTGCCCTGGCTGCCGGTGCCGCAACTGGAAGTGCAGGTCTACCACGATGCGCGCATGGCCGAAGTGGTCAGCGCCGAACATGCGCGGCGCTTTCGCGGCATCTATCCTTACCCCAATGCCTTCATGCACCAACCCGACGAAAAGTCCCAGCTCAACGTCTTCCTCGGCGAATGGCTGAGCCATTGCCTGGCGTGCGGGCACGAATACGAAGTGGTGCGTTAAGCGGCAGATGTGAACTGTGTCCGGTTCACGGCTTTCCTCTTTTACCCATGCCCCAGCATAATTGCGCCACCTATCCACCTGCGTGATCGCGCCTTGGGAGAACGCCTTGCCGAGCGTATCCACTCTGACCGCCAACGACCCCGTCCTGCTGGTGCAGCTTTCCGACAGCCATCTGTTCGCCGAGGCAGACCGCACGCTGCTGGGCATGAACACCCGCGACAGCCTGACGGCGGTGATCGAGCTGGTGCGGGCGCAACAGCCCCGGGTGGACCTGGTGATCGCCACGGGCGACCTGTCCCAGGACGGCACCTTGGCCTCTTATCAACTGTTTCGCCGCTTGAGCGAGCAGATCGACGCGCCTGCCCGCTGGATTGCGGGCAACCATGACGAGCCGCAGGTCATGGCCCAGGCCGCGGTGCAGAGTTCGCTGCTGGAGCCGTTAGTGGACATCGGCAACTGGCGGATCACCTTGCTCGATTCGGCCGTGCCGGGCTCGGTGCCGGGCTACCTGCAGGACGATCAGCTGCAATTGCTCGCCCGCGCCCTGAGCGAAGCGCCCGAACGCCACCACCTGGTGTGTTTCCATCATCACCCGGTGCCCATTGGCTGTCCGTGGATGGAGCCGATCGGCTTGCGTAACCCGGAAGCGCTGTTTGCCGTGCTCGACCGCTTCCCCCAGGTGCGGGCCGTGTTGTGGGGGCATGTGCATCAGGAAATCGATCAACAGCGCAACGGCGTGCGGTTGCTGGCGTCGCCTTCGACCTGTATCCAGTTCGAGCCGGGCAGCGAAGATTTCCGGGTCGATACCCTGGCGCCGGGCTATCGCTGGCTGCGGCTGTTGCCCGATGGACGGCTGGAGACCGGGGTGGAGCGGGTCATTGGGTTCGATTTTACGGTCGATTACGGCTCTGACGGTTACTGAGCAGGAGCGCCGCATCACGGCAGTCGCGAGCAGGTTCACTCCCACAGGGGAGTAAATGTGAGATCAAGCCTGCTCGCGATATGCCCGACTCCCTGTAAACTGCGCTTTCTTTTGCCGACCGCCAGGGAGCTCAAATGTCCGGTTCGATCCTCTACATCCATGGCTTCAACAGCGCGCCTTCGTCGAAAAAGGCCTGCCAGCTGATCGGGGTGATGGAGCGTCTGGGGCTGGCTGACCAATTGCGCGTTCCGGCCCTGCATCATCACCCACGCGAAGCCATCGGTCAGTTACAGCAGGCGATTGCCGAGCTGGGGCGGCCACTGCTGGTCGGCAGCTCACTCGGCGGCTACTATGCCACTCACTTGGCCGAGCTCCATGGTCTTAAAGCCCTGCTGATCAACCCTGCCGTCAGTCCGCACCGGATGTTCGACGGCTACCTGGGGACGCAGCAAAACCTGTATACCGAACAAACCTGGGAATTGACCCACGACCACATCACGGCCCTGGCCGAGCTGGAAGTGCCGGCGCCCCGGGACCCGCAGCGCTACCAGGTGTGGCTGCAGACCGGCGACGAAACGCTGGACTACCGCCTCGCCCAACAGTATTACCGAGCCTGTGCGTTGCGTATCCAGGCCGGCGGCGACCATAGCTTCCAGGGATTTGCCGGGCAGTTGCCGGCCCTGTTGAGCTTTGCCGGCATTGGCGCCGATGTGTACCAGGCGATCGATTTCACAGCACTGTGAACCCTTGCCCCTATTTTCATGAACGACTGACGACGAGACCCCATGGCCACTCCCAGCGCTAGCTCTTATAACGCAGACGCCATCGAAGTCCTCTCGGGCCTCGACCCGGTGCGTAAACGCCCCGGCATGTACACCGACACCAGTCGGCCGAACCACCTTGCCCAGGAAGTCATCGACAACAGCGTCGACGAAGCCTTGGCCGGGCACGCCAAATCGGTCCAGGTCATCCTCCACGCCGACCACTCGCTGGAAGTCAGCGATGATGGCCGCGGCATGCCGGTGGACATCCACCCGGAAGAGGGCGTCTCGGGCGTCGAGCTGATCCTCACCAAGCTGCACGCCGGCGGCAAGTTCTCCAACAAGAACTACCAGTTCTCCGGTGGTTTGCACGGGGTCGGTATTTCGGTGGTCAACGCCCTGTCCACCGAGGTCCGGGTGCGGGTCAAGCGTGACGGCAACGAATACCAGATGACGTTCGCCGACGGTTACAAGAAAACCGAGCTGGAAGTGATCGGCAGTGTCGGCAAGCGCAACACCGGCACCAGCGTGTTCTTTGCCCCGGATCCGAAGTATTTCGATTCGCCGAAATTCTCCATCAGCCGCCTCAAGCACGTGCTCAAGGCCAAGGCCGTATTGTGCCCGGGGCTGCTGGTCAGTTTTGAAGACAAGGCCACCGGCGAAAAAGTCGAATGGCATTACGAAGACGGCCTGCGTTCCTACCTGGTGGACGCAGTCAGCGAATTCGAGCGCCTGCCGGACGAACCGTTCTGCGGCAGCCTGGCCGGCAATAAAGAAGCGGTCGACTGGGCGCTGCTGTGGTTGCCCGAAGGCGGCGACAGCGTGCAGGAAAGCTACGTCAACCTGATCCCCACGGCGCAGGGCGGTACCCACGTCAACGGCCTGCGTCAGGGCCTGCTCGATGCGATGCGCGAGTTCTGCGAATTCCGCAGCCTGTTGCCCCGTGGGGTGAAGCTGGCGCCGGAAGACGTCTGGGAGCGCATCGCGTTCGTCCTGTCGATGAAAATGCAGGAGCCGCAATTCTCCGGCCAGACCAAGGAGCGCCTGTCGTCCCGCGAGGCGGCGGCGTTTGTTTCCGGAGTGGTCAAGGACGCGTTCAGCCTGTGGCTCAACGCCCACCCGGAAACCGGCATGCTCCTGGCGGAACTGGCGATCAACAACGCCGGCCGTCGCCTCAAGGCCAGCAAGAAAGTCGAGCGTAAACGCATTACCTCGGGTCCGGCCCTGCCGGGCAAGCTCGCCGACTGCGCCGGGCAGGACCCGATGCGCTCCGAGCTGTTCCTGGTGGAAGGTGACTCCGCCGGCGGCTCGGCCAAACAGGCGCGGGACAAAGAGTTCCAGGCGATCCTGCCGCTGCGCGGCAAGATCCTCAACACCTGGGAAGTGGACGGCAGCGAAGTGCTGGCCAGCCAGGAAGTGCATAACATTGCCGTCGCCATTGGCGTCGATCCGGGCGCGGCGGACATGAGCCAGCTGCGCTACGGCAAGATCTGCATCCTCGCCGACGCCGACTCCGACGGCCTACACATCGCCACCTTGCTCTGCGCCTTGTTCGTCCAGCATTTCCGTCCGCTGGTGGATGCCGGTCACGTCTACGTGGCGATGCCGCCGCTGTACCGGATCGACCTGGGCAAGGAAATCTACTACGCCCTCGACGAAGCCGAGCGCGATGGCATCCTCGACCGCCTGGTGGCCGAGAAGAAACGCGGCAAGCCCCAGGTCACCCGATTTAAAGGCCTGGGTGAAATGAACCCGCCGCAGTTGCGCGAAACCACCATGGACCCGAACACCCGGCGCCTGGTGCAATTGACCCTGGATGATTTCGCCGCCACGTCGGAAATGATGGACATGCTGCTGGCGAAAAAACGTGCAGGTGATCGCAAGTCCTGGCTGGAGTCCAAGGGCAACCTGGCCGAGGTTCTGGGCTGATGCGGAGCGGTTTCGCCCTCCCATGGCTGTTGCTGGCGGGGGCTGCGTTCGCGCAGCCCCCGCCTGAGCTGACGCTGCTGTCCGAGCATGCCGTGCAAGGCATGCACGGCGGCAATCTGTCGGGACTGGCGCAATGCGGCAATGACCTGTGGACGGTTTCCGATCGCGACGATGGGCAGATCTATCGTCTCGCCACGGGCGAGGGCGTGTGGCAGGCCGAAGCGGTGCCCATCGACGTGCCGCCGGTGCCGGACAGCGGCTTGCCTTGGGGCCTGAAATCGCGCACCTGGGCGTCGTCGATCGTGCGCGGTGGCAACCTCGATTTCGAAGGCATCAGCTGTGACAAGGCGGGCAATCGCTACATCGTCAGCGAGGCCCATGCGGCCGTATTGCAGGTGCCGCCGACGGGCGCTGCGCAATGGCTGAAAATTTCCCCGATGCTGGCGCGCGAAGCGCGGGCCAGTGGCATGTTGCTGCACTTCAACGCGCTGTTCGAAGGCCTGGCTGTCGACCCTGAGGGCAACCAGCTGTGGCTGGCGGCCGAGCGCGAGCGGCGCGGGCTGTTGCGGCTCAAGCGGCAACAAACCGTGTGGGATTGCGACGGCGCCTGCGTGCTGCTCAGCGAAGCCGGCACGCAAATGCAGCCGGCGCAGTTTCCCCATGCCCGGCCGGTGTCTCGGGACTTCGCTGACCTGGCGTGGTTCGACGGCAAGCTCTTTACCCTGGAACGCAACGCCTATGAAATCTGCCGCCGTGACGCGGTGACGGCCAAGGTCGAGCGTTGCTGGTCGTTTGCCGCCGATGCCTTGCAGGCGCCGCGACGTTATCCACAAGCCTACGGCCTGGCCGAGGCGCTGGTGATCGACGCCACAGGTGCCTGGATTGGCATCGACAACAACAACGGCGCCCGTGCCGATGGTGAATTTCGCCCGATCGTCTGGCGCTTCGCAGCGCCGCTGGGTGGCTGGAGCGCCAAGTCATGAGTCAGCAGGCGCCGGGCAAGCGCGCCGGCCGGGTGCTGCTGGTGCTCGCCTGGTGTGCCGGGCTGTTTCTGGCGACGCGGTTTTTTGGCGACTGGGAGCAGCGTCAGGAAAACCCCAACACCCAGGTCAGTTCGCAGCAGGGCGAGGGGTTTATCGAGGTGAAGCTGGTGGGCAATGGTCAGGGGCACTTCGTTGCCGATGGCCAGATCAACGGCCAGCCGGTGAACTTCATGCTCGATACCGGGGCCACCGATGTGTCGATCCCGGCCAGCCTGGCCCGACGGCTGAACCTGGAAAAAGGTGTCGAGGTCACCCTGAGCACGGCCAATGGTCGCAGCCAGGGCTATCGGACCCGACTGGAACAACTGAAACTGGGCGACATTGTCTTGCATGACGTGCGCGCCCTGGTGGCGCCAGGCTTGAGCGGCGATCAAGTGCTGCTGGGCATGAGCGCCCTGAAACGACTCGAATTTACCCAGCGCGGCGGCACCTTGCTGCTGCGCCAGACCACGAAATGATGAGGCCCGCATGAGCGACTCCCTGGATCTCAGCCTGGACGGCGTAGAACGCCGCTCACTGGCCGACTTCACCGAAAATGCCTACCTCAACTACTCCATGTACGTGATCATGGACCGGGCCCTGCCGCACATCGGCGACGGCCTGAAGCCGGTGCAGCGACGTATTGTCTATGCCATGAGCGAGTTGGGGCTGGACGCTGACTCCAAGCACAAGAAATCCGCGCGTACCGTCGGTGATGTGCTCGGCAAGTTTCACCCCCACGGCGACTCCGCCTGCTACGAAGCCATGGTCCTGATGGCCCAGCCGTTCAGCTACCGCTACACGCTGGTGGACGGCCAGGGTAACTGGGGGGCGCCGGATGACCCGAAATCCTTCGCCGCCATGCGTTACACCGAAGCACGGCTGTCGCGTTACTCCGAAGTGTTGCTCAGCGAACTGGGGCAGGGCACGGCCGACTGGGGGCCGAACTTCGACGGCACCCTCGACGAGCCGCTGGTGTTGCCGGCGCGGTTGCCGAACATCCTGCTCAACGGCACCACTGGCATCGCCGTGGGCATGGCCACTGACGTTCCGCCGCACAACCTGCGGGAAGTCGCCACGGCGTGCGTGCGCCTGCTCGATGAGCCGAAAGCCACGGTCGAGCAGCTGTGTGAGCACATCCAGGGCCCGGACTACCCGACCGAGGCGGAAATCATCACGCCGCGCGCCGACCTGCTGAAAATGTACGAGACCGGCAAGGGCTCGGTGCGCATGCGCGCCGTGTACCACGTCGAAGACGGCGACATCATTGTCACCGCACTGCCGCACCAGGTTTCCGGGGCCAAGGTGCTGGAACAGATTGCCGCGATGATGCAGGCCAAGCCGTCCAAGGCCCCGCAGATCGCCGACCTGCGTGACGAGTCCGACCACGAGAACCCGTGCCGGATCGTGATCATTCCGGTCAACAGCCGGGTCGATCATGAAGCCCTGATGCAGCACCTGTTCGCCAGCACAGAGCTGGAGTCCACCTACCGGGTCAATATCAACATCATTGGCCTGGACGGCAAGCCGCAGCTGAAGAACCTTCGCGCGTTGCTGGTCGAGTGGCTGGAATTTCGGGTGCGCACGGTGCGTCGCCGCTTGCAGTTCCGCCTGGACAAGGTCGAGCGTCGCCTGCACCTGTTGGACGGCTTGTTGATTGCCTACCTCAACCTGGATGAAGTGATCCACATCATCCGCACCGAGGAACACCCCAAGGCCAAGCTGATCGAGCGTTTTGCCCTGAGCGAAATCCAGGCTGACTACATCCTCGACACACGCCTGCGTCAGTTGGCGCGCCTGGAAGAGATGAAGCTGCGCGACGAGCAGGACGAACTGCTCAAGGAGCAGGCCAAGCTGCAAGCCCTGCTGGGCAGCGAAGCCAAGCTCAAGAAGCTGGTGCGCACCGAGCTGCTCAAGGATGCCGAAACCTATGGCGACGACCGTCGCTCGCCGATTGTCGAGCGCACCGAAGCCAAGGCGCTGACCGAGCATGATCTGCTGCCGAACGAGAAAGTCACGGTGGTGCTGTCGGAAAAAGGCTGGGTGCGCTCGGCCAAAGGCCACGATATCGATGCGACCGGCCTTTCCTACAAGGCCGGGGACGGTTTCAAGACCGCCGCTGCCGGTCGTTCCAACCAGTTTGCGGTATTCATCGACTCCACCGGGCGCAGTTACTCGGTGCCGGCCCATACCCTGCCGTCGGCCCGTGGCCAGGGCGAGCCGTTGACCGGCCGCCTGACTCCGCCACCGGGTGCGACCTTCGAGTGTGTCCTGATGCCAGAGGACGACGGCCTGTACGTGATCGCCTCCGACGCGGGTTACGGCTTCGTGGTCAAGGGCGAGGACCTGCAAGCCAAGAACAAGGCGGGCAAGGCGCTGTTGAGCCTGCCGAACAACGCCAAGGTGATCCTGCCGCGTCCGGTTGCGGACCGTGACGAGAACTGGCTGGCTTCGGTAACGACCGAAGGTCGCCTGCTGATCTTCAAAATCAGCGACCTGCCGCAGCTGGGCAAGGGTAAAGGCAACAAAATCATCGGTATCCCCGGCGAACGTGTGGCCAACCGCGAGGAATACGTCACGGATATCGCAGTGCTGCCGGAAGGCGCGACGCTGGTATTGCAGGCCGGTAAGCGCACACTGTCACTCAAGGCCGATGACCTGGAGCACTACAAAGGTGAGCGTGGACGCCGAGGCAATAAACTGCCGCGGGGCTTCCAGCGGGTCGATGCACTATTGGTAGAAACTCTCAATTAAGCGGTCTAGAGCGCTCGATCTACGATTTAACGCGTAGATCGATGCTTTCGCGCTGGAGTCGCCGGGCATATTCACGGATGATATGGCCTTTCAAACGCCGGCGTGGTCGAGCGTTCTTTATATTTTTTGAGTATTTTCACAGTGGCTGGCCTTGTGGCCGTCACCTGGATGGGATGATGACTGTTCTGCGCTTTCCTTTAATTTTGTTGCTCGCTGGCGTTCTTGGCCTGGCGGGTTGCAGCGTTCACCAGCCGGTGTCGCTGTATCAGTTGGACAGCGGCACCCCGGCGCAGCCTGCGCAAAGCTCGGGCATGGCGGTGTTGCTGGGTCCGGTATTGATTGCCGATTACCTGCAGCGTGAAACCCTATTGCAACGTCAACCGGACGGCAGCCTGCAAGCCTCGACCGACGGTCGCTGGGCCGGCAGCCTGTCTTCGGACATCAGTCAGTTGCTGCTGCGTCAGGTCGCGGGTCAACTGGACAGCCAGCGTGTGGTCCTGGCGCCGGCGACCCTGGGGTTCACCCCGGACGTCCAGGTGTTGCTGTCGATTACCCGCCTGGACTCGGGTGAGTCGCAACCGGCGGTGCTGGATGCCCAATGGCGGCTGATCGACCGTCGTGGCCAAGTCCGCGATAACCGCATCATTCACCTGCAAGAGCAGCATGCCGGCGGCACCGCCGCGCAGGTGCAGGCCCAGGGCGTGTTGTTGCAGCGCCTGGCCGAGCAGTTGTCGGTGGCCCTGAAGCCGCTGGCCAACCAGCCGCCTGTTGCCGAAGCCCCTCGCAAGTCTGCAGCGGCAAAACCCACGGCCCCCGCCGAGCGCGAGAAACAGCCGAAGATTCCGATGGCCGCGCCTATTCGCACAGACATGGAAGTGTTCCGCTTCTAAGTCGCACACCGTACCCACAAAGCCCGCTCAATGCGGGCTTTGTTGTTTCTGCCAACTGAACCCCTGTAGCAGCAGCCTCGCGGGCTCGACAGCTGCTACGGGGGAATGGCTGGGGATCGCAACAAAAAGCCCGCAGGCGATTACTCGGCTGCGGGCTTGGGTGTGGCGCGGTCGGGTTTAGGCGCCGGTCTCGTGCATGCGCGCCAGTTGCCGCTCCAACATCGAAGGGTAAGGCTCCATCAGGCGCTCGACGCAGCAGGCGCCTTCAGGGCTGGCGATCGGACGGATGCGGGCGCGCTGGCGGATCAAGGCGTCGTCGCTGATCTTGCGCTCAACCAGTAGCAGGTTGCGGCTGTGCTGGGAGAGGGCGAGGGCGTCCTGGGCGGTTTCGGTCAACAGCAGGTCGATCTGGCTCAGGCCGAAGAGTTCTTCGCCCAGGGTCAGGCCCAGCTGCAATTGCAGGGTGATGCCGCTGTCGGCGACTTCGATCTGCAACTGGTGGCCGAGGGCGCGCAGCAGTTCGCCGCAGCAAATGGCATTGGTCAGGTAGTCTTCGCCGCTTTCCTGGGTGTGGAACAGCATCAGGGTGCTGCCATCGTTGAGGGTGTGCAGCTCACTCTCGTACAGCGACGCGGCCTGGTCCAGGCAGTCGCGGTAACGGTCCAGCAGTTCGGTCAGGCGCGCGCGTGGCAAACGGCGCAGTTGCTCCTGGGCGCCAAGCTGTACGGCGAGCACGGCGCTGAACTGCGGTTGGCTGGAGGCGACGGCCTTGGGCTGTGGCTTGACCACGACGGCAGTGGTGGCGCTGTCGCGAACGTCGGCGAATGGGTCTTCATCATCGTCCGTTTCGTCTTCCTCGGCGCTGAGCACATGCCGGGGTGCGGCTTTCGGGCTGGCCACCGGAGCGCTTTCATCGAAGCTCGGGTCCCGCAGGTTGCGCACTTCGAAAGCTGGCTCGTCGTCCTCGGCATCGTCCAGTTCGTCGATTTCCGGCTCGGGAACCGCCACCGGCGCTACTGGCTCAGGGGCAAAACTGGCGTGCAGCTGGCGGGCCAGGTCGCCGATCTCGTCCTGGCGCTGGGTGGCCGGGGTGTGTTCGTCGATGTCACGCAACCACACGCGCAATTGCAGCAGCGGCGTGGAGATATGGCGACCCAGGCGCAGGCTCAGGGCCAAGGCCAGGGCCAGCAGGATGGCGCTGAGAATGCCCATGCTCTGCAGGCTGATGGTCATGGGTTGTTCGAACTGCTGCATGTCCAGGCTGATGCGCAGTTGCCCGGCCGTCACGTCCTGGAAGGTGATCTTGCTCTCGTACATGCCCTGGGTTTCGCCCAGCAGGCCCTGCTTGGGACGTTGCCCCGCCTCGGCCAGAATCCGGTTGTCCACGCTATAAATAGCCGCGTGGGCCACCAAGGGGTTCTTGGTCAGGTTGTTCAGCAGCACGTTGAGGCTGAGGATGTCATTGGACACTAACAGCTCGGTGGCCGAGGTTGCCGTCTGGGTGGTCAGGCTCTGACCCAGGGCATCGGCCTGTTCGTGCATCGCCTGCTTGAACTGCAGACCCATCACACAGGCGTAGATCACCAGGGCCAGTGCGACCAGGATCACGTTATGGCTGGCAATGCGCAATGCAATCGGTACACGGCGGTGGCGCAGTGCACGGAAGATCAGCAGGAAGAAGTTATCGGGTTTGACTGGCGTGGGCCGGTTCACTGAGCTCGGCTCTTTTGTCCGTGGAGTTGACGCGCAGTATAGCGATAGCCCCCAGACCGGCAAAGCGCTCGCTGTGCCCGATGGTCACTGAATGTGGGTAGAATGCGGTTTTTTTCCACTTGCGGGGGTGCGCCTTGCGCGAAATCGTCCTGATAAACATCACGGGAGTCGACCGTCCGGGTCTGACTGCGGCCATTACCGGTGTTCTGGCCCAGGGTGGTGTGAACATTCTCGACATCGGCCAGGCGGTGATCCACGACACCCTGTCGTTCGGCATCCTGGTTGAAATTCCCGACACCGAGCAAGGCAAGTCGGTGCTCAAGGACATCCTGTTCACGGCTTACAAGCTCGATCAGCAGGTGCGGTTCACCCCGGTTTCCGAAGAGGATTACCAGCAGTGGGTCGGCAACCAGGGTAAAAAACGCCACATCGTGACCCTGCTGACGCGCAAAGTGACGGCCGAGCAATTGCAGAGCGTGAGCTCGATCACGGCCAAGTACGGCCTGAACATCGACCACATCGACCGCCTGTCCGGGCGCATGCCACTGGACACTCCGGCCGACAAGGGCAAGGGCTGCATCGAGTTCTCGGTGCGCGGCGAGGCGGCGGATCCGCAGGCGCTGCGGGCCGAGTTCCTCAGCGTGGCCCAGGAATTGAATGTCGATATCGCCTTCCAGGAAGACTCGCTGTTCCGCCGCAACCGTCGCCTGGCGGTGTTCGACATGGACTCGACGCTGATCGAAGCCGAGGTCATCGACGAACTGGCCAAGGCGGCCGGAGTGGGTGAGCAGGTGTCTGAAATCACCGAGCGGGCCATGGCCGGCGAGCTGGATTTTCGTGCCAGCTTCAAGGAGCGCCTGGCCTTGCTCAAAGGCCTGGACGTCGGAGTGCTGGATTCCATCGGTGCCTCGCTGCGCCTGACCGAAGGCGCCGAAACCCTGTTCGCCGAGCTCAAGCGCCTGGGTTACAAGACGGCGATCCTGTCTGGCGGCTTTACCTACTTTGCCAAGCAGCTGCAGGCCAAGCTGGGCATCGACTACGTGTTTGCCAACGAACTGGAAGTGGTCGACGGCAAAGTCACCGGGGTGGCGGTCGAGCCGATTGTCGACGCCCAACGCAAGGCCGATCTGCTGCGGGAACTGGCGCACAAGGAAGGTTTGCGTCTGGAACAGACCATTGCGGTCGGTGACGGCGCCAACGATCTGCCGATGCTGGCGATTGCCGGTTTGGGTGTGGCGTTCCGCGCCAAGCCGCTGGTCAAACAGTCGGCCAAACAGGCGATTTCCACCCTGGGGCTGGATGGCGTGCTGTACCTGCTGGGGTTCAGGGACCGCGACGGACAGCTGTAACACCGCAAAACACTTGTAGGAGCGAGCCTGCTCGCGATGGTCGTCAACGAAGACGCGGGCTTTCTGAATGCCCGCGTCGCTCTATGGTTCATCGCGAGCAAGCTCGCTCCTACAGTGCCGGTGTGTATCAGGCTTTTGGTGCGCCCAGGCCCTGGCCCATCACCACCGGCGAACCCGCCGCCAGTTCTTCAGCCCATTGCACTTGGTCCGGGCCAAACAGCACCACTGCCGTCGAACCCAGTTTGAAGCGACCCAGCTCCGCACCTTTTTCCAGGTGGATCGGTGCGCGGGCGGCTTCGTCGTAGCGGAAGGTTTTCAGTTCGCGCTTGGGCGGCGTGACCAGCCCGGCCCAGACGGTCTCGATCGAGGCAACGATCATCGCGCCCACCAGCACCACGGCCATCGGGCCACGCTCGGTGTCGAAAATGCAGGCCACACGTTCGTTACGGGCAAACAGCTCCGGCACGTTTTCGGCGGTGGTCTGGTTGACCGAGAAGATCCGCCCCGGGATGTAGACCATCTCGCGCAGGGTGCCGGCCAGCGGCATGTGCACGCGGTGGTAATCCTTGGGCGAGAGGTAGATGGTGGCGAAGTCGCCGCCCATGAACGGCGCGGCATTGGCGGCGTCGCCGCCCAGCAGTTCCAGCACGCTGAAGCTGTGGCCCTTGGCCTGGAACACGCGACCGTGCTCGATCGGGCCGAGTTGGCTGACCGCACCGTCGGCCGGGCTGAGGATCGCGCCCGGGGTCTGGTCCAGTGGCCGGGCACCGTCTTTCAGGGCGCGGGTGAAGAAGGCGTTGAAGTGCTCGTAGGCGCTCAGGTCTTCGACCAGCGCCTGGGACATGTCGACCTGGTAGCGCTTGGCGAACCAGGCGGTGAAGGCATTCTTGAACCAACGCACGCGGCATTCGGCAATGCAGCCGGCCAGACGCGAGAGCAGGTGGTGGGGCAGCAGGTACTGGCTGAGGATAAACAAACGCTTTTTCATTAACTGTCCTTAAAAACCTTAAATCTCAACGGGCGTATCGGGATGGTTGCCCCATTCGCCCCATGAACCGGCGTAGCCTTTGACCCGCGGATAACCGAGCGCCTTGGCCACCAGATAGGTGAAGCCAGAGCGGTGGTGGGTCTGGCAGTGGGTAATCACTTCTTTGTCAGGGGTAATGCCAAGCTGCTCGAGGATCTGCGCCATGTCGCTGCGGATACGCAGTTGACGCGCCTGATCCATGCCCGCGGTCCACTCGAAGTTGATCGCGCCGGGAATATGCCCGCCCTTGGCCGCCAGGACTTTCTCCCCGGAGTATTCCAGCGGGCCGCGTGCATCCCAGATCGCCAGGTCGGCGGCGCCGAGACGGCTTTGCAGGTACTCGCGGGTGGCCGTGGGGCCGTCGTGCAAGGTCAGCCCGACCGGGCCGCCGACTGCCGCGGGAACCTCGCCAGACAGTGGCAAGCCTTCGGCCTGCCAGGCCAGCAACCCACCGTCGAGGTAGTGATAACGCCGGTGACCGATGACATCCAGCAGCCAGATGAAGCGCCCGGCCCAGCCGCCACCTTCGTCGTCGTACACCACGTAGACCGCATCGGGGTTATGCCCCAGCTCGCCGAACAGGGCTTCGAGTGCCGCCTGTGGCGGCATCAGGCCCGGTGCTGGCGGCTGGCCCAGTTGGGTGCGCTTGGGGTCGACGAAGCGTGCGCCGGGGATATGCCCTTGGGCATAGCGGGCGCTGCTGGTCAGGTCCACCAGGATCAGTTCGCGGGCGTCGAGGCGGGCGCGCAGCTCGCCCGGCTCGATCACCAACGGCAAGCCAGAGAAGTCAGGCATGTGAGGTCTCCAGAGCACAAAGGGAGACGATTGTAGCGCAAGCACTAACAGAGGGCTTGTGAACTATGAGGGTGTGGGGGCGAGCAGGCTCGCCCCCACAGGGATCATCCCAGGTTCGGCACCTTGGCGATCACGGGCAGGCCCAGGTAGCGGCGCACGTCCGAGTCGGACTTGAGGCTGTCGTCGAAGAACTCGATCACGAACGCCAGGCCGATCCCACCGAGCAAGCCACCGATCAGTACGCCAATCAACACCATCCACAGTTTCGGGCTGACGGGCTTGGTATTGACGGTCGCCCAGCTCACCACCGAGACGTTGCCGATCTGCGAGCTGGCCTGTTCGTTGAGGAAGCGGGTCTCCTCGAGTTTCTCCAGGTACAGCTTGCGGCTGTCGCGCAACACGCCGAGTTTCTGTTCCAGTTCCTTGAACTGGGCTTCGACGTTGTTGATTTCGTTGAGCCGGGCAATATCCGCCGCCTCCTGCTCCTTGAGAGTGGCCAGGCCCTGGCGATAGCCGGCCATGGCCGCCTCGCTTTTCATCAGGTCATCGCGCACACGGGCGTTGAGCGGGTTGATGCCGCGCCGCGAGTTGGTGTCGCGCTGGCCGCGTTGTTCGGCGATCCCACGTTCGACAACGCTGATCTGTTCACGCAGTGAGCTGACCTTCGGGTCGCTTGGCGACAGTCGGGCGATGGTGTCGGCCTCCTGGCGCTTGAGGTCCGTCAGTTGCTTGTTCATCTCGCTCAGGGCGTAGCTGTTGGAGCCTTGCTGGCCGTCGAGTTCGGTCACCCGGGGCAAGCCGGTCAACTGACTGCGCAGCACATCGATCTGCTTGTCGGTCTGCTCGACCATCAACGACGTGGTATCGATGTTCTTGCGCGCGTCCTTGAGTTTCTCGATCTGCATGCTGCGTTGCAGGTCGACATCCATGATCTGCCGGTCATTGCGGAAGTGTTCCAGGGTGCCTTCGATGCCCTTGATCTGGCCGTCGAGCTCCTCCAGCTGGGTGGAGATAAAGCCGGTCTGCTCGCGCTGGTAGACCCTGACCCGTTCGGTGAGGTAGTGCTTGACCAGTTCATTGACCCCCAATGCGGCAGCCTGCGGCGACTTGCTCTTGAGCGTGACCTCGATGATGTTGGAGCTCTTGACCGGTTCTGCACTCAGGTCATTCTGCAAGCGCGAGATGGCTTTGCTGCGCAGGTCGCGGTTGCCTGATTGCGGGAAGAAGAAGCTCTCGAGACCGGCGTAGGCCTGGGTGGCCATCTGCAGCCAGCCCTTGGGGGTGTACCAGGGATGGTTGATGTCGATGCCGGGAAACAGCACTTGCGGCGTCAGTTTGTCCACCACCTGTTCGGACAGGCCCTCGCTGGTGATGATCTCGGCTTCGGAGTGCAGTTGTTCTTCGCGCACCACCGACATCATCGGCGTGCGGAACTGGCTGCTGCTCAGCACCGGCATGTAGATGTCTTCCTGGCCCAGGCGCACCAGGAGCCGGGCGGTGGCATCGTAGGTTGCCGGGTAGACCTTGAGCCCGACAAAGCCGCCGATCAATACCGCCAGGAAGAAGCAGATCGCGACATAACGCCGCTTGAAGAGAATATTAAGAACGTCGCGGATACTCATGTTCATCCCCTCTTATTGGGCGTATTGGCGATACACGGCGGCGGCGGGCCGCTCGGTACCGTCCGCACGAAACAGGCCGAAGTTCCCCAGGCCGTCGGGGGACTCGTAGTCCTCCAGTGAAAACCAGTAGACCCGCTCGACATCGGCCGGCAAGTCGCCGCGCAAACCCTTGCCGAAGCTTTTGCCGCCCAAGTGCTGGTTGATGTAGTCCAGGGTGGCCTTGGTCTTGGCGCTTTGTTGGGCCTCGGTCACGCCCAGGGGCGGCTCGGCGACCACATAGCCCAGCTCAGTGACCCAGATCGGCTTGCTGGATTGGCGCAGGTGCATGAACAGTTGCAGGTTGAAGAGTTTGCCCAGGTAGGTGCTGTCTTCCTTGCTGCCGACAAACCCCATCTTGGCCAGGCTGCTTTCGTCGGCGTCCATGTCCTGGGGGGCGTTGATGCCGCTGGCGTCCTTGTTGAACAGGTACGGGTGCACCGCCAGGATGTCGAAGTAGTCGCCGTAGGAGGGGTCGATATCCCAGAGCATCCACAGGTAGGTGATGTCGTTGCGCGAAATACCGGCGTGCACCAGTTTGATGTTCGCCCGCTGTTCCGCCACCGCCTGACTCACGGTTTTCATCATCTTGACGAAGTCCTTGGGCTTGGGTGACGGCCCCCAGAATTGCGGCGTGTTGGGCTCGTTCCAGATTTGCCAGTAGGTGATTCCCGCCTGGGTGGCGGGGCCGTAGCGTTCGATACAGGCTTTGATGAAGGCGGCAAAGTTGTCGTAGTAGTCGCTCGAAGGCGCCAGCTCGTAGGTGCCGCTGGACTTGAAAGCCAGCATTGGCAGGGCCCAGTTTGGCGCGTAGTGGACGATCGGCAGCAACTCGATTCCCTGCTCGGCGGCAGCCTTGACCAGGTTGTCCATGGGCGCCCAGTCGTAGACGCCTTTCTGGCCTTCCACCAGGCGCCACTCCCAGTCGATACGCACCTGCTTGACGCCCAGCGAACGGGCCAGGGCAAAGCGTGCGACCAGCTCATCGTAGCCGCCACCGCCCCATTTGGCGTTGATCCCGTATTTCATCTCGGCCTGCGCCACGGGCATCAGCAAACAGGCGAGCAACCCCAGGACCAGGCTGCTCCAGAGCCTCACGCGTGGATTAGAAGGTGCCATCCGAACTGTCCCCGCTGTTGTAGTTGCGGTTGACCGAGAAGCCGAAGTTGATGCCTTTGAACAGCAGCAGGTCGGTGATGTATTGCGTCACCCACAGGTTGGCATTGGCAATCGGCGAGCGCGGGACATAGATCACGTCGTAAGGGTTCAGGGCCACGGCCATGTCGTTCTTGCCCAGTTCGATGGCCTGGTCGCTCAGGTCCAGGTGGTAGCTCTTGGGCTCGCCATTTTCCTGCTTGCGGATCAGCACCACGGATTCCGGGTGC
The DNA here is from genome assembly GCF_963970735.1 of Pseudomonas sp. RA_35y_Pfl2_P32. NCBI lineage: Bacteria > Pseudomonadati > Pseudomonadota > Gammaproteobacteria > Pseudomonadales > Pseudomonadaceae > Pseudomonas > Pseudomonas sp. RA_35y_Pfl2_P32. The sequence goes on from NZ_CAXAQF010000012.1 coordinate 102,451, forward strand.
GCGGTGTAACGCAGGCCCCCGGCACGGTAGATCGCCTGCATCACCGTGATGCCACCCTCCATAGGGATAACCTGGGGCTTGGCCACTTCGCCGCCGATGTACGCGCGAAAGCCCTTGAAGGACTTGACCATCACCGACACGCTCGAATCACTGAGCTTGCCCGTGTAGGCCTTGCTGATGGCCGCGCTCAGTTCGTCGGGCGTCAACCCGGCGGCCTTGATGTCCGAGACCCGCTGCATACTGATGAAGCCATCGGGCCGCACCGGGATCGCCTCGTCGTAGTCCTTGGCGGTGTAGAACTTGATGTCCAGGTCATCACCGGGACGGATCAGGTATTTTCCGCCGGGCACCACCCCATCCTTGCCTAGCAGCGGCAAAGTCTCCGACCCAGCCATCTGTTCGGTCTTGATCGTTGTACAACCACTCAGCAGGCCCCCCATCAGTACAGCGGTTAGCAGAAACTTCGCGCTCGCCCCACACCAGTCCATGATCGCCATGTCCGTTCTTATCCCCAGGTGAAATTCATGTTTTTCTTGGCCACGGTTACAACCAGCGATACAACCACTCCGGAATAAAGTTGAGGGTGCGATTGAGCACCACGCCCAGCACGTTGCCGCCGCTGTCCTCGAGGCGGTCGCAAACGTACTTGGCGGCATGGCGTCGGCTCTTGTTGGCCTGTGCGACCAGCACAATCGAATTCATGTGGCGAGCGGCAACGATCGACACGGGGGCGAAGGTCGGCGACGGCATGTCCCAGAGCACCAGGTCAAAATGCTCGCGCAGGCGCTCGGCCAGTGCCGCCGGCGATTCACCGCCGTGGCCCAGCAGCTTCAGGCAACTGTTGACCGACAGGCTGATGCGCACCACCGAATGGTTCGGCACCCGCAGGCGCTTGAGGTCGCCGGCGAGCATTTCGGCGTCGTCGACATGGGCGCTGACCTCGATCACCAGCACGCTGCCAAAGGCGGCGGCCAGATGGCTGGCGGCCTGCTGGGCGACAAAGGTGGTGCCGACCTTGCGCGCCACGCCGATGAACATCAGTTGCGTAAGCGCCTCGTCAGTGGCGTCGCGCAGGACCCTGGCCATGATTTCCTGCATCGGAAACCTCAGTCTTGCCTCGTCTACTCCCGCAGAGGGCACGATGGGATGACTGATTGCATTCATAATTGATTCTTCCTTCGCGGCTTATGCAATGGCTCGGGTGATTCGCTTGCCAATCTCGATGACCGGTTTTTCCAGCAACACATGCACGGCATACCCCACCCCAATCGTAGTCAGGCCCGCCAGGATCACCACCCCGACCGCACCGAAGGGGGTCACGCTGACCACCTTGAACAAGCGGCCAAAACTGGCGAGCACGAACGGGTGTGTCAGGTAGATCGCGTAGGAGGCATCGCCGATTTGCACCATCCAGTCCCGGCGCGTGGGCGCATGGCCGTTGCTGCGGTTTTGCCATTCCAGGGTCAGCCCGGCCAGCATGAAGGCGCCATAGGCCAGGCCAAAACTCAGGACCCGGACCGGTTGTTCACGGTTGAGTTGCCCCGAGTCGGCGAAGATCGACGCCAGCAGCAGCAGGACACAGCCCGCCACGAAGGGCGGCCAGAAGCCCCAGGCCCGGGCCCGCTCATAGATCTTGAAGACCCCGACGCCGATGGTGAATTGGATAATGAACAGCGAAAACAGGTGGTAGTCCCAGAAGTCGATCCCGCCATGGACCCGCAGTGCCCATTTGGCCAGGGCCAGCACCGAGAGGGTCAGCATCACCCACGGCAAAGCGTTGAGCGTGCTGAAGCGCATGACCAGGAAGACGAGGGTGTAGAACACGATTTCGTGTTCCAGCGTCCAGCCCACGAACAGGATCGGCAGGCCGGCTTGCGGCAGCATCAGCATCGACTTCAGCGCGCTGACCCAGTCGTGGCTGCCTGAGCCCATGGTCATGTTCGGGCTGTACAGCCACATCAGCACCACCAGCCCGGTAAAGAGCACGTACAGGGGCACGATGCGAAAGACCCGGCTCAGGACCCAGCGCTTGGGCCGGAACGTGCTGCCTGCCGAGACGTAGGTCATGATGAAGCCGCTGATCACGAAGAACAGGTCGGGAGCCGAATACCCCACGCGCATGGCGTAGGTGCTGTGAAAGTCGGCCATCACCGGCAGCTTGCGGCCGATGTCTTCGACGTGCACCACCAACACCATCAGTACCGCCAGCCCGCGCAAGCGCTGGACGCTGAGCAGTTCACCCTGAGCCACGGCCCAGGGCGCAATCGCCTTGCTGTAGAACCCGGCAAACTGGCGCAATACGGTCATACCCTCACACTCCCGCAGATCAGTCCCAGGGGCGGATGGGCCTGTAAGTTGTGGGTGCACTGCTCGTACAGCGTGCGCAAGGCGCGGATGTGACCGTCACGGCTGTGGTGGGCCTTGACCCACTCACGAGCCGCCCGGCCGAGCACCGCCAGGCGCTCGGGTTCATCCAGGGCGCGCTGCAGGCCGGCAGCCAGGCCCTTGACGCTGACGTCGGTGACCAGCAGGCCGGTCTGGCCATCGCGCACATAGTCGGCAATGCCGCCGACCGCGAACGCCAGCACCGGTGTCTCGAAGGCCATCGCTTCAATTCCCACCAAGGGGCCGGGGTCGTCCCACACCGAAGGCAGGACGAACAGGTCGGCGCTCCGGTAGTGCCCGGCCAGTTCCTCGGAGGCCAGCCAGTCGATGAAGGTAATGCGCGAGGTCAGTTGCAGTTTTTGCGCCAGCCCGCGGGCCGAGGCCAGGCGCGGGCCGCTGCTGATGGCGACCAGGCGCCAGTCACCCTGGATCTCGGCCAGGGCCTTGACCAGCACCTCCAGGCCCTTGCCCTTGACGGCCTGGCCGGCAAACATCAATTGCAGGGGACGCCCTTGCAGCGCAGGTTTGCCAACGGCCTGGGGCTGCTGGGCCTGTTGATCGAACCGGCTGAAGTAAGGCACCACATGGATCCGTTGTTCGCTGAAGCCATTGATGCGCAGTACCCGGCCCATGTGCTGGCTGCCAACCACGGCCCCGCGAAAGCGCTGGTACAGGCCACGTTCGTGGAGTTTGCCCGCCAGGTCCATCAAGCGCGGCACGCGGGCACCGGCTTTCGGCGGACCGATCAGGCAGCCATTCAAGGCGCAGGACCAGTCCAGCGGGCGCTGGCAACGATCCCCCGGGAAACGCCGACGACCGCGGCGCAGGCACATCGAGGTGTAGTCATGGAACGAGCGCATCAGCGCCAGGCCGCTGTCGGTCAATGCCGCCAGCAAGTCGCTGTCGCTGCACAGGTGCACGTGCACCAGGTCCGGCTCCCAGGCCTGGATGCGCTCCAGGGCCTCGCCGGGCGATGCGGCATCCCGCAGGCCGAGCAATTGCACCCCGGTGCAATCCAGGTGCGCCGGAACCTGTTGCCCCTGGTGCGCCACCAGGGTTCGGTCGCCCTGGGCGTTCAGCGCCCGGGCCAGGTCCAGCACATAGTTGGGCAGGCCACCGATGCCCAGTTCCTCGACCAGCAGCATGATCTTCATCCTGCATCCTCTTGAGTCTTGACGCCGGTCAGCCCCAGGGCACGGGCGGTACTGTCGGTCAGCCCCAGGCTCAGCAGCAGCACCAGGGTGAAATGCATGTTCTGCAGCAGCAGCATGTCAACCATGGCAAACACGCAGTACGCGGTCAGGGTGCCCACTGCCGCCAGGGTGAAGGTGTCGCCGGGGTCGCCAACGCTGCGGCGCCAGCGCCGGATCAATTGCCGAAAGACCAGGGCAATGAAGGCCAGGTAGCTGAGCAGCCCCAGGGCGCCGGTGTCGGCGAGCAGTTCCAGGTAGGTGTTATGGGCATGCGTCGATTGGTAGCCGAGTTCGACGTTGAGGGTCACGCCGCGGGCGTAGAATTCATCGCGGAAATTGCCCAGCCCGACCCCGATCAACGGGTTGTCGAACCACACGTCACGTACCACGCCCCAGATGGTCAGGCGGTCAAGCACCGCATCCGGGCGGCCCGGCACCAGGCCGCTGAGGGTGCCGTCCCAGCTGGGCCACAGGCCCAGGCCAATGGGCGCGAGCACGGCCACCGCGACCAGCCCCAGCACCAGGAATTTCCACAGTTGCGGGCGCCGCATCAGGCAGATCGCCAACAGGCACGCCAGCCCTCCGAGCAGTCCGCCGCGGGATTGGGCGGCCATCATCCCGGCGATGCTGATGACGATTCCCAGGCCGGCCAGGACCCTCAGGCCACCGGTACGCGAATTCAGCAGGTGGGCCAGGGAGATGCTGAGCAGCATCACCAGGTACATGGCCAGGCCCTGCGCCCCGCCAAAGGCACTGCCTGCCCGGCCGGAGACATCGAAGGTGTGGTGAATCGCCGGTTCATCGCCGCTGGGGCCGGGCACCGGGATGCCCAGCATGCCGGTGAGGGTGTGGCCACCGGTGGCATACTCCACCAGGCCATCGATGGCAAAGAAGGCCGGGGTGCAGATCAGCGTGATCGCGGCAAAACGCCAGAAGCGTTGGTCAGGGCGGAACACCATCAACAGCACCGGCAACAGCACGAACCATTCGACGATCCGCAATGACTGCTTGATGCTGGCGCCGGGCGCGATGGAGCCCAGTTGTGCGAGGAACACCGCGATCAGGAAGGGCGTGATTGCCAGGATCAAGAACGGTACGCGCATTCGCCCCAGGTGCGGCGCCTGTGGGCGTTGCAGCATGAACAGCCAGAGCAGCGCCCAGAGCACGACAATGGCATCGGCCGCGTTCAGTGGAATGCCACCGATGGATTTCTGGATCGGGATGGCCAGGCTGATCACAAAACCCAGAAACAACCATTGCGGTCGGCGGGCCAGCAGCAGGACGCCGCCAAAAGCCAACGACAGCGCCATGCCCGCCAGGGGCATGTAGACCGTGGCGAAGGCCACCACCAGCCCCAGGACCCCGGCCAGCACCACGCCCCGGCGCTGAGTCCGGTTATCGAGGGGTTCGTAGGGTGAAGGCTCAAATGCCATGGTCAACCACCTCGATGCGCAGGGGATTGATCGACATCACCCGGGCATTGGCCCGTAGCAACGCCCGGGCTTCCTCGCGCCGCGCCGGCTGCAGGACGGCTGCCAGCAGTGTCTTGGCACTGGCGGCCAGCATCACCAGGTCGGTCAATAGCTTGAGCAGCAGCACCTCGGCCAGGCTGCGGTGCTTGCGGTACAGCCGATACCGGCTGCGGCGCAGTTCATAGCGCATGCGCAGCGCGGTTTCACTCGGTGCCTGGCGGCGCTGGCCAACGGGGGCGCGCCCGGAAGAGCTGCCGCCGTGGTGCAGAATCCGCGCGTCGGGCACCAGCAGCAGCTCCCAGCCGGCGTTGCGGGCCCGTACGCACCAGTCGACGTCTTCGTCGTACATGAAGAAACCTTCGTCAAACAGTCCGACGCTTTGCAGCAACTCGCCGCGGATCAGCATGCAGGCGCCATGCAGGCGTTCGAGGTTGACGGGGCTCGACTGGCCGTTGGCCGGGAACTGCGGGCCGGTCAGCATGCGCTTGACCATCTGCGTCAGGCTGGGGAAACGGCAGGGGAAATCCTGGTCGGCGCCATCGCTGGCATTGACCACCCGGCCACTGACCGCGCCCACCGTTGGTTGCTGCTCCAGGACGTCGATCAGCCGGTCGAGGGTGCCGGCCTCCACTTGGGCATCACTGTTGAGCAGCAGCACGTAGTCGCTGCGCAAGCCGCGCAGGATCAGGTTGTTGCCGCCGCCAAAGCCCAGGTTGTCTGGCGAGGCGATGAGTTGAATGTCCGGGCACTGCCCGGCGATGACCGACACGCTGTCATCGCCCGAGGCGTTATCGACCACGGCAATGGTCAGCGTCGCCCGGGTGGGAGGGAAGCGCTTGAGCGATGCCACGCACTCGACCACCAACTGCGGCGTGCGGTAATTGACGATGGAAACCGTGAGCGTCTTCATCACGCATACCCCTGGATCAATCGGCTCTCTTCACGCAGGCGGGCGCCGAGGGCTTGGCAATGCTGCCTGAGCGCGGTGGTGGTCAGGCCCGGGATACCATAGGTGGCCCGGGCGGCGCCGATATCCAGGCGGAACGCGTCGAACTCGCGCAGGTTGGTCACCAGTAGCTCACCGCTGCCAAAACCTTCGATCAACCACTGGGCAATGCGCCCCGTGGGTGTACCTATGCCCGCGCCAAGGTTGAAGAGGCCGGGCTGCGGGTTTTCGGCGATAGGTATCAGCCAACTGGCCAGGACTTCCACTGGGAGGAAGTCGCGTTCGACGAAGGGGCTCATGTCCAGCACGATGCGCTGCTGGTCAAGCAGGCTGCGCAAGGCGATGGCGAAGAAGTTGCGCCGGGTTTGCGCAATTTCGTAGCCGAAGATATTGCTCATGCGCACGATGGTCAGGCGCTCGCCGAGCATCTGCGTCAATGCTTGCTCGGTGATCAGCTTGCCGACCCCGTAGGTCGCCACCGGCTGGGGCTCCTGGGATTCGTGCAGTGCCTGGTCGTGGATCGCGGGGCCGTACACCAGGCGCGAACTGGCCATGATGTAGCGTACGTGCGGCAGCGGTTCAATGCGCCGGGCCAGGGCCAGTTCGAAGTCCAGGGCGTGCTCGTAGCCATTGCGCAAGGCGGGGTTGTACGCCAGGTTCAGCACCTGGCCGACGCCGTCGAGCCAGGCACTGCTCGTGAGGGCTTCGCGGTGGCCGATGAAGCGCCAGCCGGCGGTCTGCCCGCACTGGCGCAAGGCCTGGGCGATCAGGCTGGTATCCCCGACGACGACGATGCTCATGGCTGATTCCAGAACAGTGAGTGCATGCTCATGCGCCGCCGCCATGCCAGCGGTACCAGGTGGTAGCGTTCTCCGAGCCAGTAGCCCAGGTACTTGCCGGCCGTGCGCATCAGGATTGAGAAAACGGCCAGGGGCTGGCCACGCTTGAGTGCGGCCTGGATCTCCACGTTGACGAACCGCAGGCCTTCGCCGGATGTCGACAGGCGCGCCTTGCTCAGCTCGCTGTCCATGGCAATCAGGGTGCCGATGTCGAAGTAGCGCTTGAATTCCTGGCTGATGCTGTAGTCGTGGCTATGCACGGCCTGGGCCGCGGGTTCGTAGACCCGGACATAACCCTTGCCGAGCAGGCGTATGGCCGCGGCCATGTCTTCGCCCAGGGGTAACTGCGTGGGGAATCCGCCGACGGCCTCCAGCGCCTCGCGACGATAGGCGGCAAAGGAGTTGGAGCAGAACACCGCCTTGATCCCGATGCGCGCGATGTCAGTCTGGGTCGTGCGTTCCGGGCGATCGGGGTAATTGAACTCGCGGGCGAAACGTTCGGTGTCGGTGGCTTCCCGGCGCGGTAGTTGCCGACCGTAGACCAGGGCCACCTGTGGGTCGGCAAAGGGCTTGAGCAGGCGTTGCAGCCAATCATCGCCCTGAGGGCAGGCATCTTGAGTGAGGTAGACCAGGAATTCGCTGTCCGCGCACAACTGCAGCGCCAGGTTGCGGGTCTTGCCGTGGCCGAAGTCACTGCGCTGGATGGTCACCAGGCGATGCCCGGCGGTCTCGATCATCTGTGGCGTCAGGTCGGTGGACGAGGAGTCGATGAACACCACCTCCCTAGGCGCCTGCTTCAGGGCCGCCAGGGCCGGGAGCAGGGCCTTGAGGTGCTCCTGGGCATTGAGGGTCAGCACGACGACGCTGCTGCGCAGCCCCAGATCGGCTAACTCGTTCGGACTGGCGGCAGGCATGGCTTCAAAATGCATTCTTGCCTCCCAGCCCACCAAAGATGGTCTTGATCACGATCCACAGGTCCAGCTCTGGCGACCAGTTCTGGATGTACTGCACGTCATAGATGAAGCGCTCGGTCAGTGACTCTTCGGTGAAGGTATTGCCCCGTGAGCCGTTGACCTGAGCCCAGCCGGTAATGCCCGGGCGTACCTTGTAGCGCTCGACAAAGTCCACCACCACGTTCTCGTAGGTCCGGTCGCCGGCCTTGACGCCGGGCGGGTGAGGGCGTGGGCCGATGACCGACATATCGCCCAGCAGCACGTTGATGAACTGCGGGAACTCGTCGAGGCTGGTGCGCCGGATGAAGTTGCCGATACGGGTCACGCGGGCATCCTGGCGCTGGTTCAGGCAGATTTCGCCGGGCGTGGGGTCGAATCGCATGCTGCGAAACTTGTAGATCTGGAACAGACGGTTGCGCAGGCCATAACGACCTTGGGTGAACAGGGCCGGTCCAGGTGACTCCAGGCGGATCAGGGCGCCCAGCACCAGGCCAATGGGCAGGAACAGCAACAGCACGACCGCCGAGAAGCTGATGTCGAACACCCGCTTGATCAGCCGTCCCTCGATGGGCAAGGGGTTCATGCCCAGCAGCAACATGTTGCCGGGTCCGCTGTGCGGTCGGCTCAGGAAGGGATGACCCAGCACCGGCTCCTCGGGGGCGAGGTAGACGTTGCCCATCTGCCCGCGCAGGCGGGTGGCCAGCGAACTGACCCGGTCGCCTGCCTGGTTGGGCAGGGCGATGATCACCCCGTCGATGTCCGGTGGCAGTTGGTCCAGCTGCGCGGTCCCTCCGGCGAGCAGGGGGAACGGCAGCGTGGAGGTGTCAATGCGCGAGCTGCGGTCGTCGATGAAACCGATCACCACGATTTCCGGTTCCCGTGCGGTCAGGTAGCGCGCGATCGCCACGCCTTGCTCACCGGCACCGACAATGACCAGGCGCAGTTTGCGGTCCCAGGAGCGGGTATAGCGCGACACGTACTGCCCGGCCAGTTGAGCAAACAGCGTCAGCATGATGAACAGCCCGAGGTAGTACCAGGGGGGGAGCATCGGCATCTGGCCGATCTTCATGAATACCAGCGCCAGCAGGGTCACCAGGGCGCCGTTGAACACCGAGCTGACCCAGCGCAGGGCTTTGCGATCCTGGCGCGAAAAGCCCTTATAGACGCGCACCGGCATCACTGCCGAGGCACAGACCACCACAAAGCCCACCGTCCAGGCATTGGCCCACCCTTGATCCGTGACCCACCAGTAGTGGGCGCTGAGCAGCAGGGTCGCGAGCAGCCCACCCAGCACTCGGCCCAGTCGTGTCAGGAGGATTTCCAGGCCGGCCAACGCCGGGGCATCAAAACGTCGAGCTCTTTTGTGAGCGCGAGTGCCCTGCACTTTTACGTCCGGGGCAGTGCCCGGGAGCGTTTCGCTAACTGACATGGAATATCCTCGCCTCAACTGCGCAAGTGACAACAACGCTGAGTCAGGAACTAAGGCCTTTGGAGAGCCCGTTGGAGACTTCCTGTACCGGGAGCAGGCCGGCGACTTCGACCTCGACCGAAGCGGTCGCGGGCAACTCACCAAACAACTCCGGGTAGCGCGCGAAGTTGTCGCGGTACCAGTCCACTAACATGCCGATATCGTCGCTCAGGTTGTTTTTGGGCTTCCAACCCATGTGCATGAGCTTTTCCCAGGACACCGAATAACGCCCGTCGTTGAACGGCCGGTCGGGGATATAGGTAATGACTTCGCGAGAGGGTTTGTCGAAGGCCTTGCTGATAAGTTCGGCCACTTGCAGGTTGGTATATTCCTCGGTGGTGCCGATATTGTAGACCTCGCCGACTTCTCCTTTTTCAGCCACGAACACCACTGCTTCGGCGAAGTCCTGGGCACTGAGGTAGTGCCGGCGATTGGTGCCATTACCGTGCAGGGTCAGTTTGCGCCCGGTCAGCATGTGGCAGATGAAACGCGGGATGATCTTTTCCGGGAACTGGCGGATGCCATAGAGGTTATTGGCCCGGATGATCACGATGGGTTCGTGGTAGGACTGCAGGTAACCCTGCAGGATCATCTCGGCCGCGGCCTTGGAGGATGAGTAGGGGTTGGTGGGGCGCAAGACCTCGTTTTCACTGGCCGCGCCCTCCATGACCTGCCCGTAGACCTCGTCGGTGCTGACATGGACGATCTTCCTGACCTTCTCCTGGCGGCAGGCTTCCATCAATGCATGGGTGCCCAGCACGTTGGTGCGGGTGAACTCCAGGGAGTTGCCGAACGAGTTGTCCACATGGCTCTCGGCGGCGGCATGTATCACCAGGTCAGCGTCCTTGACCACCCGGCGGCACATATCCAGGTCGGCAACATCGCCAACCAGTAACTGGACGCGATTGGGAAACAAGTGGTGGGAAATATTGCGTACATCGCCGGCGTAAGTCATCTTGTCGAAGACCACAACTTTGGCGTCAGAGAAATGCCGGCAAACTTCGTCGACAATATGCGAGCCTGCAAAGCCGGCACCGCCAGTTACTACTATCTTGCGCATGACGTTAACTCCTTGGCCAAAAACCTGAGTCAGATAAAACGTCCAGTCGATTCGCCGGCCCCTACTGCGCGGATCAAGGGCCCATTAGTGTTTTTTGTTACAGATAGCTCCAACGACAATAGCGAACTTGTGGCGTTTTGATACTTAATAGCCATTAGATGTGAAGTGTGACTTTAGTCACTCACCTGTATTTCTCCAGTGCTGCGGTTAGTTTTTTTTGCCATTACCTGAAACATAATGCCTAGCATCAAAAGGCCAGCAACATTTGCGCCACAATAGAATTGGGCCAACAGCTCAAGCGACAACCGGTCATGCCAGATCAAAGCCAGCACCAGCAGCACCGCGAGGTTGGTGCCGTGGTAGAACACGTTGCTGACCGGTGCCCGCAGGGCCAGGAGCCCGAGTTGTATCGGTGCGGCGGCTGCCACGGCCAGCAGGCCAAGCGCCAGGTACATCAGCGCCGGTGCGCCTTTGCTGAAGTCGGGGCCGTACAGCCACCCCAGTAACGGCTCGCCCACCCACCACGCCAGCAGCACGAACCCCAGGGCCGGCAGCAGGAACGGCAGCGCCCGCAGCAGCATATACGGGAGCAAACTCGCCTGGCCTGCCTCTTGATAGTGCGCAATGAAGCGCGGGCGGAAATGATTGGTGAGGGCGGTCAGCAACGGATTGATCAGGTTGGTGACCGCGATGCACGCCGCGTAGAGGCCGGCCATCGCCTGGCCCCCCCCCAGCAGGGCGAGCCAGGGGTACAGCTGCACGCTGGCCACATGGCATAGCCCGCCGGCCACCAGCCAACCGCCGTAGCCCAGAAACGCTCGCCATTGGGTCGCCAATTGCTTGATGGACGGCCAGAAGAACGACGCCTGTGCCTGGGGCAGGTTCAGCGCAAAGGACAGGGCACAAACCCCGGCGATGGCAAAGAAGACGGCTTCGGCGCTGAGCCATCCGGCCCAGGCTAATACCCCGAGGGCTGCCAGTTGGCCCACTGCGCTGGTCAGGTCGAGGATCAGGGCCTGCCTGGAGCGGTTGATCACGTAGAAATGCCGGCGCAAAAATTCGCGCATCACCAGGCCCATCACCGCCAGGGGCAAGGCGGGCCAGAGCTCGGTGGGCAGGCCTGCACCGAACTGGTGCATAAGGGTCAGGATCAACGCCACCACCAGGCCGAGCACGGCGCTGCCCCACAAGGCGCTGCTGAACAGGGTGTGCGGCTCTCCTTCGCCACTGGCGCGCAGGTAGGTGTAGGGCGTAGCAATCAGCGTGTCGCCCAGGGAGATGATCAGGAAGCAGAAGCTCAAGCCCAGGGCGTAGGCGCCCAGGGCCTCTTGCGAGACGCAGCGGCCCAGCACCAGGCCTGTGAGGAAGCTGGTCAGGCTCTGCGCCGCCTGGCCGCCGATCACCCAGAAAACGCCATATCCACGACGGCCCAGTCGTGCCCAAGAATGACTGCCAGACATAATTCATGTCCTTGGAGATGGACTGTTGACGTATCTCTCCCCGTCGTTTCTCGGGGGCTGCGCAGGCTGATCGCTGGTGAGTAAGGATTAGTATCAGTTCGCCAGATTGGCAAATCCGTTGGTGCAAAAACGGATGAGCGTGTGCTTAGCGCGCGCTATAGCTGTTGAGAGCCTTTTCGATGCACTGCGCGGTTTTGCCGAAAGCCTGGACGCTGATGTCCGCAAACGCGCCACCACCCTGGTCGGCGACGAGCAGCATGATCACCTTGCCCTTGTTGGCCAGAGAGCGCAGCAGCAGGTGCTCGCCGTCGAACAGCACGCGCAGGCTGTCCGGCAAGTGGGCGCAAAACTGGCCGTGGTTGGCGGGTGTCAGGCGCAACTGCGCCGGTTGCGCCAGCAAGCGCTGCAGCACGCTGCTCTGGCCGACTGCCAGTTGCAGGGTGGCGCTGTCCTTGGGCAAGCCCCAGGTCTGGTGGACACGCAGGTTGCTCTGAGTGCGGTCGGCCATCAGCAGCATGACCCGGCGCATGCCACAGGCTGCCAAGGCATCCCGGGCGCAGGTGGTCAGGTGCAGGGCGTTACTGAACGGGCTCGGCTCGGCCAGCAGTTGGGCGCAGTGTTTGCGCCAGCGCTGCAGGTCCTCGGCGGTGGGGGCGGCGGGCGCCTGTTCGGCACGGGGCCGGCCATCTCCCCAGGGCCACAGCAGCGCCTCGGCCGGGTGCCAGAGGTCGGGCTGCCCATGGTTGCGCGCGCTTTGTGCGGCCTGTTGGTGTTGTTGCTGCTGCACCTCGTCCATGGGCATTTGCAGGTAGAGGCTGGTCAGGTACTGCCAGCGCAAGGTGTGCGGACCGGCCCAGGATTGCTGGGCCGACAGCGCCAGGCCGTTGGCCAGCAGCACGCTGTTGGCGGGCTGGCTGAGCCAGCGGCGCAGGGTCGGGTCGTCATCCAGGCGGTTTTGCTGGCGCAGGGGATGATCGGCGTCGCGGGCAATGTGCAGCACTTGCACCAGCTCGCGTTGCTCGGTGAGTAGCAGGCGATAGCCCTGGGCGACCCAGAAGGGCAGGTGCCAGAGCTCCACCAGCGCCTGGCAGAGCTCCAGCAGGCGCACGCCGAACAGCTGTTTTTCGACCGTGTGCGCCGCTTCGCCCCGGTGGATCACCCGGCGCTCCCATTCCTGGAGCAACTGTGGGTGACTCAGGGCCAGCGGCCACAGGGGCGCGAGAAACAACAGGCTGCCCCAATGGATGTCCTGCCACAGGCGCGCCAGGCGGCTGGCAAAAAAACCATTGGCCTGTTGCGAGGCGTGCTGGCTGATCTGTTGCAGCTTGCGCAGCGCTGGCGGGATCTCGCGCTCGGGCATGGCCGGCAGGCGGGCCAGGAGTTCGGCGGTGCGTTTGAGGCCCAGGCGATTGAGCGCCACCTCAAGGTTTTCACAGGGTTCGCTGAGGCTGCCGTGGGCGTGGCGATTGGCTTCGCGGATCACGCTCAGGGCCAGGGCCGGGCTGCCCTGGATCAGGTCGGCGATATCGCGCAGGGAGCTGCGACTGCTGTTGAGGGCTTTGCAGACGCGGTCATGGCTGGCCTGCGGTACGGGCAGGATCACAGCGTCGAGGCGCTGGACCCAATCCTGCAGGGTGGAGGGGCTTGCCGTTGGGACGTTCGTTTCATTAACCATGGTCGGGTGCGATCATCGTTGACTTCAAACACGCCCGGGGCGGGGCAAATTAGCTTTTCACCATAACGGGCTATAGTCTGGCGCAGTTTTGCCGATAAGTAGAAGAAGAGATTGTTTAACTTCCGAATATGACCTTGAACCCGACTTAAGTAAGTACCTTCTACCTATGGCTAAAATTATCGGCATCATCGTCGTATTCGCGAGCGTGCTCGGCGGATACGTGCTTTCCCATGGCAAGATTGCCGCGCTGATCCAACCCTTCGAGGTGCTGATCATCGGCGGTGCGGCCCTGGGCGCATTCCTCCAGGCCAACCCCGGCTACATGACCCTGCATGTGCTCAAGAAGTCCCTGAGTATGTTCAGCACACGCTTCACCCACGCCTTCTACCTGGAGGTGCTGGGCCTGATCTACGAGATCCTCAACAAGAGCCGCCGCGAAGGCATGATGGCGATTGAAGGGGATATCGAGGACGCCGCCGCCAGCCCGATCTTTGCCAAGTACCCGACCGTGCTCAAGGACGAACGCATGACGGCGTTCATCTGCGACTACTTGCGCATTATGTCCTCCGGCAACATGGCGCCCCATGAGCTCGAAGGCCTGTTCGACATGGAGCTGTACAGCCTCAAGGAAGACCTGGAACACCCCTCCCATGCGGTGAACGGCATTGCCGATGCGATGCCCGGCTTTGGTATTGTCGCGGCGGTCCTGGGGATCGTGGTCACCATGGCCTCGCTGGGCGAGGGCGACCAGAAGTCCATCGGCCTGCACGTCGGCGCGGCACTGGTGGGGACCTTCTTCGGTATTCTCGCCGCCTACGGTTTTTTCGGTCCGCTGGCCCATTCCCTGGCCCACGACGCCAAGGAAGAGCTGAACATCTACGAAGCCATCAAGGCCTCGCTGGTGGCCTCGGCGTCCGGCATGCCGCCGTCGCTGGCAGTGGAATTCGGGCGCAAGGTGCTGTACCCGGCGCACCGTCCTAGCTTCGCCGAGCTGGAACAAGCAGTTCGCGGTCGCTGAGTCATGGAAAACAATCAGCCGATAATCATCAAGCGCGTCAAGCGCATTGCGGCCGGGCATCACGGGGGCGCCTGGAAAATCGCCTTCGCTGACTTCGCGACGGCGATGATGGCGTTTTTTCTGGTGCTGTGGCTGCTGTCCACGGCCACGCCGGAGCAGAAGATCGCCATCGCCGGCTATTTCAAGGACCCGATCGGCTTCACCGAGAGCGGTACGCCCTACGTCATCGACCTCGGCGGCTCGCCGGAGCTGGCGCCGGACAAGACCCTCAACCCTGAAGCCAAGTTCCAGCCGCAGCCGGACAAGGTGACGGTCGATACCGAGCAGGTCGAAGGCATGGCCGAGCAGGTCGAGCAGGAGCGCCTTGAGTTGTTGCTGCAGGAACTGCAGAACAAGGTGGAAGAAAACCCGCAACTGCAGAAGTTCAAGGACCAGATCCTGTTCGAGATCACGTCGGATGGCTTGCGCATCCAGATCATTGATTCGGAAAACCGGCCGATGTTCGACTCCGGCAGTGCACGCCTGAAGCCGTACTTCGAAGACATCCTGCTGGCCATGGCAGACACCATCAAGGCGGTGCCCAACAAGATCAGCATCAGCGGCCACACCGATGCCAAGCCCTATGCTGGCAGCGGTGATTTCGGCAACTGGGAGCTGTCATCCAACCGTGCCAACGCCGCGCGGCGGGCGCTGGTGGCGGGTAGCTATCCGGAGACCCAGGTGGCGCGGGTGGTGGGCTACGCTTCGTCGGCCATGTTCGACCGCAAGAACCCGTTCAACCCGGTCAACCGCCGGATCGACATTGTGGTGCTGACCAAGAAGGCCCAGCGTGCCATCGAAGGCGAGCAAGGCGCCGAGCCAGCACCGGTGCCCACCCAGGGCCAGGGCGCCCCGGGTGAAGTGCCGGCGGTGCCGGTCGACCCCGATGCCTTGCCCGCAGACCAGCAACCGCTGCCGGCCCATGAGCTGCGCGAGCGCTTGAATCTGTTTGATGATCCGCTGCCCAAGCCGGTGGAGCCACAGAAGCAGTGACCCACAAAAAGCCGACAGCGATGTCGGCTTTTTTGTGGTCGCCGTTTGCCTTAAAAGCCGCGGCGGACCCTGGTCTTGAGTTCGGTATGGAAGCGCTCTGCATTAGTGCGGTTGTTCGAGCGTATCGACTCGTTGCTGACGATCGAGTCCAGTGTCATTGAGCGTCTGAGTGTCTGCTCGTTGCGGTAGGCGTCGATAAAGAAGTCGAGGTCGGCCATCTTCGCCAGTTTTGGCCACTTGTCGAGGTACTCTGGCAGTTCTCCGGCGCCGGTCTTGAATGAGCAGATTCGCCGATCACTGATGGTTGCTTCGCCAATTTCGAAGGGTACCCACCAGGAGTGCGCGGTTTTGTCCGATACCACTGCCAGCAAATGGCTGCACTCGGTAATGTTGCGGGTAATCACCCCGGTGATGTCGTCGGTGGTTTGCGATTCGGGATCCAGTACATCCAGGTAGGTTTTTATCCCGGCCTGGCTCAGGTGGTCGTTGATGGTCATGGGGCGGTCGGTGTGGCGGTAGCTGATAAAAACGGGCATCAGAAGTGTCCCTTGATCGCGAGTTCGCGGTAATAGGCGCCGAGGGCAGTGAGGCGGCAGCCGGTGGAGTGGATGGCGGCGTAGTACATGTGTTCGGCATCGACCGGCTCGACCAGGCTGTGGCGATTGCACTTTTGCAGTTGGGCGAAGACGTCGCCGTTCTCGGGGTTGTAGGCCGCCTCCGTGGGCTCGAAGCTGGGATCCAGAGGGAACACAAAACTTGCCTCGGGAAACCAGTCAGGCAGCTTGCGCAGTGTTTCCTCGGCGATCAGTGGCGCGACTTCGCGCAAAGCCACGAATTGCGATACGTTGGTCTTGAAGACTGGGCGCTGCTCCCAAGCGCCCAGCGCGTTGTCGACAAACGAGTACACGCTGCCGGGTGTTACTTTGCCCAGTACATTGGCGGCTCCACCGTGCAGGGCCTGCAGAAGCAGACCGGTAAATACGCCATGCCCGCCGTTTTCCAGCGCGACCTGTTCTTTTTTGCACGCCGTCAGGATGGTCATGCCTTCACCAATCACGCTCCGGCCACCTCGCCAGCCGCGCATGGCACCCGCAGCGCCCGCCTGGCAGCAGTCGAGGATGATGATCTTGTTCTTGATGTGCTCGGCTTTGTCAGCCCAGTCCAGGATGTCACTGATGCGAATGCCTTCGCCTCCTGGCTGGTAGTCCTGTGGGATCAGCGTGCCTTCATCAATGCTGGTGTCGAATTGACCGTGCCCGGCGAAGTACAGCAGTGCCACATCGCAATCACCCGAGAACAGGTTCTGGATCTGTTGCTTGACGGTATGGCAGGTAAGTTTTTCCTCCGCCGATGTCAGCACCTTGCTGCTGAAGTTGGGGCGACCGTTAGCATGTCGTTCGAGCAACGAGGCCATCGCCATGGCATCGTTGTTACAGCCCGAAAGCGAAGAAATATGGGTGTAGTTGTTGATCCCGATGAACAATCCCTTGCGCATGGTTACACCGCCGTATGCTGGCGGATCGCATTGACAATGCTGTTGGTGTTCCACGCACATTCGGCGTGGGCCGCGTCACGCACGACCGTCGATGTGCGCTCGGCAGCGAAAGGCCTGATCGCGATGATCACCTTGCCAAGGCGTTTGGCAATCTCGATTTCCTTGTTGATCCACTTGCTGTACGTCGAATACACGCCCGCCATGATCAACACCGCAGAGCAGGGGCGGATCTTGTTTTCGATGGCCAGTTCCAGTTGCATGTCGTTCAAGGCGCCGACGATCGGATTCTGCGGCGGCACCGAGAAGTTCTTGAAGGAAAAGCTCGGGTGTGCGGACAGCAACTCCACCAGTCGGTCGTGTTTGTCGGCGTAGTTCCACGAATGGCTGATGAACAGATGATAGGTTTGCATGGGTTTCCCTCGGTATCGCCTGAATGCGAGAGAGAGTGAATGTATGCACTTGAATGGGGGTCGCAAGGTCGGCCGAGAGAAAGAGAAGTGCCCTACAAGCAGGCGTGCGCGGGCCTTACAGAAATTTCCGATGTTTAAAAAGTGAGGGGATTTGTCGGGCACGACGAACGGCCCGCCGCTCCATCAGGGTTGGAGCGGCGAGCGCGTCTGTTTAGTAGCTGGTTTCAGGCAGGCTGGCGATGATCGAGCGGTAGCTGTTCATCCGTTGTTGCTGCACACGGCCGTCTTCCAGGGCCTTGAGCAGGGCGCAGCCAGGCTCGCGGTCGTGTTTGCAGTCGCGGAAGCGGCAGGTGCCGATCAGGTCGTTGAACTCGATGAAGCCGGCTTCGACGTCGGCGCGGCTGACGTGGCCCAGGCCGAATTCGCGAATGCCCGGGGAGTCGATCAGCTCACCGCCACCTGGGAAGTGGAACAACCGCGCGGTGGTGGTGGTGTGGGTGCCTTGGCCTGACAGCTCGGACAGCGGCCCGACGCGGGTTTCGACTTCCGGCAGCAGGCTGTTGACCAGCGACGACTTACCGACGCCGGACTGGCCGACAAACACACTGATGCGTCCGTCCAGCTGCTGTTGCAGGGTTTCCATGCCATTGCCGTGGTGCGCCGAGACTTCCAGCACCGGGTAGCCGAGGGTGCGATACACCGCCAGCAGGGCATTGAGCGCCGGGGCATTGTGCTCGTCGATCAGGTCGAACTTGTTGAGCAGCAACAACGGGCGGATGCCAGCATGCTCGGCGGCTACCAGGTAGCGGTCGATCAGGTTGGCGTGGGGCTCGGGCAGCGGGGCGAAGACGATGACGATCATGTCGACGTTGGCCGCGACCGGCTTGAGCTGGCCACGGCTGTCCGGACGGCACAGCTCGGTGTTGCGCGGCAGTTGCGCGACGATCACGCCAATGCCCTGGTTGCCGGCACGCCAGACCACCTTGTCACCGGTCACCAGCGCAGGCAGGTTGGCGCGCAAGTGGCAGCGGAATACCTGGCCGGCCAGTTCGCCTTCGCAAGCCTCGACCTCGACCTGGACGCCAAAGTGGGCGATGACCAGGCCGGTCTGCTCCAGGCCTAGGTCGCCACCTTCCAGCGCTTGCACGGCGCTGGATTCGCGTTTGGCGGCGCGGGCGGCGCGCTCGCCTTGAATCTTTTCGATGCGCCAGTTTTGACGACGATTGAGTTGGCGTTTGGCCATGGGTGTTCCGTGTTGATAATGCAGCGATTAGGTAAAGCGGCCGCGAGTTTAGCACGCCCACGCAGTTGCCTAGGCTAAACTGCGCAACACTGCTTAGGAGCCGACACATGCAAAACCCACAGAACCTGATCTGGATCGACCTGGAAATGACCGGTCTGAACCCTGACACTGACGTCATCATCGAGATGGCGACCATTGTCACCGACAGTCATCTCAATACCCTGGCCGAAGGCCCCGTGATCGCGATTCACCACAGCGACGAGATCCTGGCCGGCATGGACGAGTGGAACACCCGTCAACACGGCGGTTCCGGGTTGACCCAGCGGGTGCGTGACAGCCGCATCAGCATGGCCGAAGCCGAAGCCCAGACGATCGCGTTTCTGGAGCAGTGGGTACCCAAGGGCAAGTCGCCGATCTGCGGCAACAGCATCTGCCAGGATCGACGCTTCCTTTATACCCACATGAAATCCCTGGAAAGCTACTTCCACTACCGTAACCTGGATGTCTCGACCCTCAAGGAGCTGGCTGCCCGCTGGGCACCTGAGGTGCGCGACAGCTTCAAGAAGGGCAGCACCCACCTGGCCCTGGACGACATCCGCGAATCCATCGCCGAACTGCAGCACTACCGCCAGCACTTCATCAAGGCCTGATCCACCAAAGCAGGCTGATCAGCGCGTGCCCTCTTCTGGTGCCGATCCGAAATGGCTAGACTGCGCGCCTTCCTGCAAGGACCGCCACCATGTTGCTGATGCTCTACCTGATTGCCATTACCGCTGAAGCCATGACTGGCGCGTTGTCTGCCGGCCGTCGGGGCATGGATTGGTTCGGGGTGGTGCTGATCGCCTGCGTCACCGCCCTGGGCGGTGGTTCGGTGCGTGATGTGTTGCTGGGGCACTACCCGCTGACCTGGGTCAAGCACCCGGAGTACTTGGTGCTGACGTCGGTGGCGGCGATGGTCACGGTGTTCACCGCGCGCTGGATGCGCCACCTGCGCTCGCTGTTCCTGGTGCTCGACGCCGTAGGGCTGGTGGCCTTTACCCTGATCGGCTGCATGACCGCCCTGGAAATGGGCCACGGCATGCTGGTGGCGTCTGTCAGCGGGGTGATCACCGGGGTATTCGGCGGCATCCTGCGCGACATTTTCTGCAACGACATCCCGCTGATCTTCCGTCGCGAGCTCTACGCCAGCGTCTCGTTTGCGGCTGCCTGGTGCTACATGTTCTGCCTTTACCTGCAGTTACCGGGTGAGCAGGCGATCCTGATTACCCTGTTCGGCGGATTCCTGCTGCGCTTGCTGGCCATCCGCTTTCATTGGGAAATGCCCAAGTTCGTTTACAACGACGAAGCCTGATGTTGCTTGAGGGCCCATTGCACGTGCTCGCGCACCAGTTCTGAGGGGTGGTCCGCGCGGGCCTTCAAGGCTTCCAGCACAGGAATGCTCGACGGTGCGTTACCCAGGCCCACGGCCAGGTTGCGCAACCAGCGTTCATAACCGGCGCGCCGCAGGGGCGAGCCCTCGGTGCTGCTGAGGAATTTGTCTTCTTCCCACAGGAACAGCTCGGCCAGGCCGGCATTGTCCAGGTTGTGGCGGGGCTTGAAGTCGCTTTCTCCGCTGGGGCGGGCGAAGCGGTTCCAGGGGCAGACGATCTGGCAATCGTCGCAGCCGAACACCCGGTTGCCGATCAACGGCCGCAACTCTTCGGGAATCGGGCCTTTCAGTTCGATGGTCAGGTAGGAAATACAGCGTCGCGCATCCAGCACGTAGGGACCGACAAAGGCGTTGGTCGGGCAGATGTCCAGGCAGGCGGTGCAGCGCCCGCAGTGTTCTGTGCTGTGGGGTGGGTCCACGGGGAGCGGCAGGTCGACGAACAGTTCGCTGAGAAAGAAGTAACTGCCGGCCTTGCGGTTCAGCACCAGGGTGTTTTTGCCGATCCAGCCAAGACCGGCCTGCTCGGCGATGGCTTTTTCCAGCACCGGCGCACTGTCGACAAAGGCCCGATAGCCGAACGGGCCGATGACCGCCTGGATCTTTTCTGCCAGTTGTTGCACGCGCTTGCGGATCAGCTTGTGATAGTCGCGGCCCAGGGCGTAGCGCGAGACGTAGGCTTTTTCCGGTTGGGCGAGTAACTGCGCCATCTGGGTATCGCCCGGCAGGTAGTCCATGCGCAGCGAGACCACACGCAAGGTGCCCGGTACCAGTTCCTCGGGATGTGAGCGTTTGCTGCCGTGGGCGCCCATGTAGTCCATTTCGCCGTGGTAGCCGGCGGCGAGCCAGCGCTCCAGGTGCTGCTCATGCTCAGCCAGGTCCAGGCCGCTGATGCCGACTTGTTGAAAGCCCAGTTCGCGGCCCCAGTCCTTGATCGATTGGGCGAGTGCGGGGAGGTCTGTAGTAATTGCGGGCATGAGACAAGAGAAACCGGAGCTGAGGTGCGTATAATTCTGCCAGACATCGGAGCCCGAAGACGCATGCCGCAGACAAATCACCCGTTACCCGACGTTCAGTCACTGGAACCCGGCCATTTGCCGAGACTCGCCGCACGTTCGGCGAGCGCTCATAAAGGCCAGTTTGGCCATGTGTTGTTGATCGGCGGCGACCGCGGGTTTGGCGGCGCCATCCTGCTCAGTGCCCAGAGCGCCCTGCGTTGTGGGGCCGGGCTGGTCTCGCTGGCCACCCGCAGCGAGCATGTGCCGGCGGCACTGGCCCGGTTGCCCGAAGTCATGGTGCTGGGCACCTCGTCGGCGAACCAGTTGATGGGCCTGCTGGAGCAGGCGTCAGTGCTGGTGGTGGGGCCTGGACTGGGGCAGGGCGCCTGGGGGCGCAGCCTGTTGTCGGCCGCCGCGAACGCAGCGCTGCCCCAGGTCTGGGATGCCGATGCGCTGAATCTGTTGGCCCATGGTGGCGTCAGCCTGCCCAAGGGCTGTGTGATCACCCCGCATCCAGGCGAGGCGGCGCGACTATTGGGGATTTCGACAGCCGAGGTTCAGGCAGACCGTCTTAGCGTGGCGCGCGCGTTGAGCCAGCAATTTAATGCCGTCACCGTCTTGAAGGGCGCGGGCAGTCTGATCGCCAGCCCCGATGGTCGTGTCTATCGTTGCGACCGTGGTCATCCGGCCATGGCTAGCGCGGGCCTGGGCGATGTCCTGGCCGGTTTGCTGGGGGCGTTGCTGGCCCAGGGGATGGCTGCGTTCGAGGCCGCTGCGCTGGCGGTATGGCTACATGCCACGGCGGGCGAGCGTGAAGGTAAATTGGGCCGAGGGCTGGCGGCCAGTGATTTGATTCCCGCCATTCGTCAGTTGCTGGAGGAGCAAGCACCGTGTCTGAAGTAACCCTGTATCTGGCCGATGAAGACGCCATGGTGGCACTGGGTACCCGTATTGCCCAAGTGACCCAGGGGCATGGCATCGTGTTTCTGGACGGCGACCTGGGTGCGGGTAAAACCACCCTGTCCCGGGGCATCATTCGCGGCCTGGGCCATGTAGGCTCGGTAAAGAGCCCTACATTCACCTTGGTCGAACCCTACGAAATCGGTGAGATTCGCGCCTTCCACTTCGACCTGTACCGCTTGGTCGATCCGGAAGAGTTGGAGTACCTGGGTATTCGTGATTACCTCGAAGACGATGCGTTGTGCTTGATCGAGTGGCCCCAGAAGGGTGCAGGCTTTTTGCCAAAGCCCGACCTGACCATTACCATTAGCCCGCATGACAGCGGACGTTCGCTGAGTTTGTTGCCCCAGAGTCCGCGTGGCGAGACCTGGTGTGCCGCTTTGGCATTGGAATTCAAATAGATGATGGGGTTAGGTATGCGCTTTCGCGCGTTGGTTGCTGTCGTAGGAATGCTGCTTACGGCACTGGCCGTTGACGCTGTGGCCGCGACCAAGGTCAACAGTGTTCGCCTGTGGCGGGCGCCGGACAACACGCGACTGGTGTTTGACCTGTCTGGCACCGTCCAGCACAGCGTCTTTACCCTGACGGCCCCGGATCGCCTGGTGATCGACATCAACGGTGCCGTGCTCGGCGCGCCGCTGAACGTTGCCACCGCAAACACCCCGATTACCTCCATGCGTTCGGCCCAGCGTACGCCGACTGACCTGCGGGTGGTCATCGACCTGAAAAAGGCCGTGACCCCAAAAAGCTTCGTGCTGCCGCCCAATGCCCAGTACGGCAACCGCTTGGTGGTCGACCTGTTTGACAACCCGGCCGACGCCGCCCCCCCGCCTGCCCCATCGCCTAGAGTCGCGACCATTCCGGCGGTGCCGGTGACGCCGACCGAACCAGCAATCAAGCTGCCGCCAGCGCCGGCCGGCAAGCGTGACATCATTGTGGTGATCGACGCCGGCCACGGCGGTGAAGACCCGGGTGCCTCGGGCTCGCGCGGCCAGCGTGAGAAAGACGTGGTGCTGGCTATCGCCCGGGAACTGCAGCGCCAGGTCAACGGTATGAAGGGCTTCCGCGCCGAACTGACCCGCACCGGCGACTATTTCATTCCGTTGCGTGGGCGTACCGAAATCGCCCGCAAGAAGGGCGCCGACCTGTTCGTCTCGATCCACGCCGACGCCGCACCGTCGAAAGCCGCTTTTGGCGCCTCGGTGTTTGCCTTGTCCGACCGGGGGGCGACGTCCGAGACCGCGCGCTGGCTGGCTGACAGCGAAAACCGTTCCGACCTGATCGGCGGTGCCGGCAACGTCAGCCTCGACGACAAGGACCGGATGCTCGCCGGGGTGCTGCTCGATCTGTCGATGACCGCGTCGCTGACCTCCAGCCTCAACGTTGGCCAGAAGGTCTTGAGCAACATCGGCCGGGTCACGCCACTGCACAAGCAGCGGGTTGAGCAGGCCGGGTTCATGGTGCTCAAATCCCCGGATATTCCGTCGATCCTGGTGGAGACCGGGTTTATCTCCAACGCCAATGAAGCCTCGAAACTGGCCGCCCCGAGCCACCAGCAGGCACTTGCCCGCTCCATCAGCAGTGGCGTGCGGCAGTTCTTCCAGCAAAATCCGCCACCGGGCACCTACATTGCCTGGCTGCGTGATTCCGGGAAAATCGCCCAGGGCCCACGGGACCATACCGTGCGCCCGGGCGAGACCCTGGCGATGATTGCCGTGCGCTACCAGGTGTCTGCGGCCGCGTTGCGCAGCGCCAACAACCTGCAATCCGATGAGCTGAAGATCGGCCAGCACCTGAACATTCCCGGCACCGAACTGGCGGCTAAGGAATGAACGAGTCGGTGAACAGCGGCGCACGCATCGAACTGCTCAGCCCGCGCCTGGCGAACCAGATTGCCGCCGGTGAAGTGGTTGAACGCCCGGCCTCGGTGATCAAGGAGTTGTTGGAGAACAGCCTCGACTCCGGCGCCCGGCGCATCGATGTCGATGTCGAGCAGGGTGGGGTCAAGCTGCTGCGGGTTCGCGACGATGGTCGGGGGATCCCGGCCGATGACCTGCCCCTGGCCCTGGCTCGTCACGCCACCAGCAAGATCCGCAACCTGGAAGACCTCGAACAGGTGATGAGTCTGGGGTTCCGCGGTGAGGCCCTGGCCTCCATCAGTTCCGTGGCACGCCTGACCCTGACGTCGCGCACCCGGGATGCCGACCAGGCCTGGCAGGTCGAGACCGAAGGCCGTGACATGGCCCCGCGGGTCCAGCCGGCAGCCCACCCGGTGGGCACGTCGGTGGAAGTGCGCGACCTGTTTTTCAACACCCCGGCGCGACGCAAGTTTCTCAAAACGGAAAAAACCGAATTCGATCACCTGCAAGAAGTGATCAAGCGCCTGGCACTGGCGCGCTTTGATGTGGCCTTCCACCTGCGTCACAACGGCAAGACCCTCCTCAGCCTGCACGAAGCCCATGATGATGCGGCCCGTGCGCGGCGGGTGGCGGCCATCTGCGGCTCGGGCTTCCTGGAGCAGGCATTGCCAATCGAAATCGAACGCAATGGCTTGCATCTGTGGGGCTGGGTCGGGCTGCCGACGTTCAACCGCAGCCAGGCGGACATGCAGTATTTCTTCGTCAACGGCCGTGCCGTGCGCGACAAGCTGGTGGCCCATGCGGTGCGCCAGGCGTATCGCGACGTGCTGTTCAACGGGCGCCATCCGACGTTCGCGCTGTTTTTCGAAGTCGATCCGGCGGCGGTCGACGTCAACGTGCACCCGACCAAGCACGAAGTGCGCTTTCGTGATGGGCGCATGGTCCATGACTTCCTCTATGGCACCCTGCACCGCGCCCTCGGCGATGTGCGTCCGGAAGATCAGTTGGCAGCGCCAGCGCCGGTCGCCGGCATGGTTCGTCCCACCGGGATCGAGGCCGGGGAGTTCGGTCCGCAAGGGGAAATGCGCCTGGCCGCCAATGCGCTGCTTGAGCAACCCCAGGGCCAGCCGACATTCAATACCGGCGCTGCGCCGGGCTCGGGTGCCGGTGCCGGTTATCAGTACCCATACACGCCGCGGCCCCAGGGCGCCGGCGTGCCGGTGGCTGAGGCCCAGGCCGCTTATCGCGAGTTCTTTGCGCCCTTGCCTGAGGCGAACGCCGCAGCGTTGCCGGAAGGCCAGGACGACATCCCGCCACTGGGCTACGCCCTGGCGCAGCTCAAGGGTATCTACATTCTTTCGGAAAACGCCCAGGGGCTGGTGCTGGTGGATATGCACGCCGCCCACGAGCGGATCATGTACGAGCGCCTGAAGGTGGCAATGGCCAGCGAAGGCCTGAGCGGCCAGCCGCTGCTGGTACCCGAATCCCTGGCGGTCAGCCAGCGCGAAGCCGATTGTGCCGAAGAGCACGTCAGTTGGTTCCAGCGCCTGGGCTTTGAACTGCAGCGCCTGGGCCCGGAAACCCTGGGTATCCGGCAGATCCCGGCGTTGCTCAAGCAGGCCGAGGCCAACCGCCTGGTGCAGGATGTTCTGGCGGACCTGATGGAGTACGGCACCAGCGACCGTATCCAGGCACACCTCAACGAGTTGCTCGGGACCATGGCCTGCCACGGCGCGATCCGCGCCAATCGGCGCCTGGCCTTGCCGGAAATGAACGGTCTGCTGCGTGACATGGAAAACACCGAGCGCAGCGGTCAATGCAACCATGGCCGACCGACCTGGACCCAATTGGGCCTGGACGATCTGGACAAACTGTTCTTGCGCGGTCGTTGATGAGCCAGCTCCCTCCAGCCATTTTCCTGATGGGCCCGACCGCTGCGGGCAAGACCGACCTGGCCATCGAGTTGACCAAGGTGCTGCCCTGCGAGCTGATCAGTGTCGACTCGGCGCTGGTCTACCGGGGCATGGACATCGGCACGGCCAAGCCCTCAAAAGCCTTGCTGGCCGAGTTTCCCCACCGCCTGATCGATATTCTTGACCCGGCCGAGGCCTATTCGGTCGCGGACTTTCGCCGCGATGCCCTTGAGGCCATGGCCGAGATCACCGCGCGCGGCAAGATCCCGCTGCTGGTGGGCGGCACCATGCTTTATTACAAGGCCTTGATTGACGGCCTGGCCGAGATGCCCGCCGCCGATCCGCAGATCCGTGCCGAGATCGAGGCAGAGGCGGCCCGCCTGGGTTGGCAGGCTCTGCACGATCAGTTGGCGGTGATCGACCCGGTTTCCGCGGCCCGCATTCACCCCAATGATCCGCAGCGTCTGAGCCGGGCGCTGGAAGTTTATCGGGCCAGCGGCCAGAGCATGACCGAGCTGCGCGCACGACAATCTGCGCAAAGTACTGAAGCAGGCGCTTCGGGACGCCCACAATTGCCCTATACTGTCGCAAACTTGGCCATTGCCCCGGCAAATCGCCAGGTGCTGCATGAGCGAATTAAACAAAGATTCACACAAATGTTGGAACAGGGGTTCATTGACGAGGTCGTAGCCCTGCGTAAAAGAAGTGACCTGCATTCGGGGTTGCCGTCTATACGCGCTGTAGGCTACCGACAAGTCTGGGATTACCTGGATGGCAAGCTGACGTCAGCCGAGATGCAGGAGCGTGGAATCATCGCCACGCGCCAATTGGCGAAGCGCCAGTTCACCTGGCTGCGCAGTTGGGCTGATTTGCACTGGCTCGACAGCCTTGATTGCGACAATCTGCCACGCGCCTTGAAATACTTGGGAACGGTCTCCATATTGAGCTGAGTCCTTGCAATTGCCGTCTATCCTTGGGGGTGTGACGGCTGAAAGCTTTCTGCTTACCTATTTTTTATTATTGAATCCTTAAAGGAGTGCGGCACATGTCAAAAGGGCATTCGCTACAAGACCCTTACTTGAATACTTTACGTAAAGAGAAAGTTGGGGTTTCCATCTACCTGGTCAACGGGATCAAACTGCAAGGCACGATCGAGTCGTTCGACCAGTTCGTCATCCTGCTGAAAAACACCGTCAGCCAGATGGTCTACAAGCACGCTATCTCTACAGTGGTACCGGTTCGTCCAATTCGTCTGCCTAGCGCAACCGAATCCGAACAGGGTGACGCTGAGCCAGGTAACGCCTGATAGGAGTCTCCTTTGTTCTTTGAGCGCCACGGTGGTGGTGAACGAGTGATCCTTGTTCACTTGGATGGACAGGACCCTGAGGCGCGCGAAGATCCGCAGGAGTTTCAGGAACTGGCGAATTCGGCGGGCGCCGAGACCGTTGCGTTTTTTAACGTGCCGCGTCATCGGCCAACCGCTAAGTTCCTGATTGGCAGCGGCAAGGTCGAGGAACTACGCGACTTGGTCCATGCCGAAAAGGCCGATCTGGTTATTTTCAATCACATCCTCACGCCCAGTCAGGAACGTAACCTCGAACGTGTTTTCGAGTGTCGCGTGATCGACCGTACCGGTCTGATTCTCGATATTTTCGCCCAGCGCGCACGTACCCATGAAGGTAAGCTCCAGGTCGAACTGGCCCAGCTTGATCACATGAGCACGCGGCTGGTTCGTGGCTGGACCCACCTTGAGCGTCAGGGTGGCGGCATCGGCATGCGTGGTCCGGGTGAAACCCAGTTGGAAACCGACCGCCGTCTGCTGCGGGTTCGCCTGCGGCAGATCAAGGGCCGGCTGGAGAAAGTGCGCAGCCAGCGCGAGCAATCGCGGCGCGGCCGATCGCGTGCGGATATTCCTACCGTGTCCCTGGTGGGCTATACCAACGCCGGTAAATCCACACTCTTCAACAACGTGACGAAATCCGACGTGTACGCGGCTGACCAGTTGTTTGCCACGCTGGACCCGACCTTGCGCCGTCTGGAACTGGACGACCTGGGGCCGATTGTTCTGGCGGACACTGTGGGCTTCATCCGCCACTTGCCGCACAAACTGGTCGAGGCATTTCGGTCTACGCTCGAAGAGTCGAGCAATTCCGACCTGCTGTTGCACGTGATCGATGCGGCCGAACCTGACCGCATGTTGCAGATCGAGCAGGTGATGGTGGTGCTTGGCGAGATTGGGGCCCAGGACTTGCCGATCCTCGAGGTCTATAACAAACTCGATTTGCTTGAGGGCGTTGAGCCACAAATCCAGCGCGATGCCGATGGCAAACCGCAACGGGTCTGGCTTTCGGCACGTGATGGCAGTGGTCTGGAATTGCTTGAGCAAGCCATTGCCGAGTTACTGGGCAGTGATTTGTTTGTGGGCACATTGCGCTTGCCACAGCGTTTTGCTCGACTGCGTGCACAGTTCTTCGAACTGGGTGCAGTACAGAAAGAAGAACACGACGAAGAAGGCATCAGTTTGCTGGCCGTTCGTTTGCCACGGGTCGAGCTCAATCGACTGGTGAGCCGCGAGGGAATGCAGCCGCTGGAATTCATCGAGCAACACACTTTGCAATAAAAGCCTGAAAAAGCGGTTGTGCCGCTATGACGGGCATTCTGTAGCATTGGTCGGCGCGCCGTGGGTGCGTCTTTGCTTTATCAGATGGAGAGCGCTATGGCTTGGAATGAGCCGGGTGGCAACTCGAATAATCAGGATCCTTGGGGTGGTAAGCGCCGCAATAATGGCGACCGCAAGGGGCCACCGGATCTCGACGAGGCCTTCCGAAAGCTGCAGGAAAGCCTGAATGGGTTGTTCGGTGGCGGTAAGAAACGTGGTGACGATGGCGGTAGTTCGAGCAAGGGTGGTGGTTACGGCCTGCTTGGCATCGGTCTCGTCGTGCTGGCGGCCGTGTGGCTGTACAGCGCGGTTTATGTAGTCGACGAGCAGGAGCAAGCCGTGGTGCTGCGCTTCGGCAAGTACTACGAAACCGTTGGCCCGGGCCTGAACATCTACTTCCCGCCGATCGACAAGAAGTTCATGGAAAACGTCACGCGTGAGCGTGCCTATACCAAGCAGGGTCAAATGCTGACTGAAGACGAGAATATCGTCGAAGTGCCGCTGACCGTGCAGTACAAGATCAGCAACCTGCAGGACTTCGTGCTGAACGTCGATCAGCCGGAAATCAGCCTGCAACACGCAACCGACAGTGCTTTGCGCCACGTGGTGGGTTCCACCGCCATGGACCAGGTGCTGACGGAAGGCCGTGAATTGATGGCCAGCGAAATCAAGGAGCGTCTGCAACGCTTCCTCGATACCTATCGCACCGGTATCACCGTGACCCAGGTCAACGTACAGAACGCCGCAGCGCCGCGTGAAGTACAAGAAGCCTTCGATGACGTGATCCGCGCCCGTGAAGACGAGCAGCGTTCGCGCAACCAGGCTGAAACCTATGCCAACGGCGTTGTGCCAGAAGCCCGTGGTCAAGCCCAGCGCATCATCGAGGATGCCAACGGTTACCGTGACGAAACCGTCTCGCGCGCCAAGGGTGAGGCCGACCGCTTCACCAAGCTGGTGGCCGAGTACCGCAAAGCCCCGGAAGTCACTCGTGAGCGTCTGTACCTGGACACCATGCAGGAAGTCTTCAGCAACACCAGCAAGGTTCTCGTGACCGGCAACAAGAATGGCCAGAGCAATCTGCTGTACTTGCCGCTGGACAAGATGATCGACAGTGGTCGCCCTGCCAGCGCTCCGGCGACCGGCGCCGCGGCCAGCAGCAATGAAGCGAATGCGCGTGCGGCAGCAGACCTGCAGCAACAGGCACGTACCAGGGAGAGTCGCTGATGAGCAATAAATCGCTGATCGCCCTTATTGTCGGCGTTGTCGTGGCGATCGCTGCCTGGAACTGCTTCTACATCGTGGCTCAGACCGAGCGTGCGGTGTTGCTGCAGTTCGGTCGCGTGGTCCAGGCGGATGTCCAGCCAGGCTTGCATGTGAAAGTGCCCTACGTTAACCAGGTGCGTAAATTTGACGCACGCCTGATGACCCTGGATGCACCGACACAGCGTTTCCTGACCCTGGAAAAGAAAGCCGTGATGGTCGATGCCTACGCCAAGTGGCGTGTGAAAGATGCCGAGCGCTTCTACACCGCGACTTCCGGTCTTAAGCAGATTGCTGACGAGCGTTTGTCCCGTCGTCTGGAATCGGGCCTGCGGGACCAGTTCGGCAAGCGCACCCTGCACGAGGTTGTGTCGGGTGAGCGTGATGCATTGATGGCTGACATCACCGCATCGCTGAACACAATGGCGGAAAAAGAGCTGGGTATCGAAGTGGTCGACGTTCGCGTCAAGACCATCGACCTGCCGAAGGAAGTGAACCGCAGCGTGTTCGAGCGCATGAGCACCGAGCGTGAGCGCGAAGCCCGTGAGCACCGTGCCAAGGGTAACGAGCTGGCTGAAGGCATCCGTGCCGACGCTGATCGTCAGCGCCGCGTACTGCTGGCTGAAGCCTATCGTGAGTCCGAAGAGGTTCGCGGTGACGGTGATGCCCAGGCCGCTGCGATCTACTCCAAGGCCTACGGCCAGGACCAGGAGTTCTACGCGTTCTACCGTAGCCTGCGCGCCTACCGTGAAAGCTTCGCGAACAAATCCGACGTCATGGTTCTGGATCCAAGCAGCGACTTCTTCCGTTACCTGGAAAAAGCCAAGCCTTGATCCGACACTGATCCAAAAGGAACCCCGCCGGGCGGCTAAAGCCTCTCGCGGGGTGATCCTTTGGGAAAACGTGTGTATGATGCGGCAGCCGGGAAATTCCCGGCTTTTTTGCGTCTGCACGTTTGATTGCGTGCAGTCGGGTTGAACAATTCGACAGGTTTTTCGAGGAAAGTGTTGGGCGAGGCCGCAATCAGGCCGATCGCCACGTCGTCCATGCGCGTTAAGTTTTGTGCATGAGCCAGACATTTTCTGCTTCACTCAAGGCCGGCCGAGGGCTGGCCGCCCGGATCAAAGGGGAATGGCGTAATGGCAACGGTAGACCGCTGGCTGCTGCCAGATGGCATCGAAGAAGTACTGCCACCAGAGGCGGCGCGCATTGAAGTGGCGCGCCGTCAGGTGTTGGATCTGTTCCAGAGCTGGGGTTACGAGTTTGTCGTGACTCCCCATATCGAGTACCTGGAATCCCTGCTGACCGGTGCGGGCCAGGACCTGGATCTGCGCACCTTCAAGGTCATCGACCCGCAATCGGGCCGGCAGATGGGCTTTCGTGCCGACATCACGCCGCAAGTGGCGCGCATCGATGCGCACACCTTGCGCCGCGAAGGCCCGAACCGCCTGTGCTACGCCGGCAGTGTGCTGCATGCGCAGCCGCGCGCCTTGTCGACTTCGCGCAGCCCGATCCAGCTGGGTGCCGAGTTGTACGGCGATGCCAGCCCGAGTAGCGACGTCGAAGTCATCAGCCTGATGCTGGCCATGTTGCAGCTGGCCGATGTGCCGGATGTACACATGGACCTGGGGCACGTCGGCATCTACCGCGGCCTGGCCCGTGCGGCCGGGTTGTCCGGTGAAGTCGAGCAACAGCTGTTCGACGCCCTGCAGCGCAAGGCCATCGACGAGGTCATTACCTTGACCGAAGGCCTGCCTGCCGACCTGGCGGGCATGCTGCGGGCGCTGGTCGACCTGTGTGGCGGCCGTGAAGTGCTGGCTGCCGCCCGTGAGCGCCTGGCCCATGCGCCGGCGCCGGTGCTGGCGGCGCTGGACGACCTGCTGGCAATTGCCGAGCGGCTGTCCGTGCGTTTCCCGCAGTTGCCGCTGTACTTCGACCTGGGCGAGTTGCGTGGCTACCACTACCACACCGGTGTGGTGTTCGCCGTGTTCGTGCCGGGTGTCGGCCAGTCCATTGCCCAGGGCGGTCGTTACGACGACATTGGCGCCGACTTCGGTCGTGCCCGTCCAGCCACCGGTTTCTCCACCGATTTGAAAACCCTGGTGACCCTGGGGCGTGCTGACATCGAGTTACCGTCTGGCGGTATCTGGATGCCTGACAGTACGGATGCGGCACTCTGGCAGCAGGTTTGCCAGTTGCGCAGTGAGGGTCAGCGTGTCGTCCAGGCATTGCCTGGGCAACCATTGGCCGCCGCCCGTGACGCGGACTGCGACCGGCAATTGATTCAGCAGAACGGGCTTTGGCAAGTATTGCCGCTGGCTTCTTGAGTTTTCCTGCCGGCCGCTGCCGGCACCAAGTTTGCGCGAATGAGGACAAGTGTTATGGGTAAGAATGTCGTAGTCCTGGGCACCCAATGGGGTGATGAGGGCAAAGGCAAGATCGTTGATCTGCTGACCGAACATGCTGCCGCCGTAGTGCGCTACCAAGGTGGCCACAACGCTGGCCACACGCTGGTGATCGATGGCGAAAAAACGGTCTTGCACCTGATCCCTTCGGGCGTACTGCGCGAAGGCGTGCAGTGCCTGATCGGCAACGGCGTGGTGGTTGCACCAGACGCCCTGCTGCGCGAGATCACCAAGCTGGAAGAGAAAGGCGTGCCGGTGCGTGAGCGCCTGCGTGTGAGCCCTTCCTGCCCGCTGATCCTCTCGTATCACGTAGCGCTGGACCAGGCCCGTGAAAAGGCCCGTGGCGAGCTGAAGATCGGTACGACCGGTCGCGGTATCGGCCCGGCCTACGAAGACAAGGTTGCTCGTCGTGGCCTGCGTGTGGGCGACCTGCTCAACATGCCGCGCTTCGCAGACAAGCTGCGTGAACTGGTGGATTACCACAACTTCATGCTGGTGGGTTACTACAAAGAGCCAGCCATCGACTTCGACAAGACCCTGGCCGAGTGCAAGCAATACGCTGAGCTGCTCACCCCGCTGATGCTGGATGTGACTGCCGAGCTGCACGACCTGCGTCGCGCCGGCAAAGACATCATGTTCGAAGGCGCCCAGGGTTCGTTGCTGGACATCGATCACGGCACCTACCCGTACGTGACCAGCTCCAACACCACCGCTGGCGGCGTTGCGACCGGTTCGGGTGTTGGTCCGATGTTCCTGGACTACATCCTGGGCATCACCAAGGCCTACACCACGCGTGTGGGTTCGGGCCCGTTCCCGACTGAGCTGTTCGACGAAGTCGGTGCGCACCTGGCCAAGCAAGGTCACGAGTTCGGCGCGACTACCGGCCGTGCTCGTCGTTGTGGCTGGTTCGATGCCGTTATCCTGCGTCGCGCTATCGATGTGAACAGCATCTCGGGCATCTGCCTGACCAAGCTGGACGTACTCGACGGTCTGGAAACCATCAACATCTGCGTCGGCTACAAAGATGCAGAAGGCAAGGACATTGCTCCGACCGACGCCGACAGCTACCTGGGCCTGCAGCCTGTGTACGAAGAAGTGCCAGGTTGGACCGAATCGACCGTGGGTGCCAAAACCCTGGAAGAGCTGCCAGCCAACGCCCGTGCTTACATCAAGCGTGTTGAACAACTGATCGGCGCGCCGATCGACATTATTTCGACCGGTCCGGACCGCAACGAAACCATCGTTCTGCGTCACCCGTTCGCTTAATAAGCTGTTGATGTAAAACACAAAGGGCCCTCGATGGGGCCCTTTGTCGTTTCTGCCTGCCGGGCGGCATGACCTTTGCTGTGAATATCCCTTCGAGCGTGCTATCAGTTTAATAGCATCCAAGTAGAGGGATTTTCTGTGTCGGCCGTTCTCTCACTGTTACAAAGCCGTTTGTTGCGGCCCGTATTCGTTACCCTTGGTATCGCCCTTTTGGTGCAGGTGCTGGTAGCTGTTGCCCTGACCCGGAGCACCGTGACCGCCCTGGAGGCGGATCTGGGGGTGCGTCTGGGCGCCGATAGTCAGAAGCTCTCGGGTGAGTTGGAGCAGGCCGGGCGCGAGGTCACTACCAGCCTGGATAATCTCTCCACCAGCACCCGCCAGCGCCTGACGA
Source organism: Pseudomonas sp. RA_35y_Pfl2_P32 (assembly GCF_963970735.1). Lineage (NCBI taxonomy): Bacteria > Pseudomonadati > Pseudomonadota > Gammaproteobacteria > Pseudomonadales > Pseudomonadaceae > Pseudomonas > Pseudomonas sp. RA_35y_Pfl2_P32. The sequence continues at coordinate 136,237 of NZ_CAXAQF010000012.1, forward strand.
CCGGTTTGTCCTCGCGACTCGAGGATGAGCAGGCGCAACTGCGCGCCACCCTGGAAAAGGACCTCAAGGACTCGGCCAATGACATGGCCCAGCTCCTGGCCTCGGTCGCACCCCGCGCCATGTGGGACAGCGATGTTCCGACCCTGTCCGAGTTCGCCCGGCGCGCCCAGCGCAATCCCAATGTGCTGTTTGTGGTGTATGACGATGCTGCCGGTCAGCACCTGACCCGCTACCTGAACCGGGAAAACCCGATCAACAAGGCCCTTTTGGAAAAAGGTCAGGGCGATCGTGCCCTGGATAAAGTGCTGGATGCGGCGAAAAACGATCCCTCCGTGTTCTACGTCGAGGCGTCAATCAGCCCCAATGGCGTGGAAATCGGCAAGGTGCTGATGGGGGTTTCCACGGCTTCGGTCGAGGCGGATCTGGCGGCACTCGACAAGCGCTTCTCGGCGCTGATCGCCAGCAGCGATCAACTGGTCGGCGACAGCCTCAAGGGCGCCGCGGCCGACAGCGCTACCGCCATGCGCGCGCGCCTGCAGTCGGCGCAAGCCACCGCCAGCGAAATGCAGGCCAATACCACCGCTACCGTACAGGAAGCCGCAACGACCCTGCGCTGGCGGATCGGCATGGCCCTGGCCGTGGTCGGCTTTGGCGTGTTGCTGCTGCTCGCGGTGGTGCTCGGGCGGCGAGTGGTCAATCGCCTGAAGTTGCTGATTGCGGCGATGGATGACCTGGCGGCGGGTGAGGGCGACCTGACCAAACGCGTGCAGATCAACAGCCAGGACGAAATCGGCGACATGGCGTCGGCGGTCAATCGGTTCGTGGATAAGTTGCAGCCGATCGTTCGCGAGGCGGGTGACGTGGCCCAGCGCACGGGCGTGGAAATCGGCGCCATGAGCCAGCGTAACGCCGGGGCCGATGCGGCGGCGAAGTCCCAGCGCGACGAAGTGGCTGAGAGCCTGCGGGCGCTGTCGCAGATGGCGGATGAGGCGCAGGCTGAGAGTCATGCCATGCAGGCGGCTTTGCAGCAGGTGGTGGATATTCGCCGGGCGAGCGATGAAAACACCCGCACCTCGGCTCAGGTCGGCAGTCTGATCGAGGCGCTGGCCGGGCAGGTGGATACGGGGGCCAAGGTGATCGAACGGCTGGCCCAGCAAAGCGAGCAGATCGAGGTGGTCCTGGAAGTGATCCACGGGATCGCCGAGCAGACCAACCTGCTGGCGCTCAACGCCGCCATTGAAGCAGCGCGGGCCGGTGAGACCGGGCGTGGCTTCGCGGTGGTGGCAGACGAAGTGCGGGCGCTGGCGAGCAAGACGCAAAGCTCCACCGGTGACATCCAGGCCCACATCGGCGCCCTGCAGCAGGGCGCCCGTGAAGCGGTGGCGGCGATCGGCCAGGCGGGGCGCCAGGCCAACGAAGGGCTGCTGGTGCTGCGCGACAGTGCGCGGTTGCAGCAGTCGGTGCAGGCCTCCGTCGAGCAGGTGCATGCGGCCATCGGCCTGGCAACCCAGGCGGCGGCGCACCAGGCCAAGGGCGCGCAAGCGGTGCGCGGGCGGGTCCAGATCATCCATGCCCAGGCCGAGAAAGCGGCCCAGGCGGTGGTCGAGACCACGGCCAGCGGTCAGGTGCTGGATGGGTTGGCGGCGCAGTTGAAGGCCAGCCTGGGGCAGTTCCGGGCTTGATGCGGGGTATCGGCTATCGCGAGCAGGCTCGCGATGACGGATTCAGCGGCTCAGATACATTCGGGTAGTCAACAGATACACCGGCAGCCCCGACACCAGAATCAGCAGCGCCGCATAGGGCGCTGCTGCCGCAAACTCGACATTCGCAGTGTGGGCCCAGACTTCGGTCGCCAGGGTGTTGAGCCCGGTCGGGCTGAGCAGCAGGGTCGCCGTCAGCTCTTTCATCGCATCCAGGAACACCAGGGCAAAGGCTGCGCCCAGCGCCGGGAAGATGATCGGCAGTGTCACCCGCGCAAAGGCGCTGAACGAAGAGGCGCCGAGGGTGCGGGCGGCTTCTTCGAGTTGCGGTGCGGCTTTGTTCAGGGCCGTGCGAATCGGCGCCTGGGCCAGCGGCAGGAACAGCAAGGCGTAAGCGATCAACAGCAGCCCCGAGGTCTGGTACAGCACCGGCACGTAGTGCAGGGCGAAGTACACCAGCGTCAGGGCGATCACCAGGCCGGGCAGCGCGTGCAGCAAGTACGGCAGGCGTTCAGCCCAGAGCGCCAGGCGGCCCTTGTAGCGAACCACCAGCAAGCCCACGGGCACCGCCAGCACCAGGCACAGCGCGGCACCGCCCAGGGACAAGGCCAGCGATGACAGCAGTGCTTGGCTGATGGCTGCCATCGGGAAGGCGGCCGAAGAGCCCACTGCCAGCCAATACCCCAGCATGCCCAAAGGGATCCCGCTGCCGACAATCGCCAGCAGCAGGCAGTAAAGCTGGCCGAGCGGTGCCAGGGCGCCCAGGTGAACCTGCTCGGCATGCCGCGCGGCGCCCTGGCCGATCCGCACGTGACGGCCCTTGCCGCGCACTCGCAGTTCCAGCCACAACAGCACCAGGCACAGCGCCAGCAGGACGGCGGAGAGCATGGCTGCGTTGGCGTTGCTGAATTCAAGTTCGAACTGTTGATAGATCGCCGTGGTAAAGGTTTGCAGGCCAATGATCGACAGGGCGCCGAACTCCACCAGCATGTGCAGGGCAATCAGCAGCGAGCCCGCCAGCAGCGAGGGCCAGAGCAGGGGCAGGGTGATCTTGAAGAACACGCCCCAACGATTCAGGCCCAGGGTGCGGGCCGACTCCTCCAGGGCGGGGTCGAGATTGCGCAGGGTCGCGGCCACCGGCAGGAAGATCAGCGGGTACTTGGACAGGCTCATCACCAGGATCGCCCCGCCCAGGCCTTCGAAGCTGGCGCTCAGGGAGACCCAGGTGAAACTGCTGACGAAGGCCGGGACGGCAAACGGCAGGCATAGAACTACCCCCCACGCGCGCCGCCCCGGCAGGTTGCTGCGCTCCAGCAGCCAGGCCAGCGACAGGCCGACCAGGGCGCAGGCCAGCGTGACGCCAATCATCAGTAGCAAGGTGTTGCGCAGCAGGCCGAACACATAGGGCCGCCAGAGCAGATGCACCGCCTGCGCCCAGCCCGCCTGCCAGGCTTTGAGGCCGACATACAGCAGCGGCAACAGGCTCAGGCAGACCAGCAGCAGCACCGGTAGCAGCAGCCAGATCGAAGGCCGTTTGCGGCGGGGTACATAGGCTGCGCGCGAGGTGGAGGCGGGCAGGGAGGCGCTCATCAGTTCAAGCCAACTTCACGTTCCAGTTCCAGGGCTTCCTCGGCATTGCCCAGGTCGGCCGGGGTGACTTTCGGCGCTTGCAGTTCACTGAACGGCTTGAGTCCGCGGTCCGACTCCATGCCTTTGTGCAGCGGGTACTCGGCGGTGGTCTGGGTGATCACGCGCTGGCCCTCTTCGCTGGCCATATAGGCGAGCAGTTGTTGGGCTTCTTGCGGGTGCTTGCTGGACTTGAGCACGGCGGCACTGGAGACGGTGATCAGGCCGCCTACGTCGCCGTCGCTGAAGTAGTACAGTTTCGAATCGAGCTGGCCTTTTTCCCGTTGCAGGGCGAACCAGTAGTAGTTGTTCACCAGCACCGTGGCCACTTCGCCGTTTTCCACGGCCTTGAGGGCGACCATGTTGTTGCTGTAGGTCTTGCCGAACGCCCGCAGGCCGGTCAGCCATTCTTCGGCCGCGTCCATGCCATGCACTTTGATGATCGCCACGGCCTGTTCCTGGAACGCGCCGCTGGTGGGTACGAACCCGACCTTGCCTTGCCATTTTGGATCGGAGAACTCCATCACCGATTTTGGCAGGTCTTTTTCGTCGATCAGCTTCGGGTTGTACGCCACCACGCGGACGCGGGCGGTGACGCCGATCCAGGTGCCATTGCTGGCCACGTAATCCTTGGGCAGCACCGCCAGGGTGGCATCGTCGGCCTTGGCCAGCAGGCCTTGTTCGCCCAGCTTGTTCAGCGGCGGCGATTCTTCGGTGTAGATCACGTCGGCAGGGGAGCGGTCGCCTTCTTCCACGACCTGGCTGGCAAGCTGGTTACTGCTGCCTTTGCGCACGTTGACGTGAATCCCGGTCTTGGCTTCGAAGGCTTTGGCGACGGCGTCGCCGACTTCCTTGTGCTGGCCGTTGTAAAGCGTGAGGGAAACCGGATCGGCCGCCTGGGTGAGCGGGGAGGCCAGGGCCAACCCCAGTAGCGTGATGGTCAGGCCGCGGCGCAGGGTATTTCGAAACATCATTCGCAGGGTTCCTCACTGTCGCATTGTAAAAACTTGCAACAATGATAAACGATATTGTTTCTCAAGTGCGCCTTGCGGGGAGGCGGAGGGTCTGGTAGGTGTTGCCGAAGGTTGTGGTGTTTTTTGAACCCCGGAAACGCAAAAACCCGCTTTCGCGGGTTTTTGTGAGATTCAAGATCACCGACCTTGAATTTGAATTGGTGCCCAGAAGAAGACTCGAACTTCCACGACCTTGCGGTCACCAGCACCTGAAGCTGGCGTGTCTACCAATTTCACCATCTGGGCAGTATCGACAACGTTGCCGCTGTTGATGTGGCGCACTATACGGAGCGCTGTTTGATCTGTAAACCCCTGATTTAATAAAATTAAATCAAACCGCTAAAATGCAAAAACCCGCTTTCGCGGGTTTTTGTGTGAGCCTTGAAATTGAACTAATCTCAAGCTCGTAATTGGTGCCCAGAAGAAGACTCGAACTTCCACGACCTTGCGGTCACCAGCACCTGAAGCTGGCGTGTCTACCAATTTCACCATCTGGGCAGTATCGGCAACGTTGTCCGTCGTCGATGGCGCGCACTATACGGAGCGTCGTTTTAACTGTAAACCCCTGATATCAAAAAAACAGGGAAAATTTTGCGAATGCTGCCAGGCGGTCGCATTCCAGCGGCAGGAAAGGGCATTTAGGGCCTTCAATAGCCTGAAATTTCCCGTTTCATTACGCCTATGCCAAACTAACCCGCATATAGACAAGGTGAAAACTCTCTAATGGCCGATTGGCAGTCCCTCGATCCCGAGGCCGCTCGTGAAGCGGAAAAATATGAAAACCCTATTCCTAGCCGTGAACTGATCCTTCAGCACCTTGCTGATCGAGGTTCGCCTGCTAACCGCGAGCAACTGGTCGAAGAGTTTGGTCTGACCACAGAAGACCAGATCGAAGCCCTGCGCCGCCGCCTGCGCGCCATGGAGCGCGACGCTCAACTGATCTATACCCGTCGTGGTACCTATGCGCCGGTGGACAAGCTCGACCTGATCCTGGGTCGCATCAGCGGTCACCGTGACGGCTTTGGTTTCCTGGTGCCGGACGACGGCAGTGACGACCTGTTCATGAGTCCGGCGCAAATGCGCCTGGTGTTCGACGGCGACCGTGCCCTGGCGCGCGTGTCCGGCCTGGATCGTCGCGGGCGTCGCGAAGGCATGATCGTCGAGGTGGTGTCCCGCGCTCACGAAACCATCGTCGGCCGCTACTTCGAAGAAGGTGGCATCGGCTTTGTCGTCGCCGACAACCCGAAGATCCAGCAGGAAGTGCTGGTGACCCCGGGCCGTAACGCCAACGCCAAGATCGGTCAATTCGTTGAAGTGAAGATTACCCACTGGCCAACCCCACGCTTCCAGCCGCAAGGCGATGTGGTCGAGGTGGTGGGTAACTACATGGCGCCGGGCATGGAAATCGATGTCGCCCTGCGCACCTACGACATTCCTCACGTCTGGCCGGAAGCGGTCCTCAAGGAAGCGGCCAAGCTCAAGCCGGAAGTCGAAGAGAAGGACAAAGAGAAGCGCATCGACCTGCGTCATCTGCCGTTCGTCACCATCGACGGTGAAGATGCCCGCGACTTCGATGACGCCGTCTACTGCGAGTCCAAGCCCGGCAAGCTGCGCCTGTTCTCCGGCGGCTGGAAGTTGTACGTGGCGATTGCCGACGTTTCCAGCTACGTGAAGATCGGTTCGGCCCTGGACAACGAGTCCCAGGTTCGCGGCAACTCGGTGTACTTCCCCGAGCGCGTGATTCCGATGCTGCCTGAGCAGCTGTCCAACGGCCTGTGCTCCCTGAACCCGCACGTCGATCGTCTGGCCATGGTTTGCGAGATGACCATCTCCAAGTCCGGCGAAATGACCGACTATTGCTTCTACGAGGCGGTAATCCACTCCCACGCCCGCCTGACCTACAACAAGGTCAGCGCGATGCTGGAAACGCCGAAACTCTCCGAGGCGCGTCAGCTTCGCGGCGAGTACAACGACGTCCTGCCGCATCTCAAGCAGCTCTACTCGCTGTACAAGGTGTTGCTGGCCGCTCGTCACGTGCGTGGCGCGATCGATTTCGAAACCCAGGAAACTCGGATCATCTTCGGCTCCGAGCGCAAGATCGCGGAAATCCGCCCGACTGTGCGTAACGATGCGCACAAGCTGATCGAGGAGTGCATGCTGGCGGCCAACGTGGCCACCGCCGAGTTCCTCAAGAAGCACGAGATTCCTGCGCTGTACCGTGTTCACGATGGCCCGCCACCGGAGCGCCTGGAAAAACTGCGCGCCTTCCTGGGCGAGCTTGGCCTGTCCCTGCACAAAGGCAAGGATGGCCCGTCGCCGAAGGATTACCAGGCCTTGCTGGCCGGTATCAAGGATCGCCCGGATTTCCACCTGATCCAGACGGTCATGCTGCGCTCCTTGAGCCAGGCGGTGTACAGCGCGGACAACCAGGGCCACTTCGGCCTGAATTACGAAGCCTACACCCACTTCACCTCGCCGATCCGCCGCTACCCGGACCTGCTGACGCACCGGGCGATTCGCAGTGTCATCCATTCGAAAATGAACACGCCGCACGTCAAACGTGCTGGCGCGATGACGATTCCGAAAGCGCGTATCTATCCGTACGACGAAGCGACGCTGGAGCAACTCGGCGAGCAGTGCTCGATGAGCGAGCGCCGCGCCGACGAAGCCACCCGCGACGTGGTGAACTGGCTCAAGTGCGAGTTCATGAAAGATCGCGTGGGCGAGTCGTTCCCGGGCGTGATCACCGCCGTGACCGGTTTTGGCCTGTTCGTCGAACTGACCGATATCTATGTCGAAGGCCTGGTCCATGTCACCGCGTTGCCGGGCGACTACTACCACTTCGACCCTGTGCACCACCGCCTGGCCGGTGAGCGTACCGGTCGCAGCTTCCGCCTCGGTGACACCGTCGAAGTGCGCGTCATGCGGGTTGACCTGGACGAGCGCAAGATCGACTTCGAGATGGCGGAAAAAACCATCAGCGCGCCGATCGGCCGCAAGAAGCGCGGCAGCGAAACCGCCGCCCCGGCCGCCAAGACCGCCGCAGAACCGGCGCCGGCAAAAACCGGTCGTCGTGGTCCTGCCAAGGAAAAGGCCGTCGAAGCCTACCGCCCAAGCGATGCCGCGGCGAAAAACGCCGAAGTACGCAAAAGTCGGGAAATGAAACAGGCGTTGCTGGCCGAAGCGAAAAGCGGTGGTAAAGCGGCGTCTGGGGGAAAGACCGGACGGTCGGCGCCTGAAAAGGCCACCGGCGGCAAGCCAGCCAAACCGAGTAAACACCGTAAGGGTCCGCCAAAAGCGGGCTCGGCTCCAGCCAAAAGCGGCGGGGCACGTAAACCTAAGGCCAAGTCATGAGTCAGTTGGAAAAAATCTACGGCGTGCATGCGGTAGAAGCATTGCTGCGTCACCACCCGAAACGCGTCAAGCAGATCTGGCTGGCCGAAGGCCGCAGCGATCCGCGGGTGCAGACGCTGATCGAACTGGCCAGCGAAAACCGCGTTGCGGTCGGCCAGGCCGAGCGGCGCGAGCTGGATGCCTGGGTCGAGGGCGTGCACCAGGGCGTGGTCGCGGACGTCAGTCCGAGCCAGGTCTGGGGTGAGGCGATGCTCGACGAGCTGCTGGACCGTACCGAAGGCGCGCCACTGTTGCTGGTGCTCGACGGTGTGACCGATCCGCACAACCTCGGTGCGTGCCTGCGTTCGGCCGATGCGGCCGGTGCGCTGGCGGTGATCGTGCCGAAGGACAAGTCGGCAACCCTGACCCCGACTGTACGAAAAGTAGCCTGCGGCGCCGCGGAAGTGATTCCGCTGGTGGCCGTGACCAACCTGGCGCGCACCCTGGAAAAACTCAAGCAGCGTGGCTTGTGGGTGGTCGGTACGGCAGGTGAAGCCGAGCAGAGCCTGTACCAGCAGGACATGACCGGCCCGACGATCCTGATCATGGGCGCCGAAGGCAGTGGCATGCGTCGCCTGACCCGTGACCTGTGCGACTACCTGGTGCACTTGCCGATGGCCGGCAGCGTCAGTAGCCTCAACGTGTCCGTGGCCACCGGCGTCTGCCTGTTCGAAGCCCAGCGTCAGCGCAGCGTAAAAGCTGCAGGGACCGGCAAAAAGTCCTGATCCGGTTGTGTTCCCTGTAGGAGCGAGCTTGCTCGCGATAGCGGTGCAACATTCGGCATCAATGTTGAATATTGCGCCCTCATCGCGAGCAAGCTCGCTCCTACAGGGGGTTGTGGTGTCGCGCAAATGCGCATGCGAACGAACTGTTCAAATATTCACCAATATCCTTGCACCTCTCCTGTCCCTTCTCTACAATTGCGCCCCTTGCTGTGACGGCAGGCACGCATGTGTCTATCGCAAGCAAGTCCATAAGTGTCATTCACTCCTTGTCTGACCGCTTTTGAGCGGCAGGCTACAACCCGTAAGGAGCATTCATGCGTCATTACGAAATCATCTTTTTGGTCCACCCGGATCAAAGCGAGCAAGTCGGCGGCATGGTTGAGCGTTACACCAAGCTGATCGAAGAAGACGGCGGCAAAATCCACCGTCTGGAAGATTGGGGCCGTCGTCAACTGGCCTACGCAATCAACAATGTTCACAAGGCTCACTACGTGATGCTGAACGTTGAGTGCACTGGCAAGGCCCTGGCCGAGCTGGAAGACAACTTCCGCTACAACGATGCAGTGATCCGTAACCTGGTCATCCGTCGCGAAGAAGCCGTTACCGGTCAATCCGAGATGCTCAAGGCTGAAGAAAACCGCAGTGAGCGCCGTGAGCGTCGCGACCGTCCTGAGCACGAAGGCGCCGAAAGCGCTGATAGTGATGACAGCGACAACAGCGATAACGCTGACGAGTAATCCACGGACCTTTTAAGGAGCCTATCAAATGGCACGTTTCTTCCGTCGTCGTAAATTCTGCCGCTTCACCGCTGAAGACGTGAAAGAGATCGATTACAAAGATCTCAACACTCTGAAAGCCTACGTATCCGAGACCGGCAAAATCGTTCCAAGCCGTATCACCGGTACCAAAGCACGTTATCAGCGTCAGCTGGCCACCGCTATCAAGCGCGCCCGCTTCCTGGCCCTGCTGGCCTACACCGACAGCCACGGCCGCTGAGACCGGGCAGTCGACACGTAGCAAAGGATCGAATGCATGCGTGCCATAGCTGAGTTCATCATGCGCGGTCGTATGCAGGCCACCCTCGTAGTGGCCGGATGCGCGGCATTGCCGTTGTTGTATTGGTTGGGTGCTGCCGCCGGGAGCCTTGTGCTGCTGCGGCGCGGATTGAAGGACGCCTTGGGCGTCCTTGCTCTGGGGATGCTGCCAGCCTTGATTTGGTGGCTGTATTCCGATGATCCACGGGCACTCATGGTGCTGCTGGGATCCTCGGGCCTTGCGTTGGTTTTGCGCGCAAGTGAGTCCTGGAACCGCACGCTGCTGGTCAGCGTAGCGATGGGAGTGGTGTTTTCGGTGGTACTGGGTGCGGTTTACCGCCCCCACATCGAGATGCTGGCACAGGAACTGGTCAAGATCCTGCCGCTGGCCCTCGGTGACCTCTACCAGCAATTGTCGGTAGAGGAGCGAGCGCGTCTCGCCGCCCTGATTGCACCGGTCCTGACTGGCCTGATAGCGGCCTTGTTGCAAATCGTCAGTGTGCTGAGCCTGATTGTCGGGCGCTACTGGCAGGCGTTGTTGTACAACCCCGGTGGTTTTGGTCGCGAGTTTCGCGCCATCCGAATCCCGCTGGGGCCGGCGATGTTGCTGCTGGCGTGCATGCTTCTGGGGCCGAACTTCGGTACCCAGATGGCCATGTTGACGCCGTTGTGCAGCGTACCGCTGGTGTTCGCCGGGCTGGCCTTGATTCATGGGCTGGTGGCTGAAAAGCGACTGGCCAAGTTTTGGCTGGTGGGGTTGTACGTAACGCTGTTGCTGTTTATGCAGCTGATCTATCCGTTGCTGGTGGTCCTGGCCATTGTCGACAGCCTGATTGATTTTCGCGGTCGTTTGACGCCGAAAGACGTCGATAGCGCGAACGGTGAAGGTTAAAAGTTAAGAGGATTTTCACATGCAACTGATCCTTCTGGAAAAAGTCGCCAACCTGGGCAACCTGGGCGACAAAGTAAACGTTAAGGCTGGTTACGGCCGTAACTACCTGCTGCCTTACGGCAAAGCTACCGCTGCGACCGCTGCCAACCTGGCTGCGTTCGAAGAGCGTCGTGCTGAGCTGGAAAAACTGGCTGCAGACAAAAAAGCTTCGGCTGAAAGCCGCGCTGCCCAACTGGCTGAGCTGGAAGTGACTATCACTGCCACCGCCGGTGACGAAGGCAAGCTGTTCGGTTCGATCGGTACTCACGACATCGCTGATGCACTGACCGCCTCTGGCGTTGAAGTTGCAAAAAGCGAAGTTCGTCTGCCGAACGGCACCATCCGCAACGTAGGTGAATTCGACGTAGCCGTGCACCTGCACGCTGAAGTTGAAGCCACCGTACGCGTTGTCGTGGTAGCAGCTTAAGCAGCACTTGTCGGCTGGCACCCTCGGGTGCTTGCCGGTAACATCGGGCACGATCCTGTTTACAGGTCGTGCCCTTTGTCTTTCTGCAGTTCCTGATTTTCTACAATCTAATTCCAAGTGGCCATGAACGATATCTCCGCTCCTGAGCAATACGATCTGCAAACCGCAGCGCTGAAAGTGCCGCCCCATTCCATCGAGGCCGAACAGGCTGTACTCGGTGGTTTGATGCTGGACAACAACGCCTGGGAACGCGTGCTCGATCAGGTCTCGGACGGTGATTTCTATCGTCATGACCACCGCCTGATTTTCCGTGCGATTGCCAAGCTGGCCGACCAGAACTCGCCGATCGACGTGGTGACCCTCGCCGAACAGCTCGACAAGGAAGGCCAGACCTCTCAGGTGGGCGGCCTCGGTTATCTTGGCGAGCTGGCGAAAAACACCCCGTCGGTCGCCAACATCAAGGCCTACGCCCAGATCGTTCGTGCCCGGGCGACGTTGCGGCAGTTGATCGGCATCGCCACCGAAATTGCCGACAGCGCCTTCAACCCCGAAGGGCGCACGGCGGAAGAGATTCTCGACGAAGCTGAACGGCAGATCTTCCAGATCGCCGAGGCCCGGCCGAAAACCGGCGGCCCGGTGAGTGTGAATGACCTGCTGACCAAGGCCATCGATCGCATCGACACCCTGTTCAACACCGACAACGCCATCACCGGCCTGTCTACCGGCTACACCGACCTCGACGAGAAAACCAGCGGCCTGCAGCCGGCTGACCTGATCATCGTCGCCGGCCGTCCGTCCATGGGTAAAACCACCTTTGCGATGAACCTGGTGGAAAACGCCGTGTTGCGCAGCGACAAGTGCGTACTGGTCTACTCCCTCGAGATGCCAGGCGAATCGCTGATCATGCGTATGCTGTCGTCCCTGGGCCGTATCGACCAGACCAAGGTCCGGGCCGGTCGCCTGGACGACGACGATTGGCCGCGCCTGACCTCGGCGGTCAACCTGCTCAATGACCGCAAGCTGTTCATCGACGACACGGCCGGTATCAGCCCCTCGGAGATGCGCGCGCGGACCCGTCGACTGGTGCGTGAGCACGGTGACGTCGCGTTGATCATGATCGACTACCTGCAACTGATGCAGATCCCGGGGTCGGGTGGCGACAACCGGACCAACGAGATTTCCGAGATCTCCCGTTCCTTGAAGGCCCTGGCCAAGGAATTCAACTGCCCGGTGGTGGCGTTGTCCCAGCTCAATCGTTCCCTGGAGCAACGACCGAACAAGCGCCCAATCAACTCCGACTTGCGGGAATCCGGAGCGATCGAGCAGGATGCCGACGTGATCATGTTCGTGTACCGGGATGAGGTGTATCACCCGGAGACCGAGCATAAAGGCATCGCGGAGATCATCATCGGCAAGCAGCGGAACGGCCCGATCGGTACCTCACGACTGGCGTTCATCGGCAAGTACACACGCTTCGAAAACCTGGCGCCGGGCAGCTACAATTTCGACGACGAATAAGTGGTGTAGCGCCTGAAAGGGCCTCATCGCGGGCAAGCCCGCTCCCACAGGTTTAGTGTGATCCCTGTGGGAGCGGGCTTGCCCGCGATGGCTGCGCCACTAATTTCCGACCATAGCCGTCGGAATTGGTCAAATTTTGTGCTATATTCCGCGCCCGCGATTTTTCATCTCAACACCGGTCACCGTCATGCAAACAGCCAAGCCGTTATTTGACTATCCCAAGTACTGGGCCGAATGTTTCGGTCCAGCGCCATTCCTGCCAATGAGCAGGGAGGAGATGGATCAGCTTGGCTGGGATTCCTGCGACATCATCATCGTCACCGGTGATGCGTACGTCGACCACCCATCGTTCGGCATGGCCATCATCGGCCGGCTGCTGGAGTCCCAGGGCTTTCGCGTCGGGATCATTGCCCAGCCGAACTGGCAGTCCAAAGACGACTTCATGAAGCTCGGCGAGCCGAACCTGTTCTTCGGCGTCGCGGCCGGCAACATGGACTCGATGATCAACCGCTACACCGCCGACAAGAAGATCCGTTCCGACGACGCTTACACCCCAGGTGGCATGGCCGGCAAACGTCCGGACCGGGCGAGCCTGGTGTACAGCCAGCGTTGCAAGGAAGCCTACAAGAACGTGCCGATCGTGCTCGGTGGCATCGAAGCGTCCCTGCGCCGCATCGCCCACTACGATTACTGGCAGGACCGGGTGCGCAACTCGATCCTGATCGACGCCTGCGCCGACATCCTGCTGTACGGCAACGCCGAGCGGGCCATTGTCGAGGTGGCCCAGCGCCTGTCCTACGGCCACAAGATCGAAGACATCACCGACGTACGCGGCACCGCGTTCATTCGTCGTGACACGCCCGCAGGCTGGTACGAAGTCGACTCCACGCGCATCGACCGTCCGGGCAAGGTCGACAAGATCATCAACCCGTACGTCAACACCCAGGACACCCAGGCCTGCGCCATCGAACAGGAAAAAGGGCCGGTTGAAGACCCGAGCGAAGCCAAGGTCGTGCAGATTTTGGCCAGCCCGCGCATGACCCGCGACAAGACGGTGATTCGCCTGCCGTCGGTGGAAAAAGTCCGCGGTGACGCGGTGCTCTACGCCCACGCCAACCGGGTATTGCACCTGGAAACCAACCCGGGCAACGCCCGTGCGCTGGTGCAGAAACATGGCGAAGTCGATGTCTGGTTCAACCCGCCGCCGATTCCGATGACCACCGAAGAAATGGACTACGTGTTCGGCATGCCCTACGCCCGTGTCCCGCACCCGGCGTACGGCAAGGAGAAGATTCCAGCCTACGACATGATCCGCTTCTCGGTGAACATCATGCGCGGCTGCTTTGGTGGCTGTACTTTCTGCTCCATTACCGAGCACGAAGGCCGGATCATCCAGAACCGTTCCGAAGAGTCGATCATTCGCGAAATCGAAGAGATCCGCGACAAGGTGCCAGGTTTCACCGGGGTCATTTCCGACCTTGGCGGGCCGACCGCGAACATGTACCGCATCGCCTGCAAGAGCCCGGAAATCGAATCCGCGTGCCGCAAGCCATCCTGCGTGTTCCCGGGCATCTGCCCGAACCTCAATACGGACCACTCGTCGTTGATCCAGCTCTATCGCAGCGCCCGTGCCTTGCCGGGTGTGAAGAAGATCCTGATCGCCTCGGGCCTGCGTTACGACCTGGCGGTCGAGTCGCCTGAGTACGTCAAGGAGCTGGTGACCCACCACGTCGGTGGCTACCTGAAGATCGCCCCGGAACACACCGAGGAAGGTCCGCTCAACCAGATGATGAAACCGGGCATCGGCAGCTATGACAAGTTCAAGCGCATGTTCGAGAAGTACACCAAGGAAGCGGGCAAGGAGCAGTACCTGATTCCGTACTTCATCGCGGCCCACCCGGGCACCACCGACGAAGACATGATGAACCTGGCCCTGTGGCTCAAGGGCAACGGTTTCCGCGCCGACCAGGTGCAGGCGTTCTACCCGTCGCCGATGGCCACCGCCACCGCCATGTACCACTCGGGCAAGAACCCGCTGCGCAAGGTCACCTACAAGAGCGACGGCGTGACCATCGTCAAGAGCGAGGAGCAGCGTCGCCTGCACAAGGCGTTCTTGCGTTATCACGACCCGAAAGGCTGGCCAATGCTGCGTGAAGCGCTGACCCGCATGGGCCGCGCCGACCTGATCGGGCCGGGCAAGAACCAGTTGATCCCGTTGCACCAGCCGGCCACCGACAGCTACCAGAGCGCCCGTCGCAAGAACTCGACGCCGGCCGGCAGCCATAAAGTGGCGGCGACGGAAAAGACCACCAAGATCCTCACCCAGCACACCGGCCTGCCGCCGCGTGCCAGTGACGGTGGCAACCCGTGGGACAAGCGTGAACAGGCCAAGGCTGCGGCGTTCGCCCGCAACCAGCAGGCGGCCAAGGAGCGCAAGGATGCGGCCAAGGGCAAGGGCCCGAAACCTGCGCGCAAGCCGGTTGTGCCACGCTAAGCCGCGTATGAGCTGAACAGAACGCCAACCTTCGGGTTGGCGTTTTGCGTTGGGCCTGAAGATCCAAAGATCGCAGCCTGCAGGCGCTGCCGAAGGCTGCGATCTTTTACGGCCTACGCCACATTTACGTGCAACGGCATCCAAGCAATTCCCCGCGCTGCCCGATTTTGGTGCTGTACTGCCTCAAGCAACCGGAGAAAGCGCCAGCGCGGCTGTATGGCATAAGTCTTGCGCGGTGCCCGGTACGCTTTAGGCTCGCAGGAGGCACGCCGTGTCGATTCATGTCGCATTGCACCACGTCACGCACTACCGCTACGACCGCGCCGTCGAACTCGGTCCGCAGATCGTACGCCTGCGCCCGGCGGCCCATAGCCGCACGCGGATCCTCTCTTACTCGCTGAAGGTGTTGCCCGAGCAACACTTCATCAACTGGCAGCAAGACCCCCAGGGCAACTACCTGGCGCGACTCGTATTCCCGGAAAAAACCGAGCAACTGCGCATTGAAGTCGACTTGCTGGCGGAAATGGCGGTGTTCAATCCGTTCGATTTTTTCCTCGAGCCCTACGCCGAGCGCATCCCGTTCACCTACGCCGCCGATGAACGCAAGGAACTGGCGCCGTACCTGGAAACCCTGCCGCTGACGCCCAGACTCAAAGCCTACCTCCAGGGGATCGAGCGTACGCCGCTGCCGGCCGTGGATTTCCTGGTGGCCCTTAACCAGCGCCTGAGCGAAGACATCAGTTACCTGATCCGCATGGAGCCCGGGGTCCAGACCCCGGAGTACACCCTGGAGCACGCGTCCGGCTCATGCCGCGACTCCGCCTGGTTGCTGGTGCAACTGCTGCGCAACCTCGGGTTGGCGGCGCGGTTTGTCTCGGGTTACCTGATCCAGCTCACGGCGGACGTGAAGAGCCTCGACGGGCCATCCGGTACCGAAGTGGATTTCACCGACCTGCACGCCTGGTGCGAGGTCTATCTGCCGGGGGCGGGCTGGATCGGCCTGGATGCCACCTCCGGGCTGTTTGCCGGTGAAGGGCATATCCCGTTGGCCTGTAGTCCAGATCCGTCCTCTGCGGCCCCGATCAGCGGCCTGGTCGAACCCTGTGAGTGTGAATTCAGCCACGAGATGTCGGTGGAGCGGATCTGGGAAGCGCCCCGGGTCACCAAGCCCTACACCGAAGAGCAGTGGCAAGCCATCCAGACCCTAGGTCGGCAGATCGACGGCGACCTGCAGGCCGGCGATGTGCGGCTGACCATGGGGGGCGAGCCGACCTTCGTCTCGATCGACGATCCGGACGGCGCCGAATGGAACACCGCCGCGCTCGGCCCGGACAAGCGCCGGCTATCGGCCGAGCTGTTCCAGCGCCTGCGCAAGCATTACGCACCCAAAGGCCTGGTGCATTTCGGCCAGGGCAAGTGGTACCCCGGCGAGCAACTGCCGCGCTGGTCACTGAACTGCTACTGGCGGCGTGACGGCGTGCCGGTCTGGCACAACAGCGCGTTGATCGCCGATGAGCAGCAGGACTACGGCGCGGATGGCGCGTTGGCCGGGCGCTTTCTGGCGAGCGTCGCCGAGCGCTTGAAACTGCCTGCACGGTTTGTGTTTCCCGCTTACGAAGATCACTTCTATTACCTCTGGCGCGAAGGCAACTTGCCGCTGAACGTCAGCGCCGAAGACCCGCGCCTGGAGGAGCCGCTGGAGCGTGCGCGGTTGCGCAAGGTGTTCAGCCAGGGCCTGGACAAGGTGATCGGCCAGGTCCTGCCCCTGGCGCGCACCGCCCAGGGCGACCAGTGGCAAAGCGGGCGCTGGTACCTGCGCGATGAGCATTGCCGGTTGGTCCCCGGCGATTCACCGCTGGGCTATCGATTGCCGCTGGGCTCCCAGCCTTGGGTGAAAGCGGCGGAGTATCCGTTCATCCACCCGCAGGACCCCAACCAGGACTTCCCGCCACTGCCGGACACCGCGCAATTGGCGGCCCACGCCACGCCCGCGCAGGCTGAGGAGCGTGTGCCGGTGCTCGATGAGTCTGCCGACTGGCTGACCCGCACTGCGTTCTGTGCCGAGGCTCGGGACGGGCGCTTGTACCTGTTTATGCCGCCGTTGGAGCGGCTCGAGGACTACCTGGAACTGGTCAGCGCCATCGAAGCCACTGCCCAGGAGCTGCATTGCCCGGTATTGCTGGAAGGCTATGAACCGCCCAGTGACCCGCGCCTGAGCAACTTTCGGGTGACCCCGGACCCGGGCGTGATCGAGGTCAACGTGCAGCCGTCCGCCAGTTGGGATGAGCTGGTGGAGCGCACCGAGTTCCTTTACGAAGAGGCCCGCCAGACCCGCCTGACCAGTGAGAAGTTCATGATCGACGGCCGCCACACCGGCACCGGCGGCGGTAACCACTTTGTGCTGGGTGGCGCGACCCCGGCGGACTCCCCCTTTCTGCGTCGTCCGGACCTGCTGCGCAGCTTGATCAGCTACTGGCACAACCATCCGTCCTTGTCCTACCTGTTTTCCGGCCTGTTCATCGGCCCGACATCCCAGGCGCCGCGGGTCGACGAGGCGCGCAACGATGCCTTGTACGAACTGGAAATCGCCTTCGCGCAAATGCCACCGCCGGGTGAGGCCTGTGCCCCCTGGCTGGTGGATCGCCTGCTGCGCAACCTGCTGATCGATGTCACCGGCAACACCCACCGCGCCGAGTTCTGTATCGACAAGCTCTATTCACCGGACGGTGCGACTGGGCGCCTGGGCCTGCTGGAGTTGCGGGCTTTCGAGATGCCGCCCCATGCGCGCATGAGCCTGGTCCAGCAACTGTTGCTGCGGGCCTTGGTGGCGCGTTTCTGGCGCGAGCCCTATGCGCCCGCGAAGCTGGCGCGCTGGGGGACGGAACTGCATGATCGGTTCCTGCTGCCGCACTGTATCGAGCAGGACTTCGCCGATGTGTTGGTGGACCTCAACGCGGCCGGGTATGCATTGCGCGCCGAATGGTTCGCCGCCCATCTGGAATTCCGTTTCCCCAAGGTCGGCGATTATGCGGTCAGCGGGATCGAACTGGAGCTGCGCCAGGCACTGGAGCCCTGGCATGTGCTGGGCGAGGAGGGCGCGGCGGGCGGTACGGTGCGTTATGTCGATTCGTCCCTGGAGCGCCTGCAGGTCAAGCTTACGGGGCTGGCGCCACAGCGTTATGTGCTGACCTGCAATGGAGTGGCGGTGCCGCTGCAGCCTACTGGTCGGGTCGGCGAATTTGTCGCCGGCGTGCGGTTCCGCGCCTGGCAGCCCGCCAACTGCCTGCAGCCCACCATCGCGGTGCATGCGCCCTTGGTGTTTGACCTGCTCGACACCTGGATGCAACGCTCCCTGGGGGGCTGCCAGTACCACGTTGCCCATCCGGGAGGGCGCAACTACGACAGCCTGCCGGTCAACGCCAACGAAGCCGAGAGCCGGCGCATGGCGCGGTTCTTCCGGCTCGGCCACAGCCCGGGCCGCCTGGAGATCCCGACCCTGACCCTCAGTGATGAGCTGCCCATGACCCTGGATTTGCGCCGTTTTGCGCACAACAGCCAATGACAGAGCTGCCATAGTTGTGCGCTAACCTGATTTTTTCTTGAGCCTGCCGAGCGTTCCATGCCTGACCTGCTAGACCGTTACCCGCTCACGGCGGGCACCTATCACGAATTGCTCGACGACAGCGGCGCCGTGCGCGCGCATTGGCGGCGCCTGTTCGAGCACTTGCAGCGCAGTTCGCCCGCGCAACTGGTGCAGCGCCAGGCGTTGCTGGCGCGGCAGATCCAGGAAAACGGCGTCACTTACAATGTCTACGCCGACCCCAAGGGCGCCGACCGCCCCTGGGAGCTGGACCTGTTGCCCCACGTGATCGCCGCCGATGAGTGGCAGCACCTGTCGGCCGGGATTGCCCAGCGTGCGCGGCTGCTCAACGCCGTACTGGCGGACCTGTATGGCCCGCAGCGCCTGGTTGCCGAGGGCCTGCTGCCGGCGGAACTGGTGTTTGGCCATAACAACTTCCTGTGGCCGTGCCAGGGGATCCAGCCACCCGCCGAAACCTTCCTGCACCTGTATGCAGTGGACCTGGCGCGGACTCCCGACGGGCGCTGGTGGGTCACCGCGGATCGCACCCAGGCCCCGTCCGGCGCCGGTTATGCCCTGGAAAACCGCACCATCGTCTCCCGCGCGTTTCCCGAACTCTACCGCGACCTGCAAGTGCAGCACCTGGCGGGGTTCTTCCGGACCCTGCAGGAAACCCTGGCCCGCCAGGCACCCAGCGCCGAGGAAGTGCCGCTGGTGGTGTTGTTGACCCCCGGGCGTTTCAACGAGAGCTATTTCGAGCACCTGTACCTGGCCCGCCAACTGGGGTATCCGCTGGTCGAAGGCGGTGACCTGACGGTGCGTGATGCCACCGTCTACCTCAAGACCCTGAGCGGCCTGCGCCGGGTCCACGCGATCATGCGCCGGCTCGACGACGACTTCTGCGACCCGCTGGAACTGCGCACCGACTCGGCCCTCGGCGTTCCGGGACTGCTCGATGCGGTGCGCCAGGGGCGGGTGCTGGTGGCCAATGCCCTGGGCAGCGGTGTGCTGGAGTCGCCGGGTCTGTTGGGGTTTCTGCCGAAGATCAATCACTACCTGTTCGGCGAGGAGCTACTCCTGCCGTCCATTGCCACTTGGTGGTGCGGGGAGCCGCCGGTGCTGGAGCAAGCCCTGGAAAAACTCCCTGAACTGCTGATCAAACCGGCCTTTCCTTCCCAGAGCTTTGTCCCGGTGTTTGGTCGTGATTTGAGTGAAAAGCAGCGCGATGATTTGGTCCGGCGCATGCGCGCGCGGCCTTATGCCTATGTGGCGCAAGAACTCGCCCAACTGTCCCAGGCACCGGTGTGGCAGGCCGAGACCGGCCAGGTGCAACCACGGGCCATCGGCATGCGGGTGTACGCGGTGGCCAGCCGCGACGGCTATCGAGTATTGCCCGGGGGCCTGACCCGGGTCGCCGCCGAGGCGGATGCCGAAGTGGTATCGATGCAGCGTGGCGGCGCGAGCAAAGACACCTGGGTGCTGGGCGAGGGGGCCCCCGTCGGCGAGCAATGGAAAGCCCACCGGACCCTCGGCGTACACGAGCTGGTGCGGCGCGATCCATACCTGCCGTCGCGGGTGGTGGAAAACCTGTTCTGGTTCGGCCGTTACTGCGAGCGCTGCGATGACAGCGCGCGATTGTTGCGCATCATGCTCGCGCGTTATGTCGACGGCGACGATCCGCAGGCCCTGCAAGCAGCCGTGGAACTGGGCGAAAGCCTGATGGTGCTACCCGAGGAGGGCGAGTTGCCCGAGCGCCTGCTCGCCGCTTTGCTCGGCGCCGACTGGTCGTTCAGCCTGCGCGCCAATCTGCAGCGCTTGCAGTGGGCAGCGTCCCAAGTGCGCGGTAAGCTCTCGCGCGAGAACTGGCAGGCGCTGGTGGAGTTGCAGCGCGAGGCCATGGAGCTGGAGACCGAGGCCGCGGATTTTGGCGAGTTGCTGGACTTTCTCAACCGCCTGGTGATGTCGCTGGCCGCGTTGTCGGGGTTTGCCCTGGACGACATGACTCGCGACGAAGGCTGGCGGTTCTTGATGATTGGTCGACGCATCGAGCGTTTGCAGTTCTTGAGCAGCAGCCTGGCGGGCTTCCTGCGCGGGGCCGGGGCGTTCGATCAGGCGGGCCTGGAATGGTTGCTGGAGTTGGGTAACAGCAGCATCACCTACCGCTCCCGCTACCTGGCCGTGGCGCAGTTGATCCCGGTGCTGGACCTGTTGCTGCTCGATGAACAGAACCCCCATGCGGTGTTGTTCCAGTTGAAACTGGTGAGCCGCTCCCTGAAGCGCTTGAACCATGACTTCGGCGCGCCTGCCGAGGCGGCGTTGCCACTTCTGGTGGAGCGCCTGGCCGGGTTCGACCTCGGCTGCCTGGAAAACCCGCTGTTCGGTGACAGCAGCGTGCGCGCTGCCCTTGATGGCCTGGCGGACTTGCTCCAGGAAGTCGCCGATGTCAGCAATCAGGTGTCCGACCGCCTGGCCTTGCGGCATTTCGCCCATGTCGACGATGTCAGCCAACGAACGGTGTCCGTGTGAACAGTGCCCGCTATCAGATTCTCCACGACACCCATTATCACTACGACAGCCCGGTGTCCCTCGCCCAGCAGTTGGCCCATCTGTGGCCGCGGCCTTGCGCCTGGCAACGCTGCACCGAGCAGCAGTTGCTGATCAGCCCGTTGCCGACGACCCGCCGCGATGAGCTGGACGTGTTCGGCAACCCGCTGACCCGCCTGGCATTCGAGCGGCCCCACGATGAGTTGCAGGTCAATGCCCGGCTGACGGTCGAAGTGCTGGCCCGGGTATTGCCCGACTTCCAGCAGTCGCCGGCCTGGGAGGCGACTCGCAGCGTGCTGACCTACAGTGGCCAGCCGATCGCCAGCGAGGTGCTGCAGGCGTGTCGTTTTCGCTTCGAGTCGCCCTATGTGCACTTGAAGAGCCCCTTCGTCGAGTTCTCCGAAAGCTGTTTTGCGCCGGGGCGGCCGCTGATGCTCGGGGTGCAGGCGTTGATGCAGAAGATCTTCAGCGAATTCACCTTCGACGCCGAGGCCACGCAGGTCGCAACCCCGCTGGTGGAAGTGCTGGAGCGCCGGCGTGGGGTGTGCCAGGACTTCGCGCACCTGATGCTGGCGTGTGTGCGTTCCAGGGGCTTGGCGGCGCGTTACGTCAGTGGCTACCTGTTGACGCAGCCACCCCCCGGGCAGGCGCGGTTGATCGGTGCCGATGCCTCCCATGCCTGGGTGTCGGTGTTCTGTCCGGTCGTGGGTTGGGTGGATTTTGATCCGACCAATAATGTGCAGCCGGCGCTGGAGCACATCACCCTGGCCTGGGGCCGGGATTTTTCCGATGTGTCGCCGTTGCGTGGGGTGATTCTGGGGGGCGGCAGCCATGACCCGGAGGTGCGGGTGACGGTCATGCCGTTGGACTAGCGCGGTCCGCCGTAGGAGCTGGCTGGCCAGCTCCTACAGAAGATAGGCGGGACACTGTCCGGTGGGGCTCAGGCGTCTGGCGCCTGCTCTTTCGGTGTTTCTACAGCGTCTTCGGCAGTCACTTCGCCTTCTGCATCCGGGCTCAGTGCACCGGCCTCTTCATCGGCAGCCGCTTTCTTGCGTTGCAACTTTTCCTCTTTCTTCTGCTCTTTGGCCAAGTCTCTTTGACGCTTGGCGAAGGAGTAATTAGGTTTAGCCATGGGCGATCCTCTGGGGTCGAAGGTGAGGTTGAGCGGCGCGTATTCTGCCTTTAAACCGGGGGCAAGGGTTAATCGGGTTTTTGCCCGTCCCATTTGGGGCTGACCACCGGCTGCCAGGCATCCAGTGCATCCAGCAGATCCTGCGGCGATTCGCTCGTTTGCAGCATGTCACGGTGCTGCCCGCGAACGAAGCCTTCACCGACGACATGATCAAGAAATGCAGTGAGTTTGCTGTAGAAACCATTCACTTCCAGCAGGCCCAGTGGTTTGCCGTGGTAGCCGAGCTGGCCCCAGGTCCAGACCTCGAACAGTTCCTCGAGGGTCCCCAGGCCGCCGGGCAGGGCAATGAAGGCGTCGCTCAGTTCTGCCATGCGCGCCTTGCGGGCGTGCATGCCATCGACCACTTCCAGGCGCGTCAGGCCGTTGTGGCCGATTTCCTTGTTTTTCAGGCTTTCGGGAATAATTCCGATCACTTCGCCACCGGCCGCCAGTGCGGCGTCGGCGACAATCCCCATCAAACCGACCGCGCCGCCGCCATACACCAGCGTCAGCTTGCGCCGGGCCAGCGCCTGGCCCAAGGCAATCGCCGCCTCTCGATAGACCGGGTCAGTGCCGGTGCTGGCGCCGCAAAACACACAAACAGATGTTAAAGACATGCCTTCCTCCGTGATCAGTGACGAGCGCAGAGTAATGGCTGGCGCCGGGTTGCTCCAAGAATTAATCCGGGGCGCGGGCTTCTTCAAAGGTGCCACTGGCCCCACAGGCGTAGGCGGCGAGCAAACTGCACAACAGGCTATTGAGGGACATGACGGACACTCCATTAGGGGGCAATGGGGTGATCTTAGGCGCGAGCGTGCGGTCTGGCTGGTAGATTGTTTCGATGAGTGTCATAGCTCGAAAGTTGTATACAATTCTTGATTCAGGTCATAGGAACTTACGAATATTTCAGGCAGTCTTTACAGGATATGGATTTTTTAACCCTGCCTTGGAGATTCACCATGTTTGCCAAACTTGTTGCGGTATCCCTGCTGACACTGGCCAGCAGCCAACTGATGGCTGCCGAATGCAAGGTCACCGTTGACTCCACTGACCAGATGTCCTTCAACACCAAGGCCATTGAAATCGACAAGAGCTGCAAAACATTCACCGTCGAGCTGACCCACTCCGGCAACCTGCCGAAGAACGTCATGGGCCATAACCTGGTGATCAGCACTGAAGCTGACATGCAGCCGATCGCCACCGATGGCCTGGCTGCCGGCATCGACAAAAACTACCTCAAGGACGGCGATACCCGCGTGATCGCTCACACCAAGATCATCGGTGCTGGCGAGAAAGACGCCGTGACCTTTGACGTGTCGAAACTCGACGCTGCGCAAAAATACGGTTTCTTCTGCTCGTTCCCTGGCCACATCTCGATGATGAAAGGCACCATTACCCTGAAGTAAGCCTGTAGCGCCCACAAAAAAGCGTCCCTCTGGCACTCATGCCGAGCAGTTAAGCGACGCCGACCATTGTGGGAGCGAGCTTGCTCGCTCCCACATAGGGGGTCGTTTCTCCTTAACTGATCGGCATTACCCGCTGGGACGCTTTTTTTGTGCCTGGCGTTTGATCGCGCCACAGACCCCTTTGGTCAATCACGGGGCAAACGGCATCACCCGCTTGTGCTGGGTCTTTTTATAGGTGTCGCAAATGATCCTGAATGCCTCTTCGCGCACCGGCTCGCCGTGCAGGAAGGCATCGATCTCGGTGTAGGTGACACCATGGGAGGCTTCGTCCGGTTTACCCGGCGACAGGTCTTCGAGGTCGGCGGTAGGGACTTTTTCCACCAGTGACTCAGGTGCGCCGAAGTGCCGGGCGATGGCCCGTACCTGGTGTTTCACCAGGCCGCTGAGGGGGGCGAGGTCGCAGGCGCCGTCTCCGAACTTGGTGAAGAAGCCCAAAACCTTCCGCCCCCCAAAAAAGTGCCCAATCCGTTGTAAATATTAGCGTAAAAGCTAGCTTGTGCGTTGTGCAAAAGGAAAAGCTGCACAGTCAGAAAAAAAGTGTAAGAGTTTTCGGACACCCCCTTACCTTGTCTCCATTCGAGTCCTAGGCTCGAGGAATGGATGAGGCATAATGAACGACATTGGCGAGATGCGGCTCTACCTTTAATAGGTTCTCGTTCGAGCCTGGCAAGGCAAGCGACCTGATGATGAGTCGGCTGGGGAGCTACATTTTGGCGTTCGGCTCAAAGGCATAGGAGGAACCATGGCGCAGAGTTTAAGGGTGGTAATGGCCCAGTTGAATATCCGAGTGGGGGATATTCAAGGCAATGTTGAGAAGATCATCGACGCTGCGAAGAAAGCGCGTGACGAACTCCATGCCCAGATCATCGTTTTCCCTGAACTTACTTTGTGCGGCTATCCACCGGAGGATCTTTTGCTGCGCTCTAGCATGCAGCTCCGAATTGAAAAGGCCCTAGATAAAGTTCGCCAAAGTTCTCAAGGTATAGCTGTAGTGGTTGGCTTTCCTTGGGTTGAAAGTGGTTCTGGCCACGAAGAGCTACAAAGTAATAGGTACAACAGCTGCGCTATCTTTGTTGATGGGGCAGAGCTCAGTCGTTACCATAAACAGAAACTTCCGAATTATCGAGTCTTTGATGAGAAACGATATTTCGTGCCTGGCACTGGGCCGTGTGTTGTTGATCTTTTTGGTGTAAAGATAGCTCTCGGTATTTGCGAAGATATATGGTTCCCGGAACCTTTGAATGAAGCATGTGCCGCAGGTGCGCAAATCATGCTCACCCTGAATGCATCACCTTTCCATCGCGGCAAACAAGCTGAGCGCGAAGAGCTTCTTGCGCAGAGAGCAAATGAATGCTCGATTCCGATGATTTATGTGAACCAAGTTGGAGGCCAAGACGAACTCGTCTTCGATGGCAACAGCTTCGTTGTTGATGGGAACGGAAAAGTTACTCAACGAGCCCCTGCCTTCGAAGAAGGACTCTTTCATGCTGACTTCGCCATAAAAGAAAATTCCCTCGTACCAGTTGAGGCAGGGAAAGCTGAACTTTTGAGCGTAGAGGCGAGTGTTTACCAAGCATTGGTTATTGGTGTACGTGATTACGTTCAGCGCAACGGCTTTAAGGGCATTGTGCTAGGCTTGTCTGGCGGTATCGACTCGGCCTTAACCCTTGCCGTGGCGGTCGATGCCTTGGGAGCTGAAAACGTGGAAGCGGTGATGATGCCGTACCACTACACCGCCCAAATGAGCCAGGACGACGCGAAGGAAGAGGCCGAGCTGCTTAACGTCAAGTACAGCGTGATGCCGATTCAGCCGATGGTTGAGGCTTTCCTAAGTACACTTACACCCGCTTTCGAAGGGCTGCCCAAAGACACCACCGAAGAAAACCTGCAGGCCCGTTGTCGTGGGGTGATTCTCATGGCTATCTCCAATAAAAAACGCTACTTGGTTCTAACCACTGGTAACAAGAGCGAAATGGCAGTCGGCTATGCAACCCTCTATGGCGATATGGCAGGTGGCTTCGATGTATTGAAGGATGTTCCTAAGACTCTGGTGTTCCGCTTGTGCGAATACCGAAATACTCTTGGATATGTCATTCCTCAGCGTGTTATTGATCGACCTCCGTCAGCAGAACTTGCACCAGATCAGAAGGACGAAGATTCGCTTCCTCCTTATCCTGTTCTCGATGAAATCTTGCGTTTATACGTTGAGCATGACTACTCGGCAGATGCCATTGTTGATGCCGGTTTCGACAAAGAAGTGGTGCACAAGGTGATTAGGCTAGTTGATATCAACGAGTACAAGCGCCGCCAGGCTGCAGTTGGCCCGCGAGTAACTGAGCGAGGATTTGGACGTGATCGACGATATCCAATTACTTCGCGTTGGAGCATTGGCGAATAGATGAGCAGAGTTAGGCCGTCCGCAATGGTCGGCCTATTTTGCTTACCGTTTACGCTCAGACCGTAGGTATGGAGATCTTCTCGAAATACCTGAACGGTTTTTTTGCTAGCGCTTCAGGCCTCTTGCTCAACGACCAAACTGCTCAACCTATCGGATGAACTCAGCTACGATGCATCAACTGCATCCGAGTGCCAAATCTTGTTCACCGTTGAAGCCGCCATGCCAAGCTCTGAGCACGTTTGTTTCTGAGTTAAACCCTGTCCCTTGCAGGCAAGCACTGCCTGGATCTTGTCAGCGGGCACCGGTCGCTTGCCTGCTTTACCCGTCCGCAAATCACCATCTTGAAATTCATTTGGCAGGCTGGCCAGCACACCTAGCTGTTCAAGCTTCTGGATCTCATCGCTCAGGAATAAAAGATAGTCAGCGGTGGACTGTTGCCTCTCGTATTTGGATGCCACAGCCAGTAAAGCTACAGCATCGACATCAAGACGCTTGGCAATCCCTTCAAGAGTGTCAAGGGTCACGCTGGACTTTGCGTGCTCAAGGTTGTGTAGGTGCCTCGCTTCTATTGCGGCAGCAAGCTGCTCTTGGGACAAGCCGCGTGCTTTCCTGGTCAATCGTAGGATCGCGGCTAGCGCTAATCGCAGTGGCATGAGTACTTCCCACAAAGGAAAGGATAAGGCCACATTGATAAATTCCCATCTATGCAATATAGTTCTTATTTGGGAATCACCGGTATCATCCGCGCTCCGATCAGGGAGCGAGATCCCGCGCAAACATATCACATGTATTGTCAGAGGCTTTTTGATTGGAAATCGAAAAAATCCAAGCAGCCAGCGAGCTCCTCTCCACCACTGGAGAGCCACGCTCTGGATCTGAAGAAAGCCAAGAAGCGCTAATTCATATCGCGCAGACCCGCTTCCCCGACAAAGGCTTTTGCATCGTCCAGCAGTGGACGATCGTACGCGCGATAGCTAGCGATGCGGATCTCACCAAAATCCACGTTCATGGCCACTTGCCGCTCTTTGTTTTCGCCGAAAAAGTCATCCTAGACAGCCGAGGACGCTTCGATTACGGAAACTCGGTTCGCAGCACCATGGCCATTTCATTCCAAGATGGCTTTCTCTTTGAAACCAAAAACACGGTGTACGTTTTGGCGGGAGACGGCGACGAAAAGGCAGCCAGCCTCGCCGCGATACTGTCTCTTTATCAGTGATGTCAGCTGCAACAGCGGCCTGTAGATCCACGGGAATGTGAAATGTTTAGAAGTCATGAAACTGTTGCCGAGGGCACTCCTAATATTTTTGGGGATGGGTATTCGAACTGGCGGATGTTTGAACGCCACTTGGCTCATCCTTGGTATCACGTCGTCCTTCAGGAGCGCTTGGAGGGCACGGTATGGTCAAGCACCATGATGATTAGTGACGTCGATATGCTCGAAGAAATACTTTCCAAACAAACCAGCGAGTTTGTCGTTACGGAAATTCAGGTCGTCACGCCTGGGTGGATGAACAAAG
Organism: Pseudomonas sp. RA_35y_Pfl2_P32; assembly: GCF_963970735.1. NCBI lineage: Bacteria > Pseudomonadati > Pseudomonadota > Gammaproteobacteria > Pseudomonadales > Pseudomonadaceae > Pseudomonas > Pseudomonas sp. RA_35y_Pfl2_P32. Next base: position 163,774 of record NZ_CAXAQF010000012.1, read on the forward strand.
CCGGCAAATGGATTATGGAGGGGCTTTCGGGGTTGCTGGTCGGATATGACTCTAGTGGTGCTCGTGTTTGCCTTCATAACATTGGCGACGAAAAGGCTTATACGGATGCCCCAGGCTGTCTTGTTGACCCTCACTCTCTCAAAGGGCTTCGAGTGATTTTTTAATCCGAGTACGTAAATCGCAGCCTCTCCTGGCAAGGCGCGCCATGGTCGGAGGCCGCCCGCCACAGCTGTATACAATGTACAACTAAAACGAAAGTGGTCGTCTGCTATGAAGATTCAGATTTACTCAGATCTGCACCTCGGCTTCGCTCCGTTCGAGCCCGTAATAACCGACGCGGACGTAGTCATTCTCGCCGGTGACATTGATATCAAATCGCGTGGAGTCTCCTGGGCAAACGACACATTCCAATGCCCTGTGATTTACGTTTGTGGAAACCACGAGTACTACGGCGGCCACATTGATCACACACTTCAAAAAATGAGGGACGCGGCAGCGCCTCATGTGCACGTCCTCGAAAACGAGGCCTTGATCCTGAATCAAACCAGGTTTTTGGTCACGACTGCTTGGACAGATTACTCGTCGACCGGAGATGTCGTTGCCGCGAAAAGAGTCGCTTGGGACTGGATGAACGATTTCACTGTGATCAGAACGGATGCAAATTTCCGACGTTTGCGTCCTGATGACTTGATCGCTAAATCTCAGGCGGCGTACGCCTGGCTTACTGGGGAATTGGACAAGCCTTTCGACGGTAAAACTGTTGTCGTCACGCACCATGCCCCTACGTCGGAATACGTAAGTGGGGATTTTCCAGAACACCTCGTTGCTGCGTACGCAAATAACTGGCCTGAGCTTTTGGAAAATGCCGATCTGTGGATTTATGGACATACCCACATCGCTGCGGATTTCGTTAAACGAGGTTGCAGAGTTGTGTCAAATCCTCGCGGATACCCAACCGAAGATACCGGTTTCGATCAGGATCTTTTGCTCGAGATTTGAGGGGCGGCATGCAGCGATGAACCTCAGCAATTTGAGTTTTTTCCTACGTCTGGCGCTGGGATCAATTCCATTTTTGCGATCTAAACCCCAATCGATCGAGAAATTCACATGGTTACGTTAGAAGAGATTTCCCAGCTCCTTTACGGAGCAGGGAAGGAAGCACTTGGCTGGCAGGGCACCCAAGATGAGCTGATTGCATTGGCAGCAAAAACATTCCCAGGCAAAGCATTCTGCGTGGTGAAGCAGTGGATCCTGATCGACCTTACGGTTAACCCTGATGAGAAAGAAAAGCTAAGCGGGCTTGGTCTACTTCCCGCGACGCTTTTTGCTCATGAGATAGTCCTGGACAGCAAAGGACGCTTCCAGCCTCGAATGTGGGTTCGTAGCAATTTCGGTGTCTCTTTCACTGAAGGCTGTATGTTTGAAACCAAAAATACTGTCTATCTCCTGCTTGGGCCAGGACTGAGAAAAGAGGCTAGCATTGGTGCCGCTTTTTCAATGAAGGCAGGGTGAGCGATGCTTGCCGACGGTATATTCATGGTCGTTTTGGAGCTTGAGTTGGATGCCTGAAGTAATTGAGCTGGAATTTCATAGTAAAGATGTCAGCGAATTTCAGCTGCGCCGGTTGGTGCGAGCAAGCCTTCGCAAATACACGGTGCCTGTCACGGCATTCATCAGCGACGCTTTTATTGCAGATGACACATGCGTCGGGGTGTCATTCGATCACTCTGCGAAGGATGATGCCTACCACAGAGCTGATGGTTCAATTCTTCACACGGGTAAAATTCAGTCGGCGAGGAAAGAAGGGCGATTTTGGTTACTCGAGACTCAAGATGGTAATTACGTCATCGCTAGCTTCAGGCGAGACCTCGGCAGAGCTAGCTTTTTGAAGCTTCTCCAGTCCGCCGATAGATTCTAATCGGTAGTATGAAAGCCATCATTTGATAACCTGGTAGGGCCGTGTCATATGGCAGATGAACGATGGTCAGTCGTTAGGGCAATAGCCCATTTTGACGAGTTGCTCGACCAGGTGATCACGACTCGTAAACCAGTTTTCGTTGATGGAGAACGCAGGACTGCGGTGTTCATTTCAATGGAGGAATGGCTGTCGATTCAGGACAAGCTCATTGCTCGAGCTCCCCTAAACCTCTGAACTTTCGCTTGCTGGGCCTCTTACGGTTTTAGTTTGCTGCGCTCCGAGTTCACCATGCGGAGCGCTTCAAGCGGCATCTGTCCTGTAACGCTCGCCATCGAGCGGAGTCACCGCTCGCCTTAGCTCAGTAACCGAGCTCGTTCAGCAGCTGTTGCAAAAAACCACGGCGCCTACGAACCGCGCACAGGATTAGATAGTCGCGGTCGGTATCGGTTGTTGAAAGATGCCCGGCGTCCACCAAGCCATGGATGTAGCCTTCAGCTTTTCCTCTCGCCTCCAACAGGGCTTCGATGGAAGTGCTTTTGAAAATGTCGCCAGCAATGAGCTGCCACCGCTTCTTCTGGCGGTTCCCAACGGGGTCGTCGGAAAATTTCGGTGCGTTGATCAGTGTGTTGAAATCGGCACGTGCGTCATGTGTGTTCAAAGCGGATTCTCGGAACGGTGATAACTGAGCTGAGGCTATCATGCGCACACTAAATCACTTGTTGTTGGCTGGTTTACGTAGGCGCTGGCGCGAAGGAGCGATTTCAATGATGGTGCACGGTATCGGTGGCACCTTTGAACATTGCGGAGCGTAGAGGCAGTGCTATTCAGTGAGTACATTCTTGGCACGGAGTTCGAAATGGGATACCTAAGCCTAGAGGACATCTACCCCGAAGACGTAAAAAAATATGGCCATATGCGGGTAGGAATGACCGATCTCTATGTAAAGGATAATCACGATATTTATGGTGTGGTTACGCGTGGCGAATACCGCGAGCTGACCAGTAGCTTACTGCGTGACAATGCGGTGCAAATGATCATCAGCGCTAAGATCACCGCTTTGCCCGCGGACTACGATCCGTGGATCAGGCGGATCGAGCGCAATCGCGCCTTACACGCTAGGTATGGGGACAAATTCGATCCCTGGGGAGATGACTGACAAACCCCACGCCCAATCACAAATGCAGCGCCACATCATACTCGGCCGACTTGGTAGTCATGCTCCTCGCAGAGCGATCGGTACTCTAAATAGTGGGACGAGCATGGGCGCCAATGACGGGCCACGCTAACACTCGATGAAAAGGACAGGGCGTTGAAGATATTCCTTGATTGCGAATTTACTCAGCTCAATCGGGACTCGAAGCTGATATCCCTAGCTCTGGTATCAGAGTCGGGCCAAGAGTTCTACGTTGAACTGACCGACACCTATTTGGTCGAAGACTGTAGTGATTTCGTTATTCAGAACGTTCTACCACAGCTTGATCCTCTGCGATGTGGTCAGTCGCTTGTCGAAGCTCGAGCCTCGCTTCGAAGATTTCTAGGCAGCTTCGATGAGAAACTTGAGGTGTGTTCAGATGCGCCACATTGGGATTGGCAGTTGTTCCGTGATCTCGTTTGTGTAGATCATCAACCCTGGCCAATCCACGTTATGGATCAACCAAACGACCTCACGATCCTTTCCAATCAGGTAAGTGCGGAAGCTCTTGAGGAGCAGGATCTATCTGATCTGCCGCACCATGCATTGCTAGACGCGCGAATGCTTGCAGAGCTTTCAAGGCACTGGCCTCTCGGTTTGCTCCGTCACCATAGAGGTACATCGCGACGTTGGTCGCTGAGCTTTGAACGGTGTCCTGCTGGTGATTTGAGTTCCACGATCGGTGGCGAAGCGACAAAACTGGATTATTTCAAATTATGGCTCAGCCATAATTATTGCTGAGCCATAATTTTCACATCTCAAAGCTCCCTTTAACCGGAGCAACACTTCGGCATCAGAACAGGCGGAACCTGCCGCAGTTGCTGCAACGTCGAACCGCATGAGGTTGAGTCATGAGTGACCCTCGTATCCCCAACATCAAGTCTGCGCACCACGTTCAGAAGACTTCGCAAGCGAATGAACCGATGGAAGCCTATCTATCCGTATCCCGAACTCTCGGGCTTCTGGCTGCTGACATGGACATGTATCCGGAGCGAATGCTGCCTGTGGATACGCGTCTGGTCGCTCGAATCTTTGCGCTACTCGGTCAGGTAGATGTTGACCTCAATTCACCGCTTGCAGCGGAGGACGAGTAAACCAGGGCTGCGAACCTAACTCGCTGGATGCGGGGCTCACTGATCCTTACCCATGATTTCTATACTCAACGCGGCTGGCGACTCCGAATGGTTTTGTGCGACTCTCGTTGTCCAAAAGGCAGTAGGGAACATATCTGCGCGATCCCATTGGGAGCAAAGTCGCAATTTTCTTTTAAGGGTGAGCAGCAGTGACATTTCGGTACATCGGAAGCGCTGAGCCTTAATCCGATTTACAGATTTTGGTATATTGTTAGGCGACTAACTACCTAGAGAACGACCATGTCCAAGCTCGCAGAATTTCGCCAACTGGAAAAGCACCTTACCGAACAGCTCCAGGCTCTCGAAGCACTGAAAGGCGATGTAGGCCTCAAGAAGGAAATCGAATTCGAGACCAAGCTACGCGCCCTGCTGGGTGAGTACAGCTACAGCCTGAAAGACGTGATCAACCTGCTTGATCCGAAGTCTGGTCGTCGTGCACCAGTCGCTGAGCCTCAAGCCAGCACGCGGAAGCCTCGCCAGGTTAAGGTCTATAAAAACCCTCACACTGGCGAAGTCGTCGAAACCAAAGGCGGCAACCACAAGACTCTGAAGGAGTGGAAAGCAGAACACGGCTCCGCGACTGTTGAGTCCTGGGTGACCAAGTGATTTTAGTTTGCGTACAAAAGGGCCCGAGAGGGCCCTTTACTTAATTGTTGGCGCCGACGCCGAGTTAAGCCAGTTGCCGAGTTAATATTGACCCAGTCTGTCTCTTCGCGAACCGTTGCCAGTACTGGATCTTTGCCGACTTGTGGGTGGAGCAGTCTTACTTAAGCACGTGGGTCAATTCGGCGTAAGCGTCTACGTCCTGAGGATCGATTCGCGTTAAGTACCCAATCCAGGAGCCGTATGCGGTAGTTCCGTACGTACGGATCAGTGCAGGGGGGGCAGGCAGATAACTGCCATGCCAACCACGACCATCGTTTAACGTCTCTGGGATGTGCAAGGCTGTGATCTCGCGTTTGAATGCGTGAAGCCGATCCCTGTAGGTACCGATCCACGCTGTTCAAAATCGAAATTCGCTTACTTCACCAACTCGACTTCGCTCGGACGCCACGTTTTGGCGAAGAAGGGCTCCAGCGGGCTATAGAGGCGCAGACATGGGAAGAAGCCTTTGCCGGGTATGGTTTGGATCCAGTTGCCGCGTGCCACTCCTTTAGGTTGCTGCGGCCCGAAGTAGACCGTCGTCGTCCCGTCAGCGTTTGGCTCCGCAGCCGGTGATGGGAAGCTTTGGCTGCCGGAGCGCGGATAGCGCTGTGGTGTGTCGAGCATCGACCGAGTCATGTTGTCGTAAAGCGTGAACGACCAGAATTTTTCTGCGGGGATGTCCTTCGGCAGGCTGACCTTGTAGGTCTTGGCGCCATCGAAGTAGTTATTCTGAGCGTCGACCATAGTCCACAAATACGTCGAACCAGCGCCGGGTAGTCGCATGGCCATCGCGGGTGTGATGCCGGTGACGCCGTAGAAGAAGGCTGAACGCGCATCCAGTTGGCGGTAGCCGGTCGCAGGAAAAGGCTTCACTCCCTCCGGCGTGATCTGCGGAATTGGCGTTTCGAACTCGTGGCCAGTTGCGAACAGCATGTTCTGCCAATTCGCATTGTCGTAGTAATACCATGACTTATCGCGCGGACTCATGAACAGGCTGCGTGAGGTCGCGTTGGCTACCACCAGCGCTTCCATGAGAATCTTCTTCATTCGCGCATCAGGTGCAAAGGGCTTGCCCTTAACGATCCCGATGGCGGCGATTGGCCCCATCAACTCGGGGTCGAGGCTGGTGGCCGGTTCCTGCTGCACGACCTCGTTCAACATTTCGAAATATGAAAAGTCGTTCGGCGGAATGGTGTTCATCACCTTGCCGCTGCCTTCATGGAACGCGGTCGACGGTGGCGGGGTGACCGCGCTAAGCTTGGCCTTGTCCGCCAAGAACTCGGCGATCGGTGTCCCGACACCGCCAGCTTTGTAGGGATAGACCTTGGTGGTTTTCTTGATCTGTTCGACCACCGGCTTGGGATCGTTGCCGTTCTCGATGAACGCGCGCGCGAACCAAACGCCGTGTGTGGTCTTGGAGTGGGCGACGTTGAACTCCCCTTCTGGCAATGGGCCTTCGTAGTCCGGCGGCACGATTAGATATTTCCCTCCTTGGCCGCGATCAGGGCCTGGCACGCCCATGTCGATAACCCAGCGGAACCAAGCATCCTGGACGGTGCCGAGGACTCCAGGCGGGACTTCCACCACCATCGGCCCCTTCGAGAGGTCGAAACCGGAGATGATATAGATCGTGTCGGCATTGGGCGTCAGGAACAGCGATTTGGAATCCATCAGCTCCGAGAAGACGATCACCTCGTTGTCTTTCACGCCGATGTCCTGCAGACCCTTGCGGATAGCGTGGATGCTGACGCCTTGCAGAGTGTCCGAAAACGCGCGAGTCGCGTGCGAGAAGTCCAGTTGGTCATAGACTTTGTCGACCGTCGCCTCGTTCGGCTGTCCGTCCAGGAATTCCAGCGTGCCGAGGCGGGTTTCGCTCTTGGCGGGCGTCGTGAGCGACTCAGGGATCGTCTCGGCCCATGCGCAGGTAGCGAGCAACAGGCTGGCAATCACAGCGCCGCCCTGTCCGATGGTGGTGCGGGGGAACGTTTTCATGGATACCACTCCTTGTGTGTTTGCGATGCCTCGCATAGCTCTTAATCCGGGGGTTCACTCCTTTTCAGCTGAGGCCAGCGTCACGGTGAGCACCGTCGGAACCGCTGACCTACTACAGTTATTGCGCACCATTGTCGGAGCAGCACGTTCTGCGTGATCAGTTCTTCCAGCAGGCAGAGCATAGGTGCACATTTGCCATTGCTCCAACCACAGGCGGCTTTTGGCCGTTCTCTGCCGATCATGGTTACAACACGTGCTGGTCAAATCCGATGCAATCGCTGGTCAGAACGCATGCAAGTGGTCACGTGGAGTGAAATTTCGCAGCAAAACTGGATTATTCCAAATTATGGCTCCGCCATAATTATTGCTGAGCCATAATTTTCGGCTGCTAACTCAGTTGTCGCAAGCAGCCTCTATTGCGCTGACCGATTTGCAATATACTGTTAGGTAACTACTGAAAAGAGACCTGTCATGTCCAAACTCGCCGAATACCGCCAGCTCGAAAAAAACCTCGCCGAACAGCTCCAGGCTCTTGAAGCCCTGAAAGGCGATGACGGCCTGAAGAAAGAAATTGAATTTGAGACCAAACTGCGCGCGTTGTTGGGCGAGTACAGCTACAGCTTGAAGGACGTGATCAATCTGCTCGATCCGCAAGCTAGTCGTCGTGCCCCTGTAGTCGAGGCAAAATCTGGCGCTCGCAAGCCTCGTCAGGTGAAGGTCTACAAAAACCCTCACACCGGTGAAGTCGTCGAAACCAAAGGTGGCAACCACAAGACCTTGAAAGAATGGAAAGCAGAACACGGCTCCACGACAGTAGAGTCCTGGCTGACCAAGTGATCTTGGTTTGAGTACAAAAGGGCCAGGAATGGCCCTTTTTCTTTAGTTCAGCGTTTACTACGCCGGCAGCTTTCCGACCAGTAGCGAACTTTCTCCGAGCAGTGTGCCCACTTTTTCCTCAATGAGAAGGGAAGGCCGCAAGTCACGCAAGTTTTGACTGGAAGTCCACTCTCCTTCAAAACAACTCCCTTGCATCAAGTCTGGCGAGCAGCTTCTGAACACGTCCCAGAGCGCTTGTCGTTCGGGTTCAGTCATCTTGTCGAGGTTTTGTAGGCAATACTCATGTTCTGATTACCACACTGAAGGACTGCCGTGACGCATTCGGAGGTGACAGTAGAGCGCGTGATTGGTGTTTCCGCTCACCTTGTAGGCGCAGTCACGGCGATAGTCACACATCTGCTTGATACCAGTCGCTCGCACAGCAACGCTATTTCCACTCTGGGGCCACGTTGAGGAGACGAACATGAGAGGTTATCTAGCGATTTTCTTCGCCCAGCAGAACCGTTGTTGTCAGGGAAAGATGCTGGGCGAATGGATCGTCGACGTGGCTAAAGAGATGGGGTTGCGCGGCGCGAGCCTCTGCACAGCAATTGAAGGATTTGGGCACACAGGTAAATTGCACTCATCGCATTTTTTTTGAGCTGGCAGATCAACCTACGGAGATTCGCATGGCTATCACCGAGGACGAATCCGAAATGTTGTTCAAGAGGTTGGAGGTTTAGGAGATTTCCGTATTCTACGTAAAAACCCCAATTGAAATGGGCACCGTCGGCAGAAAGGCCTCCAAGCCATTCCTAAACCTTTGAGGTACGAACGTGAGCTATACGGATGTTCCACCAGGTATCGCGATCCCCAATGACTTTTTTACGGTTATCGAGACTCCTGCTAACCACTCTCCGGTTACACACGAGGTGGATAAAACAAGTGGACAGACCTTCGTTGACCGCTTCCTCAGTACATCGACGCTTTATCCCGCCTACTATGGATTTATTCCAAATACGCTGAGTGATGATGGCGATCCTCGGGGCGTACTGTTGATTTGCCCGTACCCGGTATCGGCTGGCGTTGTAGTTCGCAGCCGCCCGGTTGGTGTGATGTACATGACAAGCGAAGTAGGTGCTGGGGTCAAAGTAATCGCGGTGCCTCATGACAAGCTCAGCTCTAAGTACAGCGACGTGAAGGAGTGGGAAGACCTTCCCGTGCTTTTGCTCGCACAGATCCAGCATTTCTTCGAAAACAGCAAAGCTCTGGAGCTGGGGAAGTGGGTGAAGATGGGCCGTTGGGGGAGCGCTGATGAGGCTCGGGAGGAAATTCGCAAGTCGGTGGCTGCATATGCCCCGAAATAAGTTTTTTGCGCTGGACTGAGGAGCGTCTGGCGAGTGCTCGATACGAGGGGCGCGTGAATCGTGCGCAGCCGTTCAGTCACTCCGACATCGCCAAATATCCATTCAGACGAGCACAACACTCACCTATTGATTATTGGACTTTTCAGTCCTTAAGCCAGGAAAATTTATCTAGTTCAATATTTGGTACCGACGTTTAAAGCCTGTTATCTGTCAGACAAAATTGGTTTTGACTCATCACACGTTTCCGACAGGCAGTGCGTGGACAAGGTGCAAAGCATCACTTGAGGCCGAGTAGTCGATCCAGCGACGTTGCACCTCCACCACGTGCGACGATGAGCAGCAGCAAGCCTGCCCAGGAAAGGTGCGTTGGCCAGGCGTCAGGGTAGACAAACACCTGGATCACAAAAGTCATGCCCAGCAACGCGAATGCTGAAAGTCGTGAGAACAGGCCTAACACAAGAAGTAGTGGAAACAAATGCTCACTGTAGGTAGCTAGATGCGCGGCCAGTTCCGCAGAGATAAATGGCAGTGAGTATTCGGTGCGGAACAGCTCATAAGTACTGGGCGTGATCGTCAAAAAACCACTGACTTTGGTACGTCCTGACATCAAGAAAATGGCCGCGATGGATAGGCGAGCAACCAGCACCAATAGCGAGTCACCAATCATTAAGCCAAGTCGGTCTGCAATGCGGTTCCAAATGCCACGCAAGGACTTATCGGCGGTGGACGATGTATTTCGTATCACGTCCATGATGTCTCCGTTGGTTAAACTTCAGAGAGAGCTGTGGGTGTTTACAGCGACGAACGCGTCGGCACTGAACAAGCGGGCAATGAGGTCTGCCAGATCTAAATCAGACTGAACCTCAAGGGCTTTTTCTGCAGCCAGTTCAAGCGGCAGGTATGCCGCGCAGGCGTCTAGAAACGTGCAATCCGCAGCACTGGCGGCTTCCCAACAAACCCGGCCTTGCTTGCGCGTCAGAAGCGCTCCTTCGCCGCGCCAGTCGAGTTCGTCAGGCATGTCCCGCTGTTCGCGATTGAAGCGCCAGATGGTGTAAGCCGGGTGGTCTGGGAACCAGGCCCAACGGGAAGCGGCCTTCGGTGTGAGTCCGCTGCGGGCCAAGTCCTTTTGGGACATGCTCGCAAATAAACTCGGATCAATGTCGGGCTCATCTTTGGCGCAATGGACTTGTATCCAAAGCAGATCCAGGCGGCCAATGTCGCCCAGATAAGGCATTTCTCGCGCATGTCCAAAAGCGTCGAGAAAATCCGGGAAATCAGCGCCGTAGTGCAGCAGTCGGGAATCCGTCGGTGGCGACTGCCGGGCATAGATCGCAGCAGCGGCCTTAAGCCACTCTGTCCCGACCAAACGCTCGATGGTGGGAAAGTTTGCGAGCAACGCGTCCGTGGATCCTTTCAAGACAGTATTGCGGTACACCAAAAAACCGGGCTGTTCGATTAGTGCAGTCATTCCAGTCGAATTTCGCTCATATAGCGCATCGACGAATGCATCCTGAAAGCTTGCGAGTGAGGTGTTCATATCGTCACTTCCGATGATCGCCTCTGACCGATGTTCAACAGCGCCTGTGCTCTGTCTCGTTCAGCCAGCAAGACGTCGAACCCTGGGATATTGTCGTCGCGCTCGATCAAGGTCGGGCGCATGCCGATCCGTTCGATAACGCGTTGATACAACAACCAGACGTCGTCAGCGATGGGGGCATCGTGAGTATCTATTAGCAACCGCGTATCCCCCGGATCCACTGCGTGGCCTGCCAAATGGATTTCCACGATTGCCTTAGCCGGGAAGGCATCCAGATACGTTCCCGCATCAAAACCCAGGTTATGCGCGCTGATGTGGACGTTATTGACATCCAGCAGTAACCCACAGCCAGTTCTCGCGCTCAGCTCGGTCAAAAAGTCGAGTTCGCTGAATTCATGACCATCCAGGCGTAGGTAATGGGTGGGGTTTTCAATGGCAATAGGGCGTCCTAGGGCATCTTGTGTCCGTTGGATATTGCTTACGATGCGCTGCAATGCCTCGACCGTGCGAGGGAATGGCAATAGGTCAGGATGATACTGGCCATGCCATGCTGACCAAGCTAGGTGCTCGGAAATCAACGCAGGCTGAACGTGATCTGCCAGCGCTTTCAGGCGCATCAAATGGTTTTCGTCCGGCGGACAATCGGCAGCCAGTGAAAGTGAAACGCCGTGCAGCGAAAGCGGGTGTTGACTCCCAATTGCCTCCAGCCATGCGAGACGGGGGCCACCATCTACCATGTAGTTTTCCGGATGAACTTCGAACCAGACCCCCTCAGCCGTGCAGTCAAGCGCATCTGAGTAATGATTCGGTTTCAGGCCGAGCCCGGCCCCCATCTGGCGTTCAGTTTTCATGGTTGGTGTGCCCCCGTAGTATTACGATTACTTCGGTGCGAGAGTGCCCATGCCTTTTGGAGTCTTGATGGAGGTACAAGTACCCGCAGGGACGTTTTTCCAGGCATTAGGCTGGTAGTCCACTTTGGCGGTGCCTGCGCAAGTGGTACCTGCACCCGCCTTGCAATCGTTCTTGCCCGCTAGGGCGACGCCGTAACATTTCTCCATGGCGCCTGCGGCAGCAGGAGTGTCTGCGGCCATAGCACCTGCAGCGAATGTAGAGAAGGCAGCAGCGAGCGCGGCAAGCTTGAGATTATTCATGGTTGTGTCTCCAGATGATGGGGGGGCGTCGCATCAGCGCTTGAGTGCCGTGCTTGCGATCCAAAAGGTAGTTCGATGGTTTTTCACTTCCGGTTACAGCGACCGCTGAATATTTTTCAAACCTGCAAAATTGATTCGCTTGTTACCTTATGCCGGTACCGCATGTTAGATCCGCTGCCCGTCACTAACGCCGGCATCAAGCAGGAGCGAGATATTTTTACTTTTCGTGTAACCAGAGCGAACGATGGAACGAACTACACATAACGACGTGTTGCACAGTCGAGAACTCCACCTTCAGGCCCTGTTTATCGCAGGTCTGGACGGAGATGAGCGGTCTTATCGAACGTTTCTATCGGAGTTAAGTGGCCATCTTCGTGGTTTTTTACGCTCGAGACTTCAGCGGCGACCAGGTGAAGTCGAGGATTTGCTGCAAGAGGTTCTGCTGGCCGTTCATAATGCGCGTCAGACTTATCGGATCGACCAACCGCTGACGGCGTGGGTTTTTGCCATTGCGCGCTACAAGCTCACCGATTTTTTCCGAGGGAGGTCACGTCATGACGTGTTCAACGATTCCCTCGACGATGCGGCAGAGCTATTTGCCGAGCCATATCTTGAACCTGCGCAGGCCAGTCGCGACCTAGGCAGGTTGCTTGAGCAGCTACCTGAACGTCAGCGTCTACCTATCGTGCACGTGAAAATAGAAGGGCTGTCTGTTACTGAAACCGCTCAAATGACGGGGTTATCTGAGTCTGCGGTGAAGATAGGGATACACCGAGGGCTTAAAGCTCTGGCGTTAAGGGTTAGAGGTGCACGATGAATACTGATGATTTTATTTCCCTACTCGCGTCGGGTGTGGCCCCGATTGACCGCAGGACACTCGCTAAGCGTTTCAGCGGCGCGGTGCTGGCCGGCCTCTTGGGCGCCACTTTGCTGGTAATAGCAATAATGGGCGTTCGGCCAGACCTGGGCCTGGTCATGGCTACACCGATTTTTTGGGCAAAGATCGCCTTTCCGCTCTGTCTGATGATCGGTGCACTGAGCATGGTAATGAGGCTGGCTAGACCTGGAATTGCCTCGGGCCCCGGAAAAATGCTGATTGTTGCCGCAGTCGCTTCGGTGTGGGTCGGATCTATCTATGTACTCTTGGTAGCCCCACCTGACGACCGCGTAGCGATCATTCTCGGCCAAACCTGGAAGGTATGCGTGCTCAACATTACCTTGCTGTCGATTCCTGGGTTTATCACTGTGTTTTGGGCGCTACGCGGTCTTGCACCCACCAACCTGACGCTCTCAGGAGCCTGCGGCGGACTACTAGCAGGCTCAATGGCAACGATTGCTTACTCGCTTGGCTGCCCCGAGATGCAGATACCATTTTGGGGAGTGTGGTACTTGTTGGGCATGCTGGTGCCGATGGTACTAGGCGCATTATTCGGTCGAAGCTGGCTGCGCTGGTAAGTCTGTGCTTCACATGGCCGAACCCGATGCTGGTTTTTCTCTGATTGAGCTGGCCATAGCCTATCGTTGAGCTGAGAGCTCAATCTACGTGCACCCGATTTCTCCGATGGCATTGGGGAATGCATTGTCGACCGCCAACAGTGAGCCTTAGTGCTATGCGCAGAATAGTTCTTTACCTTTTTACTAGCCTGCTTTGGTCTGGGTTGAGTTTTGCTATTCCGGGCAGTCAGGCAGACAGTTCCAGTCTGCCGTTGCAGCCTGTCGCCAGCATCGATCTGCCTCGGCTCATGGGTACCTGGTACGAGATCGCCCGCACTCCCAACCGGATCCAGAAAAGGTGCGTCGGTTTCACCCGCACCGACTTCCATCTACAGGTCGACGGTACGGTGCAAGCCGTCAACCGTTGTCGATTGCGCGATGGCCAATTGCATCTTTCTCTCGCCACTGGTCGGCAAGTGGGTGCTCCGAACTCTCCCAGGCTCAAGGTGCGTTTCGCACCAGCGTGGATGTCGTTTCTCCCAGCAGTATGGGCGGACTACTGGATTATTGATATTGACGAGCAATACCAATTGGTCGCCGTCAGTGAGCCGACTCGCAAATACTTGTGGATTTTGTCGCGAACAACTCGGGTAGAGCCGCAGGCTTATGCGGCACTACTGGAACGACTAAAAGACAAAGGCTTCGCGGTGGAACGGCTGCTGATGACACAGCAATAGGCTCGTTAACTCTAAACGAGTCTCTAAGGTATTTTCGTTAGGGGGGATGAGTAAGCCAAGGCGCATTAGGCATTTCCAGGCATGATGCCTCTGCTTGATTGAGCGCGAAATCACTATAATGAGTGGTGGGCAAAGCCGCGAAGGTTGGAGTGCCGACCACGAGGGCCGACCACCCTTTCGGGTGCCGACGCGACCCCGCCCATAGCGCAGACAACGCGATAACATGGTCACAAGGCCCTAAGCAATAATTGGACTCACTGAGGGTCTTTTTACTGGGTAGCAATCCTAGGCTAATCGATATCAAACCATTGTCGAGAAGTCATTTGATTCAAAAAATATCAACCCCCCACTCGTAATAGGGCTTCATGGTCGGCTACTGAAGGGCAAGGTTAAATCAGAATCTTTTCAAAACACCTGCCTTTGACAATCCAGTTATGGGGCCGCGCTATCAAGCAATTCACGATCTCTTATTTGACTAAGGTGATTGGTAAATCCGAGAGCTGAATCACCTTTGCCGCGACAGAGCCCAGAAAAATCCCCGCCAGAAAACCATTGCCATGCGAACCTAGGATGATGCTGTCACATCCTAGGGAATGTGAGCACGCCACAATTTGGCTGGCTGCATCGCCTTGTAGGGTATGGAGTGCGAATGTAATCCCTTCTTGCTTCAGAAGCACCTCAGCTTTTTGTGAATCCTCAGCACTTTTATCCCCATAATAATGATCACGCTCATCCTCGCTCATGTCGTGTGCGATTCGAGTGGGTAAAAGTGGCTGCACATTCACCAGATGTACCTCAACACTACCGCCCAGTAATCCGCCATCTTGGATCAGCCCAATAAGGTAACGTACCGCGCGCTCCGAATGCTCGGAACCATCGACAGCTACAAGTATTTTATGCATTTTCTAAACCCTCTTTCAGTGGCATGAAGATGCTTGTCGTTTAGGGTATGCCCAGCATGCAACCCGTTCTACTCGGACAAGCGGATTCGAATCTGTTTTTCTATCTCGATTACCGCAAACAGCACTCGACGTCAGAGTGCAACCATACGGGGTACCTAGCTTGATTGAGCACCGCTGTCGACCGGATTCTCATCCAGCACTTCTAGTGCTTCTGGCAACTCGGTAATCACGCTGAAGTCGCTCACCTCAACGGCACCCAATCCATAGCCCAACAAGTGGAACGAAAACGCCTTACGCGACTGCGGATTGTCAAAACTGAAGTCCATCTCCAGTGGCTGGTCTGCAGTGACGACCATTTCGGCTGGCAGGCCCAGTTGGACATCCTGTTCCAGCTCCTTGGCCTTGAGCAGTATGTAGGCGTTCTGTTGTGGATCTACCGAGCGCACGGTCAGACGCACGCGAGTATGTGAGCCCTTGGGCATTTCGAGGTACTGAGCACCGATAAGGTTATCGGCCCAGTCATCCTTGATCTGCGCCTGAAGCGGGATGATGGCGGGACTGCCGAACTGGTAGTGCTGGTTCAACGGTGTCCGGAGCAGCGAATGATCCAGTGCCGTCGCTCTGGCTACGATTTGGCGGGCACGCTGGCCCCCATACTGCCCCGTCAAGGTTGCACGCTCGGCAATGAAGCCGGCGCTGGCGTAATACCGACAGCGCTGTTGAAAGTCACACTCGGTCAAGATGCCTTGGCCATCGTGATAGCGCAGCTTGTCGTTGGTGAATGACATGATTTCGCGGCCCGTTTCATAATTACGAAACAGGGAACGACCGCTCAAGGCTGAGGGGACGGGTAAGGCGAAGTAGTCGAGTATCGAGGTACTCAGATCGACATGCCCGTAGACCCCAGACTTCACCCTGGGCAACTGATCCTGCTCGGGCGCTAGCATCAGGTTGAAGCCCCAAGAGGAAGCCAGGCGCACACCATCTATGCCGTGGGATTCGTCCGAGGTGATCACCAGCAGGGTGTCTTTCAAGATGCCTTGACGTTCCAGGCCGTTGAGAAATTGCCCGAGAGCATCATCCAGATACCCGACGGCGGCCTGCTTGGGTGTGTCGTAGCGCTCAAGGTAGTCTTCAGGGGCCGAATAGGGTTGGTGGGTGCCAACGGTCAGCAGGGTCAGCATCCACGGCGTCTTCTGCTTTTTCAGCTGGCCGACATAGTCCAGCGCCCCTTCGAAGAACGCCTTGTCATCCTTGCCCCAAGGGAACTCCAGATAGTTGCTATTAGTGAACCATTCCAAGCCATGGGTTGCATCGAAGCCGATGTGCGGCATGATCTTGTCTTTGGCCATGAATCGAAGGCCTGCACCCTGAAGGTAGTGCGTGGTAAACCCGTTCTTATGCAACTGGGCTGGCAAGCAGGCTTGGTTGCGCTCGCTCTGGGTCAACATTTCGACGCCTTTGGGCGTGCCGTTATCCAGCTTGTCGTAATCGCCGCAAAGCATCGCGTAAAGGCCGCGAATGGTTTGATGGCTATGCAGTACATAGTCCGGCGTATTCATGCCGCGCTCTGCCCAACGACTGAGGTTGGGCATGAGGTTTTCTTGATAGCTGCTGTGCAGGGCTTGGCGGTTGACGCCGACGTAAGCGCCGGGAATACCTTCCAGCGCGATGATCAACACATTGCGCGCACGCCCCGGTGCCGCGAGCAATTTCTGTCCGTCCAAATCGAGTTGAGTGAGCCCCGCCATTTGCGGTGGGACATCGACAACATCACCTTCCAACCACTCTTCTGCGCTTGCCTGAACATCGCCAACGCTCGCGGCCATCAACTGATGCGGGAGGTTGAACAAGCGCCACTGGTCTTCCTCTGAGGGGTACAGGTGCTGAGCGCCCCAATGGGCGATCAATAGCAGTAGCGGTGCTCCCCACGCGCTTCGTGGCAAGCCCGGAGCGGCAGTGGAGCGCCCCAGATACTGCATGATCAGGCAAATCACCAGTCCAAGAAACAGAGTGGCGGCTAGCCAAGGCTGGGCGAAACCACCACCGGTAGAATTTTCCAAAAACTGAGGGTCGATCAGGTAGTGCAGGTCTGAGGAGTTTGGAAGTCTACCGACCGCGCTGACCAGTTCGGCAGTCGCCAGCGTCATAAGTCCCCATGCCAGCAGCACTGGAAGTGCCAACCACCAAGGACGGCGATGCAGAAGTACGATGAGCAGGCTCGCAATTCCCAGATCTGAAAGGTAGCCGAGTGGATTCGACCAACCCAGTGACGCACGCATGCACACAGGCACTATCAGAACCAATCCGATCAAAGTGATGAGGCGTGCATAGGGTTGTCGTAACCAGCGACGGATAATGTTCACAGAGGCCTTCCAGACATTAAATCTTCATACAAGTGTGCTGGATGGTATCAAGCGATGGGAAGACTGATCGGGTTATTCGAAAAGGGCGTGGGGGTATGGAGTCGATGGGCGCATGTATATTGTTTCGCATGCCAATAGGTTCTGGTCTAAAACCCCCATTCCAGAGTAATGAATGAACAGCATTAATGCCCGGTTATGGCCTTGAACATTAACTGTTTCAGGCTGTTTAACGCCGCCATTCGTGTAGGCCAGATGTTAATCTATTACCTTTTAAGTGATCCCAAGGACGTTGATGACCAAGCATCAAGCTAAAGCCGAAACCCCTAGAGCAGCCGCGATTCTGGCTCGCTTCCTGTCGTCGGAATCCGCTGGCGGTCTCGTGTTGATGGGTGCAGCTCTGGCCGCTCTGATTGTTGCTAACTCACCTCTATCCCAGAGTTACTTTGCAGCCTTGCACAGCGTTTGGATGGGCATGTCTGTAGAGCATTGGGTGAATGATGGTCTGATGGCGATCTTCTTTCTGATGGTCGGTCTAGAAATCAAACGAGAGGTGCTGGCCGGTGGGCTTTCCACGTGGGGGCAGCGAGCCTTACCTGGATTTGGTGCTTTGGGCGGCATGGTTGTTCCTGCGCTGATCTACATCGCAATCAACTGGGGTAATCCTGAGACCTTGGGGGGGTGGGCGATCCCGGCCGCTACTGACATCGCATTCGCCTTAGGTGTTTTGTCGTTGCTGGGTAAGCGAGTCCCGACTTCGCTGAAAGTGTTTCTGGCTGCCTTGGCGATCATTGACGATCTGGGCGCGGTGGTGATCATCGCCTTTTTCTATACGTCGGGCCTTTCCATGCCGATGTTGCTGGCCTCGCTTGCGACCCTGGTCATTCTGATCGCAATGAATCAATTGGGCGTAAGGCGTTTGTTCCCGTATCTCCTGGTCGGGGGCGTGTTGTGGTTCTTCGTGCTGCAATCGGGTGTCCATGCCACGCTGGCCGGTGTCGCTGTGGCGCTGTGCATCCCCATGGGCAAGCCAGAAGAGGAAGCCCAATCTCCGCTGCTTTTCCTGGAAGAGAAGCTGCACATGTGGGTAGCTTTCGCTGTGGTGCCGATTTTTGGTTTCGCCAACGCGGGTGTTTCATTGGCCGGTATTTCGATGGAGAACCTGGTCGATCCGGTTCCACTGGGTGTCGCTCTGGGTCTGTTGGTGGGCAAGCAGGTCGGTATTTTCCTATTGGCTGCTCTGGCCATTCGCATGGGCTTGGCCAAGTTGCCAGAAGGAAGTACCTGGGTACAGCTCTACGGCGTAGCACTGTTATGCGGCATTGGCTTCACTATGAGCCTATTCATTGGCAATCTGGCGTTCGCCGGATCAGCTCTTTTGATCGATGAAGTCAAAGTCGGAGTGTTGATCGGTTCGATTCTGGCTGCAATTGGTGGTGTTCTGGTGCTGCGCTGCAGCAGCGTTTTAGCAAGTGCTGCCATAGCCAAATAATCTCGCTTGAGATAACCACAGTATTTCTCGAAGCATAGAAATACTGTGGTTTAGAAACCTGCGTTAGCGAAGCAACAAGACAGGCATGCTGGCTGTTCGAAGCATCGTCGTAGTCGTGCTACCCACCAGGAACTGTCGGATGCGTGAGTGCCCATAGGCGCCCATGACCAGCAGATCAATTCCGTGCTCTGCTTGATAAACGTGCAGGGCCGCCTCCACCTCACCTTGTCGTATTTCAGCTTGGACTACGAAGCCTGAAGAAAGAAGCATGCCTCGTGCTTTCTCCAGCGCCTCTCGATTGCTTTCCGAGTCTGCATCGACCATAACAAGATGAATGGGTAAACCTTCGCAAAGCCGGCTGGCGGCGAGCATTTGGACGGTTTTGTAGGCCGTAGGGCTGCCGTCAAATGCGAGCATCACTTTTTCGGGCTTTTTATAGCAGTTGGCTGTGATCAAGATGGGCCGGCGAATTGTCCGCACGACAGCTTCTATCTGGCTACCAAGGGTGCGCGTACTGCGTGTGCTGTCTTCTCCCACTCTTCCGATCACCAATAGCCGAATATCCTCCTGAAGGTCGCTCAGACTTTCTACTAAGTGGCCGTGGCGCTGCTTCAACTCAGGAAAGCCAGCACCGGAGATGACAGTTCGCTCCCTGGCGGCTTCAAGCATATGCTTTCCCTGCTCCAGAGCGATTCTGGCACGATGGGCATCCAACGTAGCCAGTTCCTCCAGCAGATGCTCTCGACTTCCGAGGCCAATATTTCCACTCAGGTCAGCTGCTGCCGGGTATTTCTCTTCATCCAAGACATGTAGCAAAGTAAGGGGCGCATCTAATTGTTGTGACGCCCATGCTGCGTAGTCGCAGACCGCCAGTGAGAACTTTGAGTTATCAATGCATGCCATTACGTGAGTCATTGTTGATCTCCTTAGTGGCTCATGAGCTTGTCGATGGCGTCAGGTTTGTCATGCACGCCAAAGCGGTCAACGATAGTGGCGCTGGCCTCATTAAGGCCTAACACTTCAACCTCAGCACCCTCGCGACGGAATTTGATAACCACTTTGTCCAGCGCTACGACGGCAGTGATATCCCAGAAATGCGCCTGCGTGAGATCGATGGTGACCTTGTTGAGCGCTTCCTTGAAGTCAAAAACTTCAGTGAACTTGTCTGCAGAGCTAAAGAACACCTGGCCCACGACGTGGTAAGTCCGATGCGATTCCGCCTCTTCTAGAGTGCTCTTGATATTTAGGTAATGTCCGACCTTGTTCGCAAAGAACAGTGATGCCAGAAGCACGCCTACCAATACGCCGTAGGCCAGGTTGTGTGTTGCGACGACGACCACAACAGTCGCGACCATGACGATGTTGGTCGAAAGCGGGTGCTGCTTGAGGTTGCGCAAAGAATCCCAGCTGAAGGTGCCGATGGACACCATGATCATCACAGCCACGAGTGCGGCCATGGGAATTTTGGAGAGCCACTCACCAAGAAAGACGATTAGCAGTAGCAGGAAGACGCCGGCGCAAAGTGTCGACAGGCGGGTGCGGCCACCGGATTTCACGTTGATGATTGATTGGCCAATCATGGCACAGCCCGCCATCCCACCAAGCATGCCGGCAATGATGTTAGAGATACCTTGGCCCTTACATTCGCGGTTTTTGTTGCTGGTGGTATCGGTCAAATCGTCGACGATGGTCGCGGTCATCATGGACTCAAGCAGACCCACTACGGCCAAGGCAGCTGAGTACGGGAAGATGATGCGCAGGGTTTCAAAGTTCAGCGGGACTTCAGGCCAGAGGAAAATCGGCAGTGTGTCCGGCAGTTGGCCCATGTCACCCACGGTGCGGATATCCAGCCCGAGGTAAATGGCAATTGCGGTCAGGGTCAGGATGCACACCAGCGGCGAAGGAATCAGCTTGCCGATCTTCGGTACATACGGGAACAGGTAGATGATCCCGAGGCCCGCTGCTGTCATGGCGTAGACGTGCCAGGTGACATTGGTCAGCTCAGGCAATTGCGCCATAAAAATCAGGATCGCCAATGCGTTTACGAAACCGGTGACTACCGAGCGTGAAACAAAGCGCATCAACGAGCCAAGCTTCAGGTAGCCGGCAAGGATTTGAAGTACGCCACATAGTAGAGTCGCGGCCAGCAGGTACTGGAGTCCATGCTCTTTTACCAGCGTAACCATCAGCAGTGCCATGGCGCCTGTCGCCGCCGAGATCATCCCGGGGCGCCCGCCGACAAAGGCGATGACAGCACAGATACAGAAGGAGGCGTAGAGACCGACTTTGGGATCTACCCCGGCGATGATGGAAAAGGCGATAGCTTCCGGGATCAGCGCGAGTGCGACCACGAGCCCCGCGAGCACATCTCCACGGACGTTGGAAAGCCACGTTTGTCTGAGTTTTTGCAGCATAGAAAATATCCAAGGCAAAGCATCGCGCACGTCAAATGGATGGCGAGCGAATCGATACAAATTCAAATTTTGAGGATTTTTTGCTGTGTGCTTAAGGTGTAAAACCAGGCGTACAGCAGTGCGCGCCCGCGAGCGAAGCTAGCGGAAGCAAGGTGTTGCGAGGGGGCGTAGCGCTAAGGCGGCGTAGGCTGCCAGTAAATCGTTTGGAGTACAGTCATGTTGGTGTTCCTGTAGCTCAAGGGGGCAGGCTGAGCGGGAAGTATACAGTCAAGCTATCGTCGATTGCGACCCGCCACCTCACTCTGGGCGGATTGCTTTGAGAAAGGTCTTTTGGCAATATCACTCGCCTGCGCTTCTTTTGTCAGTTCTCCATCCCTCTCAGTTGGGAACTGCGTAGTTGAGAAGCGCAGGTAAAAACCCGGCCAAGTGCCGGGTTTTTTACTTTTCTGGTCAAATTTGATCAGTGTGATTCGGAGTGGAGCCTCCACACATCAGGCAAATGTGGCTGTAGAGCAGAATCGGAAAAGCCCGCACGGAGGCGGGCTGCTTTTTTCACATAGGGGGCGCCGATCCATCAGCTGATGTCATTGTAGATTGAGTATTCCCACGCGCAAGTCGGAAGCGGATAGCGCGGCGCTCGGCCAGGTTCAATCTTCTGGATCTTTCTCTTCCTCAGGCGTCCATCTGGCGATTAAGTCAACCAACAATTCTGCAACGGCGTCATTGTTACCTTCCAGCACCCTCATCTGCTCATTGATTCGGTCGGATACGACTTTAGAACCTTGCTGATCGATCCAAGTACTTATCTCTTCAATCGCACACTTGAGCGCTGTGATGTTTTGGTTTAGGCGGCTGAGCAGTGCAGGGGTAGGGTCGTCAGGCAGAGACATGGCTTTCCTCCATAGAGAGTAAAAGCATAGTCGAAGAAGTTGATGAGAACGAAAAGCCCGGCGCCTCACGGGGCTCATGCTGCTTCCAGCGTAGAGGCTAGGCGATTTGTTGTAAGGGGGCGGCGAACACACCTACCGAACTCCAGGTTTAAGGGCGATGGTGTCCGCGTATTTTAAGCGGACGCGATTGCCCTATCGACAGGATTTCCATGCGCCAACGAAGCTCTTATCCCAAACCGTTCAAAACCCAGGTCGTCCAGAAATGCCTGAAACCTGGAGCGACGGTCTCCAGCGTTGCCATCAACCACGGCATCAATGCCAACGTCATCCGCAAATGGTTGCCGATTTACCGAGATCAACCACCCGCAGTGCTGCCCGCATTCGTGCCTCTGAAAACCACGCCCAAGCGGGCCAAGGAAGACATGGCTGTCATTTCGCTATCGCTGGGCGATAAATCCATCACGGTGAAATGGCCAGCCTCCAACCCGGATGGTTGTGCGCGTTTTATCCGTGAGGTTGCTCAATGATTCGCATTGACGCTATCTGGCTCGCCATTGAGTCCATGGTATGCGCGCCGGTGCAGAGACCGCGTTGGCCAGAGTGATTGCGGTGTTCGGTGCGGCGAAGCCGTACTGTGCTTAGCTAGCGTAACGAACGTCCTGATTGGCCAAATCCTACGATTTGCTGCCGCGTTAGCATGTTGCGGCTGGTGTCGTAGAAGCCATTATTCAGGTCGTATTTGGACGCGCCCAAATCTTACCGGTCAGTATAGTCAACTCCGTATCTTTGCCGGAGTGCCTTAAATTGGACAATACCCGTGAACGCTTGATTGACTCAGCGTTGAAGCTGTTTCTGTCGCAAGGTATACACATTACTGGTGTGATGGCCATCGCCACGATGGCGGGTGTTACCAAGATGACGCTCTACAGCCATTTCCCCTCCAAGGATGCACTGATTGTGGCTTGCCTTGAGGAGCGCGACCGACGCTGGCGTGAAGAGGTAGAGCGCACCTTGGCAGGGCATCCTGACCCGGTCAGTGGCATGCTCGCTTTTTTCGATTTGTACCAAAGCTTTCTTTTGCAAGACAGCGAACGCGGGTGCCTGTTCGTCAACAGTGCGGCTGAATTCCCCCAGTTTAGCCACCCTGTGCATTTGGCAGTGAGCAGGCATAAGCAAGGGATACGCGACAATCTTAATGCCTTGGCCGTGAGCGCTGGTACAAGTGACCCTGACGTAGTTGCTGAGGGGCTGTTTATCTTACTGGAGGGCAGTTTTGTAAGCGGCGCCATGGGCCAGGACGTGCGGGTATTCGACACTGCCCGACACGTAGCTCATTGCTGGATCCGGAGGCAGGGCCAGCAGGAGCAGAGCGTATGACCCTAGGCTTATTAGCGGCCATTGCCGCCACTTTTTCCTGGTCGCTGCTCTACATCTTTCCGGGGTTGGTCGGCGATTACAGCCTTTTTGATCTGGCTGTGGTGAGCTATGCCTTTGCCGGTTTGGGTAGCCTGCTTGTGCTGTTTGTTTACCGCAGCGAAGTTCGGCAATTGCGACTGAGCGACTGGGCCTGTGCCGCACTGCTGGGCTTCTTGGGATACATCGGCTACTTCTTCCTGATCACCTCTGCGGTCTTGGCAGCTGGGCCGGTGATCCCTCCGGTAATGATGGGGTCAGTGCCGATTGTGCTCGCGATTGCCGGCAACATGCGAAGCTCCAGCGTGCCCTGGCGCGCTATTGCCGGGCCGCTGGTGGTGGCGGCCTTGGGCATAGGTTTGGTCAATCTGAGCGTGTTTGATTTTAGCCGTGCAACTTTAGTGCTCCCGACAGCTTCGATATTGCTTGGGCTGCTCGTATCGTTAATGGCAATTGGATTTTGGACTGGTTTTGGATTGTTAAATGAAAGTGCTTTGGCTCAACGCCCAAGCATATCCCCCATGCTGTGGTCAGCCATGCTGATCTTCATGTGCAGCGTCGAAATGCTGGCCTTCATCCCAGTTGGGCTGTACTTGAAACTGTCCCACTTTGCTAGCCATCCGAGCGGGTTAACAGGTACTCAGGCGCTAATAGTCTGTGGGTTAATTCAGGGGTTAGGGGCCACCCTTGCAGGTGCCTGGGCGTGGTCAGTCGCAACTCGACGTCTACCTCTGGCGCTCAGCGGGCAATTAATCGCCAGCGGAACCATTTATGCAACTACGATGGGCCTGCTCATCAACCAACGCTGGCCCTCTCCTATGGAAGCGCTTGGAACTGGGTTGCTATTCGTAGGGGTTGTTTGGGCTATTCACGCCTTTTATCGCAGGCAAACACGCCTCGAGACGCATGGCGGGATAACTGACCTTAGCCAAAATTAATGCGACTGTGCTGGTATGGGCATTTCAGGTTTTCACTTTGGATTGATGTGGCATCATTGGCCTAAGTGCTTGGGTCGGGAAGTTGTGTTGGGTGGTCGGTTCATATCTGGACATGTTTGTGCGACGGCAATTTTCATCTTGGCCGGAAGGTGTGTTCGCCATCTTCTTACGGGCTATCGGCTCCTCGAGCCTTATAAGCATGCCTGCGATATCCCGTTAGATAGCTATCGCCGTATTATTTATTTTTATCGCAATGTTGTATTAACTATTATCTGCCCGTGCAGGGCATGACCTTCTTGACCAGTTTCCCAATGGTCATACCTTGGATCAAAATAGAGAACACTACGATTATGTAGGTTAGGGAAACCACTGTATCGCGTGCCTCGCTCGGGGGAAGCGATAAAGCGAGGGCCACTGAAATTCCTCCTCGTAGGCCACCCCAGGTCATTACGCTCCAAGCACCTTTAGGAAGCCGAAAGCGTTTACCCAATACAGCGATAGGAACACCGACCGTCAGCAATCGCGACAGCAAAGTTAAAGCCACGACCATCAATCCAGTGGCGATAAGAGCATTTGAAAAATGTATCAGAGCCACTTCTAGGCCGATCAGGACAAATAAGACTGCATTAAGGATTTCGTCCATCAATTCCCAAAACATGTCGAGATTTTTCTTGGTCTGTTCAGACATTGCATAGGAACGGCCATGATTGCCAATAATCAGCCCCATTACTACCGTAGCAATGGGGCCGGAAACATGTAGATGCGTTGCGAGGGCATAGGCCCCGAGCACAGCGGCCAAGGTGATGAGGACTTCCTCTTGATAGCTGTCGATACTTTTGAGCATCCGGTAGATGACGTACCCGACGACTGCACCTAGAAGAGCGCCGCCGCCTGCCTCTTTCAACAGTAACTGCGCGGCTCCCGCAACCGATGGGCCTTCACCGCTGGCGATCATAGCCAAAATGAGAGAAAACAGGACTACGCTGACTCCATCGTTGAATAGAGATTCCCCCGAAATAACCAGTTCAACGCTACCGGGAGCACCAGCAGACTTCAAAATGCCCATCACAGCGATAGGATCGGTTGGCGAGATCAGAGCACCGAACACCAGACAGTAGACGAGCGGCATACCGAGATCTGTCAAAGACAATAACGCCCATAGACCGAAACCGATAAATAGCGTCGACAGGGTTGTGCCTATTGCGGCGAGGGACGCTACCTGCCATCTGTAGATACGTAACTGCGACAAGTCGACGTGCAAGGCCCCAGCGAATAGCAGTAACGACAACATGCCTTGCATAAGCAATTCGGAGAAATCTATGGATTCCACCAGCGATTGCTCAAGCGTGTGCAAGGCATGGAAGCCAAGGCTATCAGCGGCCATATTCAGTAGCGATATGCCAAGTGCGATACCCATGACGCCAATGGCGGAAGGAAGTCCCACGTAACGTCGGTTAACGTAGGCAAGTAGGGCTGTGACACTTAGAAATATCGCAATAATGTCTAGCATTCAACGGTTAGCTCCGGGGTATGTGCGATAGTTAATGATAAGGATGCGCTCTGCGGCGAGGCCCGCCATTCAGTTTGAAAGCAATAATGCCTGAGAGTGCAACATTTGCCGGTTGGTCGCGCTGCCCTGACGGTAGCTTGGACACCATCGGCGCATCAGTATCACAACCAAAGATATGGCCCATGCCATTTGTGTGTGCTGGCAGAGGAGGGGGGCATGCGCGATACGCTGAGTCATTCGACTGCTAACCACGATGGTTACAGAGCTTTCACTCAAATCGACAGCCCACTGTTAAGAGCGGATGGATGCCGTATTTTGCGAAGGCCGCTGCCGCCCACTCGCCTCGAATTGCCTTAATCCTATAATCCGATAGAAAGTATCTGATAGGCTTTTGGGGCGAGCAGCAAATTTCAACATACGCCTTTTGGCGATTTTTTCCTTCCAGCATACCGAGGTTCCATGCAAGCCGAGATGCAGGAGATCAGCGACCATCTCTATCGTTTTTCCCCGTTTGATCAACTGCCCAGGGAGTCGGTAGATGCTATGGCTCGGCGAGTTGATGTGCGTTACTTCAAGGCCGGTAGCGACATCCTGGAAGCGGGTGCCGTTATCCAGGATTTGCACTATGTGCGCAGCGGCGCAGTGGAGATTTATCGACGCAGCGGCGAGCTTTACAACCGGCTTGTCGAAGGCGATATCTTTGGCCAGGCAGGGCTCTTGCGCAGCAACAAAGTTCGTTTTCCTGCGAAAGCACTTGAAGACAGTCTGATTTACTACATCCCCGCCGACGTATTCGCCGATCTGTGCGAACAGCATGACGCCTTTGCGGATTTCGTTGAAGCTGAAGGGCACTCCAGGCTCAAGTCCGCAGTCGAGGCGCAGGGGCGGGCGAGCGAACTGATCCAGCTCAAATGCCGAGCCTTGCTGTCACGCTCCTTGGTGTGGGTGACTTCAGATACTACCGTTGGCGAGGCTGCAAGGCTGATGACTGAGCAACGCGTTGCCTGTGTCGTGGTCATGTCGTCATCGGGACTGCAGGCAGGAGACACCCAGGGGATTGTGACCGACAGGGATCTTCGCACCCGGGTCGTCGCTGCCGGGAAGAACGCCGACAAAACGCTCATCAGCGACATCATGACGACAGATCCTGTCGCCATAAATGCTGATGACTCAGGTTTTGAAGCGATGCTAGTCATGCTGCGCCGCAACATCCATCACTTGCCCGTTCTCAATCATGGGCGCCCGATTGGCGTAATTAACCTCTCAGATATTATTCGGTACGAATCCCATAGTAGCCTGTACCTGGTCAACAGAATATCTAACCAGACGTCGGTCGACGGTCTAAAGTCGTTATTACGAGACCTACGTGGAACGTACATCCGGATGGTGAGGGATGGCGCGACCGCGCACATGATCGGTAGCGCTATCTCAGGTATCGGCAGAGCTTTCACGCAGCGTCTGCTGGAACTTGCAGAAGAAAAACTGGGCCCACCTCCGGTACCTTACTGCTTCATGGTTCTAGGCTCCATGGCACGCGATGAGCAACTCCTGGTCAGCGATCAAGATAACGCCTTAGTGCTGGATGATCGATTCGATCCCTCCTTGCATGACGCATATTTTCGTAGTTTGGCAGCCTTTGTCAGCGATGGCCTCGCCGCGTGTGGGTACAGCTACTGTAAGGGCGGAGTCATGGCGACCAACGACCAATGGCGACAACCTTTGAGGGTGTGGCACAGCTATTTTGATCAGTGGATCGATAAACCAAACCCGACAACTTTGCTAAATAGCTGCATCTTTTTCGATTTGGATGGCGTATTCGGCCAGCTCTCGCTAGTGCAAGAACTCAAAGTTCTATGCGCTCGCAAATCCAGTTCCCACCCCGGATTTCTCAGTGCCATGGCGAGGATTGCACTGAACCGGACACCGCCCCTAGGATTTTTTCGTACCTTTGTCGTCGAGACAGATGGACAACAGAAAAGAATCATCAATCTTAAAGGTCGCGGTACGGCACCACTCACCGACCTTATTCGCATCCATGCTCTAGCTTGCGGCAGTACTGCGCAGAACTCGTTTGACCGTATCGATGCAATCGCTAGTTCTAACATCATGCCGCCCGAAGCATTGAGGCACCTTCGCTATGCTCTTGAGTTACTCTCTATGGTGAGGATCCGGCATCAGGTAGAGGCGCTGGAGCAGGGAGAAACGCCCAATAACTATATCGAGCCTGAGCGCTTCTCTAATAGCGAGCGGCACAATCTCAAAGAGGCCTTTAAGGTGTTGAGTAACGGCCAGAATTTCCTGCAGTTCCGCTACCCGCCAAAGAGTCGTGTCTCAAAGTGAATGATGTCAAGGCGGAGCCAGATTATCCGGGAAACTGGCCATTCATATTCCGGGAATTGGCGCAGAAGTCGGCCCATTCTTGCTTGAGAACGTTTTATCAGGCGGGCGTCGTCTCACCACACACTCCGATTGAAAGCGTGCAATTTCTTGCGATGGACGTGGAGACAACCGGGCTCAATGCCCAGGCTCACAGTATTGTCAGCATTGGTTTGGTGCCGTTCACTTTAAAGCGCATCTTTTGCAGCAAGGCGGAATATTGGGTGCTAAACCCATCATCAGAACTGAGTGAAAAGTCAGTCACCTTCCACCACATTACCCACGCTGAGATTTTGAATGCTCCCTCGCTCCCGGAAGTGCTGGAACCACTTCTGCAGGCCATGGCCGGCAAAGTGATTGTCGTCCATTACCGCAATATCGAGCGTGAGTTCCTTGATGCAGCACTGCGGAGGCACCTCGGAGAAGGTCTGAGGTTTCCGGTCGTAGACACGATGCAATTGGAAGCTAGGATGCATCGGCAAAAGCAAAGTTGGGCTGCCAGGCTCATGCGCCGCCCGCAGACATCCATACGATTGGCCGACAGCCGCTCGCGCTATAACCTTCCAGCCTATCAAGGGCATCATGCGTTAACTGATGCCCTCGCGACCGCTGAGCTGCTACAAGCGCAGATAGCTATCCATTATTCATCAGGGTCACCTATTGGTGCTCTGTGGGACTGACGGCCCAGCACCAAGCGGGGGCGCCCGAAATGCTATGGCGGGAGGCTTCTCAAACGCCTCGAAAGTCTGTCAGGCGATATGCATGATTCTATACGTCTGAGCATGCGTTTATATCGAGTGCTCTGAAGTCCTCACAGTCACATCTTTGCTACGACCCACAGGCACCTCCGCCCCTGGAATCGATGCAACGTAAACGGTTCGTGATGGGAACGCAAAGCTGACACCTATCTCGTTAAATGCGTCCATTATTGCTAAATTTATGTCTTGCTGAATATCCATATAGATGTTGTAACTTGGGTCTAGCACAATGTATACGACCTCAAATTCTAAGGCGCTCTCCCCAAAATTCCGAAAATGGCATCGGTCAAATCTGGCTCTTTCTTGCTGACTGATAATATGCTCGATTCGTTGTGTTACTTCCCTGGCCTGAAGCGCAGAGCAAGTATAAGTAAGCCCTATTTCAAAGACTATTCTACGCTCCAGAAGCCGTTTGTAATTCTGTATGGTACTTCCGATCATGTCCGCGTTAGCCATAACGATTTGTTCACCGCCAAGGCTACGAATCCGCGTCGTCTTCAATCCTACATGCTCGACGGTGCCAGACAATGAGCCCACAACGATGAAGTCGCCTACCTCAAACGGTTTATCTACCGCAATGGATAGCGAAGCGAATACGTCCCCTAGAATATTCTGCATTGCCAAGGCTATAGCGATGCCGCCTACCCCTAAACTGGCAACGAAAGCTGTAATATTCACGCCGACGTTTGAAAGCATCGCCAGCACAACCACGACCCATAAGAAGACCTTTGCTCCCCACAAGCTTAACGTCGCCAACGCGCTCCCCTGAAATGTTTCAGAGGCGCTGTGCCGTCTAAAATATTGAGCGAGCGCCAAAGCACAGGCGCGGTTCGCCCACAAGCCGATTTGCAAAGCAGCGACTACGAACCATAGGCTGCTGACTCGTCCCAACCAACGCTCGGCTAGGTCAAGGACGCCTACACCAACGAGTATTGATGCCAGCAGTAAGAGTGTGTTACTTGTGCCTGAAAGCACTACGACCGCGATATTGCTAACAGGGGCATTTGGTAGGGCTGATATTTTTCGAAGCTTCCTAAGGAAAAAACCAATCACAGTTCTTGCCAAGACGAAACTAAGGGTCGCTAACAAAATAGCGAAAACCCAATTGGCTAACGAGATTCCCAGAAAATCGTAAGTCATAAAAAAATTTAATGTTTCTTGAAACATTCTGACCTCCTTTTTCGAGGTATAACCCGCCAGCGCGTACTTGGCGGGTTATATAAAGGTTACGGGATGCTTGGCGCCCTCAATAGTTAACTAGCGGGGCTCAGACATCAGTCCCTTCACAAGAGATACGCAGCCCAGAGCCAGCACAAGAGCGAAAGGCAGACCCGTAGATACCGCCATAGCTTGTAGTGCTACGAGACCGCCTCCCAATAACAGTGCAATGGCAATCACTCCTTCTATGACGGCCCAAAATACACGCTGTGGAACAGGCGCATCGACCTTACCCCCTGCGGTAATCGTATCGATGACTAAGGAGCCGGAGTCTGAGGAAGTGATGAAAAAGACGATCACCAGAACAATGCCCAAGAACGAAGATATTTCTTTTAGTGGCAGTTCTCCCAGCATGGCGAACAGTTTCAACTCCAGGACAGCATCCTTAACGCCAACCAAGTTTTGCACAGTAGCTTGGTCGATGGCAGTGCCACCAAACGTCGTCATCCATAATACGGACACCACGGTAGGAACTAACAAAACAGAGATTAAGAACTCCCTGACCGTTCGCCCACGGCTGACCCGCGCAATAAACATCCCCACAAATGGAGACCAACTGATCCACCATGCCCAATAAAATGCAGTCCAGCCCTGAGTGAATTCCGTGTCAGTGCGTCCGAAAGGATTGGAAAGCGCCGGTAGATATTCAGCGTAGGTCACCAGATTTTTAAAGAATCCAGTGAAGATTGCCAAGGTGGGCCCAACAACAATGATGAACACCAGCAGCAGCAGCGCTAGGCCCATATTGATCTGTGACAGCATCTTGACGCCCTTATCTAAGCCAGCAAGAACTGACCAAAGGGCAATCATGGTGATCCCAACGATCAGCACTACTTTGCTTAGATTTGTCGACTCAATACCGAAGAGATATTCAATCCCAGCTGCTGCCTGCTCAGCTCCTATCCCCAGCGATGTCGCCAGTCCGAACAATGTGGCGAATACCGCCAGGATATCTATCAAGTGCCCTGGCCAACCCCAGACGCGCTCGCCTAGCAATGGATAGAAGATCGACCGTATAGAGAGCGGTAAGCCCTTGTTGTAAGAAAACAGGGCTAGGGACAGAGCGACAATCGCGTAGATCGCCCAAGGGTGGAGTCCCCAGTGAAAGATAGTGGCGGCCATTGCCAAGTCGGCTGATGCCTTGGCGTCACCCGCTGCACCTCCTAAAGGTGCCCAGTCGGTTCGGGCTCCACTTGCATCGACTGTTACACCGCCCATGGACGCTTGATAATGAGACATGGGTTCGGCTACGCCATAGAACATTAGGCCAATGCCCATTCCTGCAGCGAAAAGCATTGAGAACCAGCCCACGTAGCTATGGTCTGGTTTGGCGTCCCTACCGCCCAATCGAACCTTCCCCAGCGGCGAGAAAATTAGCCCGATGCAAAGCAAAACAAATATGTTTGCAATGCTCATGAACAGCCAAGCGAGATT
Source organism: Pseudomonas sp. RA_35y_Pfl2_P32 (assembly GCF_963970735.1). Lineage (NCBI taxonomy): Bacteria > Pseudomonadati > Pseudomonadota > Gammaproteobacteria > Pseudomonadales > Pseudomonadaceae > Pseudomonas > Pseudomonas sp. RA_35y_Pfl2_P32. The sequence continues at coordinate 195,404 of NZ_CAXAQF010000012.1, forward strand.
GCCAGTCAGCCAGTTTCGAATGGCACTGAAAAGCGGTTCTACTTCATTTTGGAGCGCCAGCGTCATAATGACGAACAGCAAGATAGTGGCAGCTGAGATGACAAACACTTTGCCATGGATATCAAGGGAAAATGAAAACTCACCTTTGATATTGTCCTGTCCGATCACGTAGTCGGTGTCAATCAGATTGGCGGCCCCGCTAGGGGCAGGAATGCCATCCTCACTGCTTTTATGAGGTTTTTCTGGTAGATCATCCCCAGGTGTTCGGCCCATGAGAGCCTCCTTGATGGTGGCACGCTATGACGTGCAGTGGTCGTTAGCCCCGCTGTTCCTATGGTAAAAACGAGATGTTTGCATGCCTATCCTAACAAGCTTTTTTACAATCTGGCGAAAGCTGGTCTCACAGGGTAGGTGCAGTAGGGCGTGCGTCAGCTGTATGCAGGGCGCGAGAACGTGTCGCTTAGAGGATTGTCGCCAACGAGATGACTGAATAGCTTGATAGGCATCTCCTCAGCTATTGAGGATGACTTCTTCAAACTCGTTGAGAGGATTGAGGTCACCCAAGAACCCTTCATCGTCTACACCTCTCACACCTTCGCCATCCTTGGCCTGCGTGCGTTCTATTTTGCCCTGTCGGCGATGATTCATCGCTTCTCTTACCTCAAGTACGCGCTCGCACTGATACTGGTATTTATCGGTGGCAAGATTTTCCTGGTCAGCATCATCGGCAAGATTCCGGCGGTCATTTCCCTGAGCGTACCCTGGGGCTGCTGCTGGGTGGGGTGCTGCCGTCACTGTGGAAAACCCGCGACCAAGCCTCTGCTAGCTCGCAGGAGTAAATCCAAAAAGGTGGCGGCCGCCAGTGGGCGGTTGCGGGATGTAGTAGTGCGCTGGTTAGCGAGTACCCGGGCTCTTATGCTTAAAGCGACGGTGAACCTTTCTTACGACGCATCCAATCGACTCATGTCCGGTCGTGCTTCTCATCGGAAACTGACTGCGGTCGCTTGCGATGGTGGCTCATAGCCGCTAATAGTCAGGAGGTGCTTGGAGAGGGTGTGAAGATGATTTCGAGATTTGTTGTTGTCCCTGCAATCCCAGTGGAAACGGGATCAATGCGTAACGGATCGCGCTTCTACTGTCAGACTGCACCTATAGGCTTCAGCATCTACGACAATGAGGAGAAGCTTCGGCTGAAGAATATCTATCAGACCCGAGAAGAAGCCGAGGGAGAGTGTCATCAACTTAACCTTGAGTGGCGTCAAGTCGTTCTTTCGGAAAGCAATCCGTGACTGCGCTATAGGTATTCACTCTCGCATAGTCATCAGGCGCCCGGTTCCGAAACGAGTGGATTAGGAACTCGCTGAAGCCCGACTTACACGGCTTTCACGTGGGGGATCGGTATTCAGGAGCGAACAGACAGCGTCTGCCTCCCCCCTGACTTTGAACACGCCATGCTTGCTAGCTGAACCTCCCTCTACAAGGTCGACAACCCTGTATCGCTTGCTGCCATCGTCCAGTGTGGTGGTTTCAATCACTCTGAATCTTGCTTGCATGGTTGTTTTCCGTGCATGACATTGGTGACTTAGAAGTACCGGCAAAACAAGACGATTTCAAGAACGGGGTGGGCTTAAGCTGAGACAATTTATGACGGTGCACCGTGCTTCTCATCGCAGGAACGACGGTATATCAGCAGGTGCCGTGTTGAGCCATTTTTCCTATAGTCGATGCTTCGGGCCAGCAGGGCCCGGCTAAGCTTTAGGTTTTCTCATGGAGGTAAAGATACTGTCATCGATCATGTGGCTGTCTTATTTTTCCTGGGCGTTACCAAGCCGTGCACTATCCCAGGCTTCAGTGAGCTCGTCTATTCGATCCGTCATCTGAGGCGTTTTTGATAGGACAAGGCAACTCGTGTTGCCGACAAATTCTTCTATCAGGTACACAGCGTCGCCGACGTCCAGTTCGAGCTCCTGCAGCGCTTCGTCCGGAATCCGAATCGCACCGTCACCATCCCATTCTTCGATAATGATCTTCATAGGTGGTTTTTTCACATTTGATCTCCGTTGCTATGAGCCGGCAAGCCGTTCCCGTCTTTAGATTCTCAGTGGCACGTTTACAGATCAGGATAATCATCAAGCTTAAGGCTAGGAGCGCCTCCGTCCTCCGGCTCGCGCTTAGGCGTATGTATCACTCCAGCTTCAGCATCTGCACGCATCTGCTCGAGCTCTTTGTGAAATGCCTTGTCCTGAACCGTGGGCTTGCTGGTGTACGGTTTTCGGTCAGGTACAGGCTGGGCTGCATAAGTCGTTACCGCGTGTGGATCATGCTGTAGTTTCTCTTGGACTTGCGACTCCAGCAGTGCACGGAGCGCGTCTTTGTCTGGACGGTTCAACAATTTGTTACTCCTATTCGGAAGCCAAGCACTAGCTATTCGATCGGTACATTGAGCAGTTGGTGAGGGCATGGGCCGTTTATATTGTGGTTCCATCGCAGATTGGCAGCTACCCGAATTGCAGGTTAAGAATTCAGTAAGCCTACCAAGGCTTGGCTGCAACCGACTGAATCGCCCCGGATTCTCTAGACACCTTGCAAGCTCATTGCGTAACGCTTTTCAAACTCTACCGGTGACAGCTGATTGTTGAAACCATGGCGGCGTTTTACGTTGTAGAACATCTCGATGTAATCA
>NZ_CAXAQF010000013.1:0-188259 GCF_963970735.1 Pseudomonas sp. RA_35y_Pfl2_P32
CCTCTTTTTCAACTCCTTTCGCGCTTCGATGAACTGAAGCAACCTGCTGCCGAAAACTGCTTAACTCATTGTTTTCCAAGGAGTTTTCCGTTTCGACTGCGCCGGAAGTGGGGCGAATTATAGACATCCAGAATCTGCCGTCAACCTTTAATTAAGCTTTTGTTGCAGAAGATGCTTTTTTGCTCTTTAAGCGCGGGATTCGCCGGGCAATGGCAGGTACACGCAACACTAATAGCAGCGCACCTACAGAGGCATAGATCGCCCACTCTTTAAGGTCAGCACGAACAATCCACAGCATGTGCAGCAACCCAAGCCCCAGAATCCCGTAGACCAAGCGGTGCAACTTCTTCCAGCGCACGCCCATACGTCGCTGACTGTATCGATTTGAAGTCACCGCCAGCAGCAACAGCCCTATAAGACCGAGACTGCCGACAATAATGTACGGCCGCTTGCTTAACTCCACCCCCAGCTGCGACCAATCCAGACCCAGGATAAACACCAGGTACGCAGACAGATGCAGCACCGCATAGGCAAAGCTCCACAACCCCAGTTGTCGCCTGACCGTTATCCAGCCCGCCCACCCACTCAACTTCTGCAAAGGCGTCATACCCAGGGTGATCAAGAGCAGCGTCAGTGTCCCCAGGCCCAGGCGATCGACCAGCACCTTGCCCGGATCCGGCCCCAACGCCGAACTCCAGGCCTCATACAGCCAGAGTACCGGCCATACCGCCGCCGCTATAAAGACAGCACTGCGCCAAAACACAAACCGCATCAGTAGTTCACCCTCAAGTCCATGCCCGCATACAGCCCGGCCACTTCATCCGCGTAGCCATTGAACATCTGGGTGGCTCGCACATTGGGCTTGAACAAGCCGCTGGGCAAACGCCGCTCCCGCGCCTGGGTCCAGCGCGGATGATCCACAGTGGGGTTCACATTGGCGTAGAAGCCATATTCATCTGCAGCAATGCTCTGCCAGGTGGTTTTTGGCTGCTCGCTGACCAGGCTGATCCGCACGATGGACTTCACACTCTTGAAGCCATACTTCCACGGCACCACCAGGCGCAATGGCGCACCGTTCTGGTTAGGCAATTCACGTCCGTACATCCCGACCGCCAGTATCGCCAGCGGGTGCATCGCTTCATCCAGGCGCAGCCCTTCTATATAAGGCCAGTCAATCAGGGCAAAACCAGAGCGCTGGCCCGGCATGCTCTGGGGGTCCAGCAGGGTCTCGAAACGAATGTACCGGGCCTTGGAGGTGGGCTCGACCTGCTTGAGCAACGCCGAAAGAGGAAAGCCGATCCAGGGGATGACCATCGACCAGGCCTCCACACAACGCAGACGGTAGATACGCTCCTCCAACTGATAGGGCTTCATGAAGTCTTCCAGTGCATAACGCCCCGGCTTCCCCACCTCCCCGTCCACCACCACACTCCAGGGTTCGGTTTTCAAGGCGCCGGCGTTGGCGGCTGGATCACCCTTGTCGGTGCCGAACTCATAGAAGTTGTTGTAGTGGGTCGCATCCTTGAAGGGTGTGATCGACTCATCCTTGACGTTGACGGCCCCCCAGCGGGTCGCTGGGAGTTTTTCCCTGAACCAGGCCGGCGCCTTCCCCGGCTCGACGTCCGGGTAACGCGCGACTTCATCGGCACCGGCCCAGCGCGGTAGGCTGCTGGCCGCCATCACGCTGACTGCAGTGCCCAGCATGCTGCGGCGAGACATATAGAGGGATTCAGGCGTGACGTCCGACTCAGGACAGTCAGACGACTTGGGGAATTTGAATAACATGACAACTCCGCAGCATTGGAGGGCTGATGCACCAATAGACTGCGGAGTATGAGGGAAATTACATCACTCGGCTTTTTTGTGCCGGCGAAGGTGTAACAAGTATTGCACCGGGCCGGAGGCGGCGTAGGCGAGAAACACCAGGAGCAGGATGCGCGGCGGATCACTGAACACGACGGCAAACACCAGCACCACCGCCAGGATCGCCACAAAAGGCACACGGCCCTTCAGGTCCAGTTCCTTGAAGCTGTTGTACTTGATGTTGCTGACCATCAGCATGCCGGCCGCAGCCACCATCAGCGCCACCAGGAACGACATTTTCGACCCCTGGATCCCGTAGTCACTGAAGGCCCAGACTATACCCGCCACCACACCCGCGGCAGCCGGGCTGGCCAGGCCGATGAAGTAACGCTTGTCCGCAGTTCCCACCTGAGTGTTGAAACGCGCCAGACGCAAGGCAGCGCCCGCTACGTAGATGAAGGCAACCATCCAGCCGACCTTGCCCATGTCACCCAGGGCCCAGCCGAACGCCAGCAATGCCGGCGCCACACCAAAGGCAACCATGTCCGACAGCGAGTCGTACTCGGCGCCGAAGGCACTCTGGGTATTGGTCATCCGCGCGACCCGGCCATCCAGGCCGTCGAGCACCATGGCAACAAAGATCGCGATCGCGGCGAAAGCAAAGTACTTGCTCGCGCCCGCAGCATCACCGGCACTCAAGGCGCTCTGAGCACTCATCGAGTTGATGATGGAGTAGAACCCCGCGAACAGGTTCGCGGTAGTGAATAGATTCGGCAGAAGATAGATACCACGATGCCGGACTTTACGGCCTTCAGCGTCATGCCCTTCTTCGATGTGCTCATCGATGGGCAGCAGGCTTTCGGCGTCAGAAGCCTGGTTTGGCTCTTCGGGACGTTCGCTCATGGACAGTACCTTGCAACGGTGTGGATAGTTTCGACAGGTGTCTGCGCCAACGGTTCGCAGCACAAACGATGCAGCTTTATACCAGAACCAGCCCACCAAACGAAAAAACGCGGCCTAAGCCGCGTTTTTCGTACTGGATCGTGACTTAGTTTTTGGCTTTGTCGACGATCTTGTTGGCACCGATCCACGGCATCATCGAACGCAGTTGCTCGCCGATGATTTCGATGCCGTGTGCAGCGTTGTTACGACGCTTGGCGGTCATCGAAGGGTAGCCGGTTGCACCTTCGCTGATGAACATCTTGGCGTATTCGCCGTCCTGAATGCGTTTCAGGGCGTTGCGCATGGCCTGACGGGATTCGGCGTTGATGACTTCCGGACCGGTCACGTACTCGCCGTACTCGGCGTTGTTGGAGATCGAGTAGTTCATGTTGGCGATACCGCCTTCGTACATGAGGTCAACGATCAGCTTCAGTTCGTGCAGGCACTCGAAGTAGGCCATTTCTGGCGCGTAGCCAGCTTCAACCAGGGTTTCGAAACCGGCTTTGACCAGCTCAACGGTACCGCCGCACAGAACTGCTTGCTCGCCGAACAGGTCGGTTTCGGTCTCGTCCTTGAAGGTGGTTTCGATGATGCCGGTACGACCACCACCAACGCCAGCGGCGTAGGACAGTGCAACGTTCTTGGCGTTGCCCGAAGCATCCTGGTAGATCGCGATCAGGTCAGGAATACCGCCGCCTTTCACGAACTCGGAACGTACGGTGTGGCCGGGAGCCTTCGGCGCGATCATGATCACATCGAGGTCAGCGCGCGGAACAACCTGGTTGTAGTGGATCGCGAAGCCGTGGGAGAAGGCCAGGGTGGCGCCTTTCTTGATGTTCGGCTCGATTTCGTTCTTGTACAGGGCAGACTGGAACTCGTCCGGGGTCAGGATCATGACCAGGTCGGCCGCTGCAACAGCGGATGCCACGTCAGTCACTTTCAGGCCGTGAGCTTCAGCCTTGGCAACGGTAGCCGAGCCTTTACGCAGGCCAACGGTAACGTCAACGCCGGAATCTTTCAGGTTGCACGCTTGAGCGTGACCCTGGGAGCCGTAACCGATGATGGCAACTTTCTTGCCCTGGATGATCGACAGGTCGCAGTCTTTTTCGTAATAAACTTTCATGAAATTCCCCTATATATCCAGGCCGTTCAGGCCATTCGCTAATTTGGTTTAGATGCTGAGTACTTTGTCGCCGCGGGCGATGCCGGTTACGCCGCTACGGACGGTTTCCAGGATCGAGGCGGTGCCAATGGACTGGATGAAGCTGTCGAGCTTGTCGCTGGTACCGGTCAGTTGAACGGTATACACGCTGGCGCTGACATCGACGATCTGTCCACGATAAATATCGGTAGTGCGCTTGATCTCGGCGCGCTGGGCACCAGTCGCCTTGACCTTGACCAGCATCAGTTCGCGCTCGATGTGCGCGCTTTCCGACAGGTCGACCAGCTTGACCACTTCGATCAGCTTGTTCAGGTTCTTGGTGATCTGCTCGATGATTTCATCATGCCCCACAGTGGTCAGCGTCAGACGCGACAGGGTCGGGTCTTCGGTGGGTGCCACGGTCAGGCTTTCGATGTTGTAGTTGCGCTGCGAAAACAGCCCGACTACACGAGACAGAGCGCCCGGTTCGTTTTCCAGAAGCAAGGAAATAATGTGCCGCATGATTAAGTACGCTCCGTCTTGCTCAGCCACATATCGCGCATGGAGCCGTCTTTGATCTGCATCGGGTAGACGTGCTCGCTGGTGTCGACCGAAATATCGATCACCACCAGGCGGTCCTTCATGGCAAACGCTTCTTCCATCTTCGACTTCAGATCTTTCGAGTCGGTGATGCGCACGCCGACGTGACCATAGGCCTCGGCCAGCTTGACGAAGTCCGGCAACGACTCCATGTAGGAGTGCGAATGACGGCTGCCGTAGCTCATGTCTTGCCACTGGCGAACCATGCCCAGCACACCGTTGTTGAGGATCACGATCTTGACCGGCAAGCCGTATTGCAGGCAGGTGGACAGCTCCTGGATGTTCATCTGGATGCTGCCTTCGCCCGTGACGCAGGCAACATCGACGTCCGGGAAGCTCAACTTGATGCCCATGGCCGCAGGGAAACCGAAGCCCATGGTGCCCAGGCCGCCGGAGTTGATCCAACGGTTTGGCTTGTTGAACTTGTAGTACTGCGCCGCGAACATCTGGTGTTGACCCACGTCGGAGGTCACAAAGGCATCGCCCTTGGTCACTTCGCACAGGGTCTCGATCACGGTCTGCGGCTTGATGACGCTGCCATCACCCTTGTCGTAAGGGAACAGGCCACGATCACCGCGCCACTCGTCCACTTGCTTCCACCAACTGGCAACGGAGTCCTTGTTCGGGGTCTCGCCGATTTCCTTGAGGATCGCGACCATTTCGTTCAGGACGCTTTCCACCGGACCCACGATTGGCACGTCGGCCTTGATGGTCTTGGAGATCGAAGCCGGGTCGATGTCGATGTGGATGATCTTGGCATTCGGGCAGAACTTCGCCGGGCCGTTGATCACACGGTCATCGAAACGGGCGCCGACCGCCAGGATCACGTCAGCGTGGTGCATGGCCAGGTTGGCGGTGTAGCTGCCGTGCATACCGAGCATGCCAATGAACTGACGGTCAGTGCCAGGGTAGGCACCCAGGCCCATCAGGGTATTGGTCACGGGCAGGTTGAGCATCTGGGCCAGTTCGGTCAGCGGCGCGGAGCCGCCACCAAGGATCACGCCGCCGCCTGCGTACAACACAGGACGCTTGGCCGCCAGGAGCATTTCTGCCGCCTTGCGGATTTGCCCGGAGTGACCACGAACAGCCGGGCTGTAGGAACGCAGCTTGGCTTTTTTCGGGAAGATGTATTCGAACTTCTCGGCCGGGTTGGTCATGTCTTTTGGAATATCGACAACCACCGGACCTGGACGACCGGATTGCGCCAGGTAGAACGCCTTCTTCATGACTTCCGGGATTTCCGAAGCGTGCTTGATCATGAAGCTGTGCTTCACGATCGGCCGGGAGATACCGATCATGTCGGTTTCCTGGAACGCGTCGGTGCCGACCATGGTGCTAGGCACCTGACCGGAAATGATCACCATTGGAATCGAGTCCATATAGGCGGTGGCAATCCCGGTGATGGCGTTTGTGGCGCCTGGACCGGAAGTCACCAATACCACGCCGGCTTTACCGGTGGCACGGGCGTAGCCGTCAGCCATATGGGTAGCCGCTTGTTCATGACGAACCAGGATATGAGTCACTTCCGGCTCTTTGAACAGGGCATCGTATACATGAAGGAGAGCACCACCCGGGTACCCGTAGATATATTTGACGCCTTCGTCACGCAAAAAGCGGACGAGCATCTCACCGCCAGATAAAAGCTCCACGTTGTTCACCTCTAAAACGCCAGAATACCGCCCACATAAGGGGACGGGTCTTAATAGGTTTACTTCTCAGCAGAGCATGAGCGACGGTGGTCGCCGACTACGTCAGCACTGACTGAGCAAGTATTGGGAGCGTCCCAAGTGTTGCGGGACTTTCCCACCCAGCGCGAGGTAACGCGTTGCGGGTGTAACAGGTCGGCGCGGATGTGCGCCTCATGATCTGCTGAGCGGGCCTGCTTCTGGCAGTCCCTCTACAGCGGACTTTGGATTCTTCTGTTTCGCCCTCTGCAAGTCAAGCCGTCAATGTGCTTAATTCGAACTAAGCACATGAGAACGCAAGAAAAAACCGCCAAACGCCAGGTCGGATTATTTCAATTGCGCAGTTTTGGCAAGAAAATGGCATACGAACGCACCTGTCGCGGCTCACAGAGGGGATTTTCTTGGGGGATTTAGCACCGCTGCCAGCAGGACGCTGGCAGCGGTCGCATCAACGAGAGGCGCTGATGAGTTGGTCGAACTCTTTGAGCAGAACCTGCAACTGACGATCCCGGCCCTGGACATCCCGGGCGGCGAAGACCATTTCGGCCATCTCCTGAATCCCCGAGGCATTAGGCAAGGGCAGATCCTGTTCGAGGATCATCTTCATCCGTGGCAGGAAGATCCATTGCAGCCACTGTTCGAAGTCCAGGCTGTCGACCGAGAAGGGTTCGACACTGGACAGTGCCTGCGCAGAAGGTGAAACCTCGTCCCACCAGCCCTGGACCCGCAATTCGCGCTCGATCAGCAGCAACTGCTCGGCGATCTTTGGAAACCGTTGATCCATCACAGGGTAACCTTGGCCTTCTGCCGCGCCTGGGCCGCACCGGCGGCATCGCCCTGCTGCTCACGCGCCTGGGCGATCAAACCCCACAGGCTTGCCTGCAGGTCAGGACGGCCATTGGCCAGGGTCAGACCGCGACGGGCGAACTGCTCAGCCTGGGGCGCATCGCCCTGGGCCATGCGCACTTGCGCCAGGCGGTACAGCACCTGCGGCTCACGCGGGGCTACCCGCTGGGCCCGCTCAAGGCTCGAAGAGGCGCCATTGAGGTCACCGCCAGCCTGTTGCTGCTGGGCCGTGGTGAGCAAGGCCAGCACCGGGCCGTCCAGCTGTTCGTCAGCCGATAGACCACCGCCCGCGCTGCTGGCCGAAGGTACGCCGCTCGGCGTCGGCGGCAGGCTGTAGCGGGTGCTCGGCACGAACGGGCCACTGTCGACCGGCCCCGAAGTAATCGGCCCGGAACTGATCGGGCCTGGGGTGATCGGCTGGGTGCTGATCGGCGTCGAGGTCGTGGCGCCGCCCCCTGGCACCATCACCACCACACCGGTATCACCCTGTGGGATGGCCTGGACCTGGCCCTGTGCCGGGCGGGTCACGGTAGTCTTGCGAAAACCGCCGTTGGCAGAGAGGCGCTCGCTGTTGGACACCTTGGTGCCTGAATCGACCACCGGAATCGAGCCGCGCTGCACGGTCGAGCAACCACTGAGCAACGTCAGAGCCGTCAGCGTCACCGCTGGAATAAACCACTTGTTCACTTGAAACCCTCTCTGCTTAATTCATCCAGCCCTTGACCCAGTCCATCACCGACTCGCCTGAGGCGGGGTCTGTGCCACCGCAGGCAGCGCCGGGAGGCGGCTCGCTGCCGCGAATATACGGCATCTGCACCGCGCCCGGGCAACTGGCATCGGAGCCCTGCCCGGTCCGCGAATCGACCCAGGCCTGCACGATATTGTCCGGCTGCGGCATGTCCAGCGGCAGCGGGTCGGCCTTGCGCATGAAACTGCTCCAGACCTGCAGCGCACCGGTGGCTCCGGTGAACGGCGTCTTGCCGTTGTCATCGCGGCCCAGCCACACCACCGCCAGCAGGTCCTGACTGAAACCGGCGAACCAGCTGTCCCGTGAATCGTTACTGGTACCGGTCTTGCCCGCCAGGGTCAGCGTCTTGGGCAGCACGTTATAAACCGAACTGCCGGTACCTTCACGCATCACCCGCTGCATGGCGCTCTGGATCAGATAAATGGAAGCCGGATCAAAGCGCTGCTGGATCTGGAAGGGATAACGCTTGAGCGGCTCGCCCTCGGCCGTCAGTACGCTGCGAATCCCGCGCATCGGCGTATTGAAACCACCGTTGGCCAGGGTCTGGTACATGGTTGCCACTTCGATTGGCGTCAAGGCACCTGCCCCCAACAGCATCGACGGGAAGGCCGGGAACTCACGCGTGACGCCGAGGCGGCCGAGGGTCTTCAGGACATTCGGCACCCCCACTTCCAGACCCAGGCGTGCGGTCGAGAGGTTGTAGGAATGCGCCAGCCCCTGATACAGGAAGACCGTACCGTGGGACCGACGATCATAGTTCTGCGGCTTCCAGACCTGGCCATCGGCGCCTTTCACCGAAAACGAGTCGTCGGACAGCCAACTGGTCAGGGTGTACTTGCTCGGTTTCTCCAGCGCTGTCAGATACACCGCCGGTTTGATCAGCGAGCCGATCGGGCGCACCGCATCCAGCGCCCGGTTGAACCCGGCAAAACCGGCCTGGCGACTGCCAATCATGGCCTGTACTTCCCCGGTTTCCGGATTGGTCACCACCATTGCCGCCTCGACCTCGTCCGCACCTTTGCGTCCGGAAAGACGCTTGAAGGTGTCGTTGACCGAGGCCTCGGCTTTCATCTGCAGGATTGGGTCGAAGCTGGTGAAAATCCGCAAGCCTTCTTCGGTCAAGTCTTCGTCGCGGTAGTCTTCGCGCAACTGACGCTTGACCAGGTCGATAAAGCCCGGGAACGAACTGTCGGCCAGCTTGCCGCGGGTGGTCACGCCCAGTGGCAGCTTTTTCGCGGCCGCCACCTGCTCGGCCGTGGCCACGCCCTGTTGCTCGAGGACATCCAGCACCAGGTTGCGCCGCTCCAGCGCCCGCTCGGGGTTGCGTCGCGGGTTGTAGTAGGACGGCCCTTTGACCATGCCCACCAACATGGCCACTTGATGCAATTTCAGCTCGGACAGCGGCTGGCCGAAGAAGAACTGACTCGCCAGGCCAAACCCGTGCACCGCGCGCTGGCCGTCCTGACCGACGAACACTTCATTGAGGTACGCCTCAAGGATTTCCCTCTTGTCGTAATGCAATTCAAGCAACATCGCCATCATCGCTTCAGTCAGCTTGCGGCTCAGGCTGCGCTCATTGGTCAGGTAGAAGTTCTTGACCAATTGCTGGGTCAACGTGCTACCGCCCTGGGTCATCTTGCCGCCAGAGGTGTTGACCCAGACGGCCCGGGCAATCGACTTGGGCGACACACCCCAGTGGCCGTAGAAATCCCGGTCTTCGACCGCGATCAGGGTTTCCAGCAAATAGGGCGGGACCTGATCGAGCTTGATCAGAATCCGGTCTTCGAGATTTTTCGGGTAGATCCCGCCGATCAGCAGCGGCTCCAGCCGCACCACGGACAGTTTCGATCCGTTCAGCGCAGACAGTTCGGCCACGTAGTCGCCGGAAAAACGCACACGCACTGGCTGGGCCTTCTCCATGCCTTCATAGAACTGGAAACCACGGGTGTTCAGGTCCACGGTATTGCCGCTGACCGCAGCTGCGCCAGGGCCATTGGCCACACTTTCGCGGCGATAGCCCAGGGCATCGAGTTCCGTGAGGAAGTCTTGCTTGCTGAGCTTTTGTCCGACGAACAGCTCCAGCGGACGGGCATAAACCTTGGCTGGAATGGTCCAGCGCTTGCCGGAGAACTTCTCCTGGACCACGGCATCAAGGTAAACAGCAAAGCCTGCCAGCACCACGAGGCCGACCAGACTGAGCTTCAGGGCCCAGCCCAGCCAAGGGCTCAGGCCTTTGGAGGGACGTTTTTTAGCAGTGCGGGGGGATCGGGTACGAGTCATGGCGGCGGATTATACGCACTTTATTCCTGATCAACATGAGCCCCACGAGGTTTGCGTTGGCCCCGCTTGCGGCCATAATGGCGCCCTTGAATTTTCCCAGACTCTGAAGGATCGCCCGTGAGCCAATCCCTGATCGCTGCCCTGCAAAACCCGGCCCTCTACCCCCATCCGGTAGACGGATTCCAGGTCATCGAGACGCACATCTCCTGGGTGCTGCTCACTGGCCCCTACGCCTATAAAATGAAGAAGCCGGTGAACTTCGGTTTCCTCGACTTCACCACGCTCGACGCTCGCGAGCACTTCTGCGGCGAGGAACTGCGCCTCAACCAGCGCCTGACCAACGACCTGTACCTGGAAGTCTTGCCGATCACCGGCAGCCTCGAAGCCCCCCAGTTGGGCGGCAACGGTCCGGTGCTGGACTACGCGCTGAAAATGCGCCAGTTCCCGCAAAGCCAACTGCTCAGCACCCTGCAGGCCAATGGCGAATTGACCACCGCGCACATCGACGCCATGGCCCAACAGATCGCCCGCTTCCACCTCCAGGCGCCGCGGGTTCCGGCCGACCACGAAGCGGGTACGCCGGACAGCGTCATGGCCCCGGTACGGCAGAACTTCGAACAGATTCGTCCGTTCCTCAATGACAAGGCCGACCTGCTGCAACTCGAGGCCCTGCAAGCCTGGGCGCAAAGCAGCTTCGAACGTCTCAAGCCGCTGCTGGCCCAGCGCAAGGCCGAGGGTTTCATCCGCGAATGCCACGGTGATATCCACCTGGGCAACGCCACCGTGATCGACGGCAACGTGGTGATTTTCGACTGCATCGAATTCAACGAGCCCTTCCGCTTCACCGACGTCTATGCCGACACCGGCTTCCTGGCGATGGACCTGGAAGACCGCGGCCTGAAAAGCCTCGCTCGACGCTTCATGAGCCAGTACCTGGAGCTGACCGGCGATTACCAGGGCCTGGAGCTGCTGAACTTCTACAAAGCCTACCGCGCCCTGGTGCGCGCCAAGGTCAGCCTGTTCAGCATGCCTGCCGATGCGACCCCCGTGCAGCGCGCCACCACCCTGCGCCAGTACCGCAACTACGCCAACCTGGCGGAGAGCTACAGCACCATCCCGTCGCGCTTCCTGGCCATCACCCACGGCGTCTCGGCGGTCGGCAAAAGCCGCGTAGCCATGCGCCTGGTCGAAGCGCTGGGCGCCATCCGCCTGCGTTCCGATGTCGAGCGCAAGCGCCTGTTCGGCGAGCAGCAGGTACCCAACGATCCACAAGCCGGCATCTACAACGCCGACGCCAGTGCCGCCACCTATGCACGCCTGCACGAGATTGCCGACGTGATCCTGCGTGCCGGCTTCCCGGTCGTGCTCGACGCCACGTACCTCAAGCGCGAGCAGCGCGATGGCGCGGCGCACGTAGCCGAAGCCACTGGCGCACCCTTCCTGATTCTTGACTGCAACGCGCCCCAAGCCGTGATCGAGAGCTGGCTGGCCCAGCGTCAGGCCGACAAAAACGATCCGTCCGACGCCAACCTGGCCGTTATCGCGGCTCAACAAGCCAATCGCGAAGCCCTGACACCTGCAGAGATCCTCTGCAGCAAACGTGTCCAGACCAACGAAAGCGGGACCCTGGACACCGTCGTCGCGCAGATTCGCCAGCGCCTGCCGGGCCTGTAAGCACGCGAATACCCGACGTGGGGCCGCGACGGCCTCACGTCGACCACGTAGTGGCACTATACTGGCGTCATAAATCCAACACGGTGATGCCCATGAGCCAGCCCAGACTGCTTGATACCCCGCTTTATGCCCTGCTGCACAAAGACAACATCCAGAGCTTCAACCGCGAACGCCCGCAGAACGGTCCCATCGACATGGTGGGCGGCGACTTTCGCGGCCTCGACCTGCGTGAACTGAACGCCGAAGGCATCGACTTCAGCGATGCCTACTTTCGCTCCGCCGACCTGCGTGGCATCGATTTCCGCCAGGCGTCTCTGGAAGGCGCGAGCCTGGCCCATGCGCAAATTTCCGGCGCCTACTTCCCGCCCGAACTCTCGGCCGACGAAATCCTCATGTCGATGAACTTCGGCACCCGCCTGCGTTACCGCACCCGCTAACCCCCCTCACGCCCACTGAACGTCTGGCGCCGTCACTGGGCCAGACTTCGTGCGTTGCGTTGACGACACCCCACCTCGCCTCAACGCCTCTTGCAGAGCCATCTGGCACATGGCCTTAGAAGCTTTTGCGTTCAAACCGACCAAAGAACCACGCTTTTCCTACTGACCGCTACACTCCTCATAGGTCCGCCCAACGCACTCTTCGCCCATCGCAAGGAGGCTTGATGAATGACGAACTGCAACATCTGAAGAATCTTGGCAAGACGTCGGCGCAATGGCTGCATGCCGTAGGCATTCACAGCGCTTCGGATTTGCGTCGGCTGGGGGCGGTGGATGCTTACAGGGCGGTACGCACCCGCGGGTTCCGCGCATCGAAGGTGCTGCTGTACGCGATTGAGGGGGCACTGCTGGACATGCACTGGAACGATATTCCCGCCGAACGCAAAGACGCCCTCAATAAACAACTAGAAGCCATCTCGTCCCGACAAAAGAACTGAGCCCCTCGATACCAGCCAACCCCAAGGTTTACAGGGGGGTCAAACAAGTGTTTGGCGAAATGAAAAAGAATTCAGAAAACAGCCGTTGACATAGAAATGAGAATCGTTATGATTGCCACAACTGGTCGCGAGATCAGCTGATCTTCTGGAAGACCATTGGTTCGGACTCTCAGATTATCTCCTCATCAGGCTAATCACGGTTATTTGACCCGGCTCTTGCCGGGTCTTTTTTTGCCTGTCGATTACTCGCCGCCAGCCGTTGACTGACGCATTGACGCGCAATAGTCCTGCGCCGGCCGGACGGCCGTGTACCAGACGTAATCCGCCGAGACGGCTGAAACTGCCGAGCCTTTTTCCGCCAGCATCAGCACCGCCGCTGGCGGGCGAACACCGAGATCTTCCAGGTGCACTGGCACCCCGAGGTCCAGGCGAGCGTGATAACCACCGGCAAACAGGATAGCGGGCATCGGCGCGGCCATCAGGCGCTCGGCCATTCGCCGATCCCGATGCTGCTGCACGGCCAGCATGGCGGGCATCTGGCTTTCAGGCAGCAGGCCGCAATGGGATTGCGCAATCTGCGCCAGCAACGGCGCCTTGACCGAGTCCGCATTCGAGCGCCCACCGCTCAGGGCGGGAGCCTCCTTGTAGAGGCGCCGTACCTCCGGTCCATCCAGATTGGCTGCCAGCAAGGGATAGGGCTGGACCAAGGCGTAACGCACGATCGGGCCATATAGGCTCCAGTCCCAACCCTGCTGCCAGGCCAGTGCCGCCGGCACATCAGCCGGCCATTGCCCGGGACTGCTCGCGCGCAGTCGGTCGACTGCGGCCTGTTGCTGCGCAGTCAGCATTTCCAGCAACAGACTGCCTTGTGCTCGGCGCTGGGCCAACGCTTGCAACAGCCATAGCTGGACCTGGTGGTGATCAGGGTTGTCGTGCTGCTCGCCGACTACCACCCGGGGCGCCCCGGCCAAACGCTCGACCAGCGCCTGGACCGTCAGTACCTGCCCGCTGCGCAGATCGACAATCTCCCCAGCAGGCTGGCCTACGCCAGTCAGCACCGCGCTCTGGCAGCCCGCCAGCAGCAGGCACAACAGAATCAAGCTTCGACTCATCAACTCACCTCAACGGGCAATGATCAGCGGATGGCCACGCTCCGGGTGCGGCTGTACCAGCACCTCCAGGCCGAACACCGCTTTGAGCGAATCGGGGCGCAACACCTGTTGCGGGGTGTCGAGCGCACGGGGGCGACCGTTTTCCAGCAGCAGGATGCGGTCACAGTAGCGCGCCGCCAGATTCAAGTCGTGCAGGATCACCAGCACCGCCGCACCGCGATCGGCAAACTGGCGCACCGCCTGCAACGTGGTGTGTTGATGCAAGGGGTCGAGCATCGAGGTCGGCTCGTCAAGCAGCAAGGTCTGCCCCGCCTCACCCGGCCACAGTTGCGCCAGCACCCGCGCCAGGTGCACCCGCTGGCGCTCCCCCCCCGACAGTGCGGTGTAGCTGCGACCGCTCAAGTGGCCAACGTCGGCGGCCTGCAAGGCGGCCGCGACAATCTCGTCATCTCGCTGGCGCCCGGTCTGATGCGGCAACCGGCCCATGCCGACCACCTCTTCGACGCGGAAGGCAAAATCCAGGGTCGAACTCTGCGGCAGCACGGCCAGGCGTTGCGCACGGCTGGCGCCCTCCCACTCACTCAAGGGGCATTGGTCCAGCCAGACGTGTCCATGATCGGCGCGCAGCTCCCCACACAAGGCTGCGAGCAAGGTGCTTTTACCCGCGCCGTTAGGGCCCAGCACGCCCAGGACTTCGCCGGGGTTGAGCGCAAGGTCGATGTCCGCCAGGACAATGTTGCCGCCTCGGCGGATCTGCAGGTTTTCCACTCGCAGCATCAGGCACGACCTCGCAACAACAGAAACAGAAAGAACGGTGCGCCGATGAACGCGGTGACAATGCCGATTGGCAACTCCGCCGGCGCCAGGGCCAGGCGCGCCACCAGGTCGGCCAGCAGCAACAGGCTGGCACCCGCCAGGATCGAGGCTGGCAACAGCACCCGATGATCGGGCCCGGCCAACAACCGCACCAGATGCGGCACCACCAGCCCGACAAAGCCGATCATTCCCGCCGCCGCGACAGCCGCGCCAACCCCCAAAGCAGTGCAGAACACCAGTTCGCGTTTGAGCCGCTCGACGTTGATCCCCAGGTGACTGGCCTCGGATTCGCCAAGCAGCAGTGCATTCAATGCCTTGGCCCGGCGCGGCAACCACAGCGCCACCACGGCCGTCACCAGCAGCAAGGGCCACAGGCGCGCATAGCTGGCGCCATTGAGACTGCCCAGGTTCCAGAACGTCAGGGTACGCAGGGTCGCATCGTCGGCCAAATAGGTGAACAAGCCCACCGCCGAACCAGCCAGGGCCGTCAGGGCGATACCCGCCAGCAACATGGTCGCGACATTAGTCTGGCCGTTGCGCCGGCCCAGACGATAAACCAGCGCCGTCACCCCCAGGCCGCCGAGGAAGGCGCAGATCGACAGCAGGTACGGAGCGATGGCCTCAGGCAAACCGCCGAACAGCGAACCACCGACAATTGCGATAGCCGCGCCGAGGGCCGCGCCACTGGAAACCCCCACCAACCCCGGATCCGCCAGCGGGTTGCGGAACAGCCCCTGCATCGCCACCCCGGACAAGGCCAGGACGCCACCCACTGCCAGCCCGAGCAGGGTGCGCGGCAAACGGATCTGCCCGAGAATCAGCTCGGCCTGCTCCAGGCCATCCCCGGCAATCGGCAGCCCGAGCATACGCAGGGCCGCCCGCAAGGTGTCCAGCAACGGCAAGCTGACAGGGCCCAGAGCCAGGGACAACCAGATCGCCAGCACGCACAGCAGGCCCAGGCCAATGAACAATGAACGCGGCTTTACCAAAGTGCTCATTGGGCAGCGGTGGCCTTGGCGGATTCAGCTGGATAGAACCCGGCGGATAACTTCACCAGGCTTTGCGGCAAACGCGGTCCCAGCCCGCCAACCAGCAGCGTCGGGTCCAGCTCCAGAACGCGACCGACCTTGGCCGCTGGCGTCGTGGCGAGGATTGGGTTTTGCTTGAACAACGCCGCACGTGCCGCATCGCCGGCCAGCGCCCGGTCCGAGAACACCAGGACATCCGGCGCCAATCCCGCCAGCGACTCCACCGAAAACGGCTTGCCCCCGGCGTGTCCGAGCAACAGCAGCACACCCGGTGCCTTGGCGCTGGCCTGGGCCTGGCGGACCCAGACCTGCTGCTGCGCAAGTTGCTGTTGATAACCCTCGAACAGGGCCGTGGCCTGGGCCTCACTACCCAACAAACGCCCCAGGTGCTGCAAATTGTTCTGCAGGGTGGGCAGGTCCGGTTGGGCCGAGAACAGTTCAACCTGGACCCCGGCACTGCGAATCTGCGACAACACTGGCGGCGGGCCCATTTCTTCGGTGCCGATCAGAATCTGCGGACGCAGGCTCAGAATGCCTTCCGCCGATAGCTGGCGCTGATAACCGATACTCGGCAAGGCCTTGAGCGACTCCGGGTGCTGGCTGGTGGTGTCCACGCCCACCAGCTTGGCTTGCGCGCCCAAGGCACTGACCCACTCCGACAGCGCGCCCCCGGCACTGACCCAGCGTTGCGGCAATTGGGCTGCGGCGGCCCCTTGGGTAACCAGAAGTCCGACACAGAGCGCAATAGCGCGGGTACTCAGGCGCATAACAGGGTTTCCTTTCAGGCGTTTTCCCGCACAATCCCAGGCGCTTTGGCTAACGTACCTTCGCGGGCGAAGCCGGCATTTGATAATTGTTAGCATTTGCACGTCAAGCACAGACATATCTGCTAACCCGCGTACGCCGCCCATAACCGCCCGAGACCCACGTCTTCGGCACCTGAGGACAGTCATGAAGTTTCTTTGCACCAGCGCCGAACTGGTCGATGCCAGCAGCCGTGGTTTCGAGATCGCCGGGCAAAAAGTCTTTGCCGTACGCCGCGAGGGCCGGGTCTACGCCTACCAGAACTGTTGCCCGCACCGCGGCGTCGGCCTGGAATGGCAGCCGGACCAGTTCCTCGACCCCAGCGCCAGCCTGATCCAGTGCGCTACCCACGGCGCACTGTTCCTGATCGAGAGCGGTGAATGCGTGGCCGGGCCCTGCGCCGGCCAATCCCTCAAGGCCCTGAAGTGCCGCGAAGACGCCCAAGGCATCTGGGTCCAAGGCTAAACGCCGAGCAGCACCTGAAGACGCCGATCGACCCTGATTTCCTCGGCGGTCAGGCTGACGCCATAGGCCAACACTTCAACCCCGGACGCTTTGGCCTCCGCCAGGGCGGCGGCGTAGCCCGGATCGATCTCCACTGCCGGGCGCACCGCCTCAATCCCGGTCAGGTTCACGCAATACAACTGCACCGCGCGAACCCCGTCCTGGGCCAGGCACGCCAACTCCCGCAAGTGCTTGGCACCGCGCTGAGTCACCGCATCAGGAAAGGCCGCGACAGCCGAACCGTCGAACCCCAAGGTGACACTTTTGACTTCGACGAAAGCCGGTCCGTGGGGGTAATCCAGACGGAAATCGATCCGGCTGTTTTCCTGCCCGTACGGCACTTCCCGCTTGAGCCCGGTAAAGCCGGCCAGCTCGCTGATCAACCCGGCGCGCAGCGCTTCCTCGATCAACGGGTTGGCCCGCGCCGTGTTGACGCACGCCAGGCGCCCTTGCGGGGTTTCGCTGATTTCCCAGGTGCCGGGCAATTTGCGCTTGGGGTCGTTGGAACGGCTGAACCACACCTGCCCGCCCTCGACCATGCAATTGAACATCGAGCCGGTGTTAGGGCAGTGAATGGTGAGCATCTCGCCGGTAACGGTTTCGATATCGGCGAGAAAACGCTTGTATCGTCGGATCAACCGACCTTCTTCAAGGGGAGGGTCGAAGCGCATCAGCCTTGCCAGCTCCGCAAGCCACGGGCAATCCGCTCCACCGCTTCCTGCAACCGCGGCAGGCTCTGGGTGTAGGCAAACCGCACGTGATGCCCGGCCTGGTGCCGACCGAAGTCCAGCCCCGGGGTAAAGGCGATGTGTTCGGTTTCCAGAAAATGCCGGCAGAACGCAAAGGCATCGCCGCCAAAGGCGCTGATGTCCGCATACAGATAGAACGCGCCCTCCGGCTCTACCGCGATGCCGAAGCCCAGCTCACGCAACGCCGGCAGGAGGAAATCGCGGCGCCGGCCGAACTCGGCGCGGCGCTCTTCCAGAATGCTCAAGGTTTCAGGCTCGAAACAGGCCAATGCCGCGTACTGGGCCATGCTCGGCGCGCTGATATAGAGGTTCTGGGCCAGCTTCTCCAACTCGCTGACCGCCCCTTGCGGCGCCACCAGCCAGCCCAGGCGCCAGCCGGTCATGCCGAAATATTTGGAAAAACTATTGAGGACAAAGGCACTGTCGTCCACTTCCAGCACGCTGGCGGCATCAGTGCCGTAGGTCAGGCCATGATAGATCTCGTCCACCACCAGATGACCGTTGCGCCCCTTGATCGCCGTCGACAGGCCCGCCAGTTCGTCGCGGGTCAGAATGGTCCCGGTGGGGTTGGCGGGGGATGCCACCAGTGCGCCGACGCTGTCCTGGTCCCAATAACGCTGCACCAGGTCCGGGGTCAGTTGGTAACGCACCTCCGGCCCTACGGGCACCAGTTGTGCTGCGCCCTCCACCAACCGCAGGAAGTGGCGGTTGCACGGATAGCCGGGGTCAGCCAGCAACCAGTGTTTGCCCGGGTCCACCAGCAAGGCACTGGCCAGCAACAGCGCGCCGGAACCACCGGGAGTGATCAGGATGCGTTGCGGATCGATGTTCAAGCCGTAGCGTTGCCCATAGAAGCCACTGATGGCTTCACGCAACTCGGGGATGCCGCGCGCCGCGGTGTAACGGGTTTTACCCGCCGTCAGCGCCGCCTGGCCAGCCTGGATGATCGGTTCGGCAGTGGTGAAGTCCGGTTCGCCGATTTCCAAGTGGATGACGTCGTGCCCGGCGGCTTGCAGCTCGTTGGCGCGCGCCAGCAGGGCCATGACGTGGAAAGGTTCGATAGCGCGGCTGCGCGCACTGTAGGACTGAGCCATTAGCCTTCCTTCAACGGGGTAAAAAAGAAACGATTCTACCCAAGGCCAGGAACGAGCGAGAAGCTAATGCGGTCACACGACCAAGGTTCATGTGTCATAGAGCCATACGCGAGGCGCAAGATTGACTAAAATCAATATTTGATCAGGTCTCCAGAGCCGCCAGACCAGGCTTTGCAACCCTTTGCAAGCCTTACGGGCCGCAGCCTCGACATGAGGGAGTAGCGCGGCCTGATTTGATCTGGTAAGTTCGCCCGCTTGCAGCCGCAGGGCCGGCAGGTGTCGGTGATGGAGCAATCCTGCGCAATGGATTACAAGAGTAGAGGCGGTCCATTTCATGCCCACCCAAGCAAAGCAACAGGCAAATCAGTCGATCAGCGGCTTCGAACCCTACGTTGAATCCAAGGGCGAGGAGTACATGGGCAAGCCCATGCGCGCTCACTTCACCAAGATCCTGAACAAGTGGAAACAGGACTTGATGCAGGAAGTCGACCGTACGGTTGACCACATGAAAGACGAAGCGGCCAACTTCCCCGACCCGGCCGACCGTGCCAGCCAGGAAGAAGAATTCAGCCTCGAACTGCGCGCCCGCGACCGCGAGCGCAAGCTGATCAAGAAAATCGACAAGACCCTGCAACTGATCGAAGACGAAGAATACGGTTGGTGCGAGTCGTGCGGCGTCGAGATCGGCATTCGCCGTCTCGAGGCGCGTCCTACCGCCGACATGTGCGTCGACTGCAAGACCCTTGCGGAAATCAAGGAAAAGCAAGTCGGCAAATAAACCTCGACTTGAAACAAAAACGGAGCGTGCGAACGCTCCGTTTTTGTTTCTGAATTCTGAATTCTGTGTAGGAGCGAACTTGCTCGCGAAGAACGACAACGATAACGCGCACTGGTTGAAGGCACGCGGTGTTCAGACGTTTTTCGCGAGCAAGCTCGCTTCTACAGTGTGATTTTCGCCAGCCCGACCCAGTAACAATGCCCTCATGACCAGCATCACCTCCCCCGACTACATCGGGCGCTTCGCCCCCACGCCCAGTGGCCACCTGCACTTCGGCTCGCTGGTCGCCGCCCTGGCCTCCTACCTCGACGCCCGCTCGGTCGGAGGGCGCTGGCTGCTGCGCATGGAAGACCTTGACCCGCCCCGGGAAGAGCCCGGCGCCCAGGTGGCGATTCTCAAGGCGCTGGAAAGTTACGGTTTCGAGTGGGACGGCGAAATGGTCCGCCAGAGCGAACGACACGAGGCCTACGCCGAAGTGCTCAACCGTCTGTTCAATCACGGCCTGGCTTACGCCTGCACGTGCTCGCGCAAACAATTGGAGCCGTATCACGGCATTTATCCAGGGCTGTGCCGAAATGCGGGCCACGGCAGCGACAATGCGGCGATTCGCCTGCGCGTGCCCGAGCTCGAATACCACTTCACCGACCGCGTGCAAGGCGAATACCGCCAGCACCTGGGCCGCGAGGTCGGCGATTTTGTGATACGTCGCCGCGACGGGCTCTACGCCTATCAATTGGCGGTGGTGCTCGACGACGCCTGGCAAGGCATCACCGACATCGTGCGCGGTGCCGATCTGCTGGACTCCACCCCGCGCCAGTTGTACCTGCAGGAGCTGCTCGGCCTGCGCCAACCGCGTTACCTGCACCTGCCCCTGATCACCCAGCCCGATGGCAACAAGCTCGGAAAATCCTACCGCTCGCCACCACTGCGCGCTGACCAGGCCACGCCCTTGCTGCTGCGCGCATTGCGGGCCCTGGGGCAAATGCCGCCTGGCGAACTGGACGAGGCGCTACCGGCCGAAGTACTCAAATGGGGCAGCGCCCACTGGGACGCGACGCTGATCCCGCGCACGCTGACCCTGCCCGAAGCGTTATTACGCTGACTAAGCTTGCAGGTTGGCGCCCATCCGTTACCATCGCCGCACGTTTTCGGGCACGTCCACTATAAAGAGAGGCCGGGATGTACATCTATCGCTTGGTCCTGCTACTGGTAGTGGGGATCTATCTGTTCTCCCCCGCCATCATGGACTGGTGGATCGACGCCACTGGCGCCTGGTATCGCCCGTATCTGCTGTGGCTGATCCTGATCGTCGTGACCTTCATCCTGCAGAGCCAAAAAGATGCCGATGAGCTTTAGCCTGACCCAGATGATCCTGATCAGCGCCGCCTACCTGGCGGTGCTGTTCGGCGTTGCCTGGATCAGCGAACGTGGAATGATCCCGCGGGCGATCATTCGCCACCCGCTGACCTACACCCTGTCGCTTGGGGTCTACGCCAGCGCCTGGGCGTTCTACGGCACCGTCGGCCTGGCCTATCAGTACGGCTATGGGTTCCTGTCCAGCTACCTGGGGGTGTCCGGGGCCTTCCTGCTGGCACCGGTGCTGCTGTACCCGATCCTGAAGATCACCCGCACCTATCAGTTGTCGTCCCTGGCCGACCTGTTTGCCTTTCGCTTCCGCAGTACCTGGGCCGGCGCGCTGACCACTATTTTCATGCTGATCGGCGTGTTGCCGTTATTGGCCCTGCAGATCCAGGCCGTGGCCGACTCCATCGGTATCCTCACCCGCGAGCCGGTGCAGCATCGCGTGGCGCTGAGCTTCTGCGCGCTGATCACCCTGTTCACAATCTTCTTCGGCTCGCGACACATCGCCACCCGGGAGAAACACGAGGGCCTGGTGTTCGCCATTGCCTTTGAGTCAGTCATCAAGCTGATCGCCATTGGCGGCGTCGGCCTCTATGCCCTGTACGGCGTGTTCGACGGTCCACAACAGCTTGAACTGTGGCTGCTGCAGAACCAGACCGCCCTCGCCGCCCTGCACACGCCGCTGCAGGAAGGTCCATGGCGCACGCTGCTGCTGGTGTTCTTCGCCTCGGCGATCGTGATGCCGCACATGTACCACATGACCTTCACCGAAAACCTCAACCCGCGCTCCCTGGTCAGTGCCAGCTGGGGCCTGCCGCTGTTCCTGCTGCTGATGAGCCTGGCCGTGCCGCTGATTCTCTGGGCCGGGCTGAAACTGGGCGCCACCACCAACCCGGAATACTTCACCCTCGGGATCGGCATCGCCGCCAACAGCAAGGCCCTGGCCCTGCTGGCCTACATCGGCGGGCTGTCCGCCGCCAGCGGCCTGATCATCGTCACCACCCTGGCCCTGTCCGGGATGGCCCTGAACCACCTGGTGCTGCCGCTGTACCAGCCGCCCGCCGAAGGCAACATCTACCGCTGGCTGAAATGGACCCGCCGCGCGCTGATCGTCGCAATCATCATGGCCGGTTATGGTTTCTACCTGCTGCTGGGCGCCGAGCAGGACCTGGCCAACCTGGGCATCGTGGCCTTTGTCGCCACCTTGCAGTTCCTGCCGGGGGTTTTGTCGGTGCTGTACTGGCCGACCGCCAACCGGCGCGGCTTCATCGCCGGGTTGCTGGCGGGCATCCTGGTCTGGCTGGTAACCATGCTGCTGCCGCTGGTGGGCAATCTGCAGGGGTTCTATATCCCTTTGCTGAACATGATCTACGTACTCGACGACACCAGTTGGCACATGGCGGCCATCGCGTCACTGGCGGCCAACGTCCTGATGTTCACCCTGATCTCGTTGTTCACCAACGCCAGCACCGAGGAAGCCAGCGCCGCCGAAGCCTGCGCCGTGGACAACGTGCGACGCCCGCAACGGCGTGAGCTGCATGCCGCCTCTCCCCAGGAATTCGCCACCCAACTGGCCAAGCCACTGGGCGCCAAAGCCGCGCAAAAGGAAGTCGAGCAAGCCCTGCGCGATCTCTATCTGCCGTTCGATGAACGTCGGCCCTATGCCCTGCGCCGCCTGCGCGACCGCATCGAAGCCAACCTCTCCGGCCTGATGGGCCCCAGCGTAGCCCAAGACATGGTCGAGACCTTCCTGCCATACAAGGCCGGCGGCGAAAACTATGTCACCGAAGACATTCACTTCATCGAGAGCCGTCTCGAGGACTATCACTCGCGCCTCACCGGCCTTGCTGCCGAACTCGACGCCCTGCGCCGCTATCACCGCCAGACCCTGCAGGAATTGCCGATGGGTGTCTGCTCGCTGGCCAAGGACCAGGAAATCCTCATGTGGAACAAAGCCATGGAAGAGCTGACCGGCATCGCCGCGCAGCGCGTGGTGGGCTCACGCCTGAGCACCCTGGGCGAGCCGTGGAAAGAACTGCTACAAGGCTTCATCAACCTGCCCGACGAACACTTGCACAAGCAGCACCTGGCCCTCGATGGCCAGACCCGCTGGCTGAACCTGCACAAGGCGGCCATCGACGAACCGCTGGCGCCGGGTAACAGTGGCCTGGTGTTGCTGGTCGAGGACCTGACCGAAACCCAGATGCTTGAAGACAAACTGGTGCACTCCGAACGCCTGGCGAGCATTGGCCGTCTGGCGGCCGGCGTGGCCCATGAAATTGGCAACCCCATCACCGGCATCGCCTGCCTGGCGCAGAACCTGCGCGAAGAGCGGGAAGAAGATGGCGAACTGACGGAAATCAGCGGGCAGATTCTCGAGCAGACCAAACGGGTGTCACGCATCGTGCAGTCGCTGATGAGCTTTGCCCATGCCGGCAGCCACCAGCAAAATGACGAACCGGTGTGCCTGGCCGAAGTCGCGCAGGATGCCATTGGTCTGTTGGCGCTGAACCGGCGCAACTTCGAAGTGCAGTTCTTCAACCTGTGCGATCCCGAGCACTGGGTCGTGGGTGATCCGCAGCGGCTTGCCCAGGTCCTGATCAACCTGCTGTCCAACGCCCGCGATGCAACACCGGCCGGCAGTGCGGTGCGGGTAAAAAGCGAAGCCAGCGAACACACGGTCGATCTGATCGTGGAAGACGAAGGCAGTGGCATCCCCGCGAACATCAAGGACCGATTGTTCGAACCTTTCTTTACCACCAAGGATCCTGGCGAAGGCACCGGTCTGGGCCTTGCACTGGTCTATTCCATCGTTGAAGAGCATTATGGACAAATCACCATCGACAGCCCGGCTGACATCCAAAGCCAACGCGGCACCCGTATTCGGGTGACCTTACCGCGTCATGTCGAAGCGACGTCCGCTGTGAACTGAGACCGTCGAGAGAATCGAATCAATGCCGCACATTTTGATCGTCGAAGACGAAACCATTATCCGCTCCGCCTTGCGCCGCCTGCTGGAACGTAACCAGTACCAGGTCAGCGAAGCCGGTTCAGTGCAGGAAGCACAAGAACGCTTCAGCATTCCCACGTTCGACCTGATTGTCAGCGACCTGCGCCTGCCCGGCGCCCCGGGGACTGAACTGATCAAGCTCGGCCAGGGCACGCCGGTGCTGATCATGACCAGCTACGCCAGCCTGCGCTCGGCGGTGGACTCGATGAAGATGGGCGCGGTGGACTACATCGCCAAGCCTTTCGACCACGACGAAATGCTCCAGGCCGTCGCGCGCATTCTGCGTGACCGACAGACGGCACAGAGCACCCCCAGTGAGCGACCGGCCGGCAAGGCCGCCAATGGCAGCGACAAGCCGGGGGTGGACAACAGCAACGGCGAAATCGGCATCATTGGCTCCTGTCCACCGATGCAGGACCTCTACGGCAAGATCCGCAAAGTCGCACCGACCGATTCCAATGTGCTGATCCAGGGTGAATCCGGGACCGGCAAGGAGTTGGTGGCGCGGGCCCTGCACAACCTGTCCAAGCGCGCCAAGGCACCGATGATCTCGGTGAACTGCGCGGCCATTCCGGAAAGCCTGATCGAGTCCGAACTGTTCGGCCACGAGAAAGGCGCCTTTACCGGTGCCAGCGCCGGACGTGCTGGCCTGGTGGAAGCGGCGGATGGCGGAACCCTGTTCCTCGACGAAATCGGCGAACTGCCACTCGAAGCCCAGGCGCGTTTACTGCGCGTGCTGCAGGAAGGCGAGATCCGCCGTGTCGGCTCGGTGCAGTCGCAAAAAGTCGACGTGCGCCTGATCGCGGCCACTCACCGCGACCTCAAGAGCCTGGCGAAAATCGGCCAGTTCCGTGAAGACCTGTACTACCGCCTGCACGTGATAGCCCTGAAACTGCCGGCGTTGCGCGAACGCGGTGCCGACGTCAACGAAATCGCCAATGCCTTCCTCGCAAGGCAAAGCGCGCGGGTCAATCGCACCGACCTGAAGTTCGCCCCTGACGCCGAGCAGGCGATTCGTCATTACAGTTGGCCAGGCAACGTGCGCGAACTGGAAAACGCCGTCGAACGCGCGGTGATCCTGTGCGAGAGCCCGGAAATCTCTGCCGAGCTGCTGGGCATCGACATCGAGCTCAGTGACCTGGAAGAAGACGAATTCATTGGCCTGGCACCGCATCAGGGCAGCACCAGCAACGCCAGCCATGAGCCCACCGAAGACCTGTCCCTGGAAGACTACTTCCAGCACTTCGTCCTCGAACACCAGGACCACATGACGGAAACCGAACTGGCCCGCAAGCTTGGGGTCAGCCGTAAATGCCTGTGGGAACGCCGCCAACGCCTGGGCATCCCACGGCGCAAGACCGGGGTAACGAGCGAGGGCTGAACGTTACCTGTCGACTGTGCAGGTAACAGCTCAACATGTGAAAAAACTGTTACCGCAGCTTTTTTCGTAACAAAAGCCGGGGCTTAAGGTAACGAAGCCCCGGCTTTTTTTTGCCTCGAATAACGCCCTCTGCCGGGCTAACCCCTTGTTTTGCTGGGGATCGAAAAAGTTGGCACGGCTTCTGCTATATGTTTGGTACAAGAACAATAACAAGCAATGCACAAGACAATAAAAATAAGACGAATCGACTCACGCACAATAAAAACAAGACGGCGAGAGGCGTAGCTAACTGATTCTTTTGGAGAGGCGTTGTATTTGGGGCTTGCCCCACAACCAGGCCGAGAACAACAAAAACTGCCCTAAGGCAGAGCCTGAACTGGTTGGATCGATAGATCATTGCAACACAGCGATCAAAGCAATCCGTTTGCTCTTGGCTCCCGATTGGGAGGGTCATGCAGGGAAAACCTCATGACGTGGGCGCGACACAAAAACAAGAAGCCCGAAACCCATAATAAAAATAGAGCACGCAACTACTTCTTGGGGAGCTTCGGCTCCCCTTGTAGTTTCTGGCGTTCAGCCCCCTGACACTGTGCAATCCCCGCCTTTAACGATCGCTTCGTCGCCGAACGCTGCCTCACATGGCGCGACAGCTGCTATACAGATGCGCGCAGCTTCCTACACCATCCCTCGACTAAATGCTAGAATCCCCGCCCATCATGCGGTCATTCTTGGTTATGGCCGAACATTCCTTCAAACAGTGCATCCCATGCTGAAGAAGCTGTTCCAGTCATTCCGTTCTCCCAAGCGTCATACGCAACACATTCGCAGCACGCCTGAAGTGCTCAACAGCGGCCAACATTCGCTGCAAAAGGGCCAATTCAGCCGTTACGCAGTGAATATCGTCGAACGCCTGCAGAACGCCGGTTACCAGGCTTACCTGGTCGGTGGCTGTGTGCGTGACATGTTGCTCGGCATCACACCCAAAGATTTCGACGTCGCCACCAGCGCCACGCCAGAACAGGTTCGCGCCGAGTTTCGTAACGCGCGCATCATTGGCCGTCGCTTCAAGTTGGTGCACATCCACTTTGGCCGCGAAATCATTGAAGTGGCGACCTTCCGCGCCAATCACCCGCAAAACGACGAAGAGGAAGACAGCAATCAGTCCTCGCGTAACGAAAGCGGGCGCATTCTGCGCGACAACGTCTACGGCACCCTGGAAGAGGACGCGCAACGTCGCGACTTCACCATCAATGCCCTGTACTACGATCCGGTCAGTGAGCGCA
Source organism: Pseudomonas sp. RA_35y_Pfl2_P32 (assembly GCF_963970735.1). NCBI lineage: Bacteria > Pseudomonadati > Pseudomonadota > Gammaproteobacteria > Pseudomonadales > Pseudomonadaceae > Pseudomonas > Pseudomonas sp. RA_35y_Pfl2_P32. The sequence continues at coordinate 26,575 of NZ_CAXAQF010000013.1, forward strand.
TCCTCGACTACGCCAACGGCGTACACGATATCCGCAACCACCTGATCCGCCTGATCGGCGATCCGACCCAGCGTTACCAGGAAGATCCGGTACGCATGCTGCGTGCGGTGCGTTTTGCCGCCAAGCTGAACTTCGGTATCGAGAAGCACACCGCCGCGCCAATCCGCGACCTGGCCCCCATGCTGCGGGAAATTCCGTCGGCGCGCCTGTTCGAAGAAGTGTTGAAGCTGTTCCTCTCGGGGCATGCGGCTGACACCTTTGAAATGCTGGTCGACCTGCAATTGTTCGATCCATTGTTCCCGGCCAGCGCCGACGCACTGGAGCACAATCCGACCTACACCCACACCCTGATCAGCGAAGCGCTGATCAACACCGACCTGCGGATCAAGCAGAACAAGCCGGTGACCCCGGCCTTCCTGTTCGCCGCCCTGTTGTGGCCCGCGCTGCCCGCCCGAGTCCTGCGTTTGCAGGACCGTGGCATGCCGCCGATCCCGGCCATGCAGGAAGCCGCTCACGAGCTGATCGCCGAGCAGTGCCAACGGATTGCCATTCCCAAACGTTTCACCATGCCGATCCGCGAGATCTGGGATATGCAGGAGCGCCTGCCCCGTCGCAGCGGCAAACGGGCCGACCTGCTGCTGGACAACCCGCGCTTCCGTGCCGGCTATGACTTCCTGCTGTTGCGCGAAAGCGCGGGCGAACAGACCAACGGCCTGGGCGAGTGGTGGACGGACTATCAGGACGCCAACGACAGCGAGCGCCGCGACATGATCCGTGACCTCAGCGGCAAGGATGACGGTGCTGGCGCAGCCCCCCGCAAACGTCGCCGTACCGGTGGTGCCAAGCGCAAACGTGCCGCTGACAGCACGAGCGCGTCAGGCGAATAAGTCGATGGAGCGCATCTACATCGGCATGGGCAGCAACCTCGCCGCCCCGCAAGAGCAACTGCGTAACGCTGTACAGGCGTTGACGCAGTTGCCCAAGACCCGCCTGATTGGCGTCTCGACCTTCTATCAAAGCGATTCCCTGCTACCGGGCCAGCCTCGCTACACCAACGCCGTAGCGGCGCTGGAGAGTGCCCTTGCGCCCCTTGAACTGCTCGATGCGCTGCAAGCCATCGAAAACCAGCAGGGCCGCGAGCGCCTTGAGCGCTGGGGCCCGCGCACCCTCGACCTGGACATCCTGTTGTTCGGTGACCGGATCATCGACGAGCCTCGCCTCAAGGTCCCCCACTACCAGATGCAGGAGCGGGCATTCGTACTCTACCCCCTGGCTGAGCTGGCCCCAGCCCCGTTAGAGCTGGCAGACGGTCGGCGCTTGAGCGACCTGCTGGCGGCCTGCCCGTTTGTCGGCCTGGACCGCCTGCCCGTTGGCGATTAATCCTACAGAGCATTCAGCACACTGCTGAATCGCATCAGTAACGCCGGTAACACACAGGCGGTAACACATCCAATTGACTTCCCGAGTTCTCATCACGACTATAGGCGTCCCGCTGCCGCCAACCCGGCACCAAGGGCGCAATCCAGGCCTTTCAAGCACGACAAAAGAGCGTGCGCCTGAGTCCATGAAGAATCACGCGCGTTACTCGCAGTAGTTTCCCAAGCGCCTGAACGAGGATCCTTTTCATGCCAGCTATTACTCTCACCACCCTGCAGTCCCTCAAGCAAAACGGTGAAAAAATCACCATGCTGACCTGCTACGACGCCACTTTTGCCCACGCCTGCAATGAGGCCGGTGTTGAAGTGTTACTGGTGGGCGACTCCCTTGGCATGGTGTTGCAAGGCCATGACAGCACCCTGCCCGTCACGACGGCCGAGATGGCGTACCACGTGGCGTGCGTCAAGCGCGGCAACACCGATGCGCTGATCCTCGCCGACCTGCCGTTCATGGCCAATGCCACGATCGAGCAAACCATGATCAACAGTGCCCAACTGATGCAGGCCGGCGCGCACATGGTCAAGGTCGAAGGCGCACTGTGGCTGGCCGAATCGATTCGCCTGCTCGCCGAGCGCGGCGTTCCAGTGTGCGCGCACATGGGCCTGACACCCCAGGCCGTGAACATCCTGGGCGGCTATAAGGTCCAGGGTCGCAACGAGAACCAGGCACGGCAGATGCGTGCCGACGCCATTGCCCTGGAACAGGCAGGCGCCTCGATGCTGCTGCTCGAATGTGTGCCGAGTGAACTGGCCCTGGAAATCTCCCAGGCGGTGAAGATCCCGGTGATCGGGATTGGTGCCGGCAGCGGTACCGACGGCCAGGTACTGGTCCTGCACGACATGCTCGGCCTGTCGCTCACCGGCCGTGCGCCCAAGTTCGTGAAGAACTTCATGGCCGGCCAAGAAAGCATCCACGCAGCTCTCAGTGCTTACGTCACGCAAGTCAAAGCTGTGACTTTCCCCGGCGCCGAACACGGGTTTTCTGCATGAACACCGTCAAGACCGTACGTGAACTGCGGGCCGCGGTCGCCCGCGCCCGCAGCGAAGGCAAGCGCATCGGCTTCGTACCAACCATGGGCAACCTGCACAGCGGCCACATGGCCCTGGTCACCAAGGCGGCCCAGCGGGTGGATTTCGTGGTAGCGAGTATTTTCGTCAACCCACTGCAGTTCGGCGCGGGCGAAGACCTGGATAAGTACCCGCGGACCCTGGCCGCCGATCAGGAACAACTGCTGCAAGCCGGTTGCCACCTGTTGTTCGCGCCGACCGTCGAGGAGATGTACCCCGACGGCATGGCCGGCCAGACCCGCGTCAGCGTCCCGCACCTGGCAGAAGGCCTGTGCGGCGCCAGCCGTCCCGGGCATTTCGAAGGCGTGGCAACGGTGGTCAGCAAGCTGTTCAACATGGTCCAGCCCGACCTCGCCGTGTTCGGCCAGAAAGACTTCCAGCAACTGGCGGTGATCCGCGCACTGGTGCATGACCTGAACATGCCGATCCAGATCATTGGCGAGCCGACCGTACGCGCCGCCGATGGCCTGGCCCTGTCGTCGCGCAACGGCTTCCTCAATGAGCAACAACGGGCCGTGGCACCGGTGGTGTATCGCACCTTGAAGGGCATTGCCGACGCCATCGAGCAGGGCCGGCGCGATTATCCGGCGTTGCTCCAGACGCAGATCCAGCAACTTGAAGCGGCGGGATTGCGTCCTGACTACCTGGAGATTCGCCACGCGCAGACCCTGCGCCCGGCGACCCCTGAAGATCGCGACCTGGTAATCCTGGTGGCCGCCTTCCTCGGCACCACCCGCCTGATCGACAACCTGCACCTGAACCTCGATACACCCGCCTGAACCCCGCCCCTCCCTCCCCGGACCAGGAGCACAGCGTGCTCGCGATGACGGCATGTCAGTCAATCCAATGTTGGATCTGACGGCCTCATCGCGAGCATGCTCGCTCACCACAAAGCCAAGACAGATGCCCCCCTCAAGGTTTACTGTTATCAGCCTGCGTTTTTTTATCGTGTCTACGTAGTTTTACCGGATAATCTCTGCCGCCCGGCAGGATGTTCCGGGCTTTTTAGTGTCCTAAAGGCAGTTCAAGTAAAAGGAAACCCGCAGCGATGGCGTACTACCGCACCCCTCAAGACGTTACCGCTCTGCCAGCCTGGCAGGCGCTGAATGATCACCGCCAAGCCATGCAGGATTTCAGCATGCGTGAAGCGTTCAATGCCGACCCGCAGCGTTTCACCCAGTTCACCCTGAGCAGCTGTGGGCTGTTCCTCGACTATTCGAAAAACCTGATCAACGAGCAAACACGCAACCTGCTGGTGGGCCTGGCGAACGAGGCCGGCCTGCAGGACGCCATCAAGGCCCTGTTCAGCGGCGAAATCGTCAACGCCTCCGAAGGCCGCCCGGCACTGCACACCGCCCTGCGTCGCCCCGTGGGCGACAAGCTGTCGGTCAACGGCGTCAATGTGATGCCGGAAGTGCACAAGGTACTGAATCAGATCACCGACATGGTCGGGCGTATCCACGACGGCCTGTGGCGCGGCTACACCGAAAAGCCGATCACCGACGTGGTGAACATCGGCATCGGCGGCTCGTTCCTCGGCCCGGAGCTGGTCTCCGAAGCCCTGCTGTCCTACGCCCAGAAAGGCGTACGCTGCCACTACCTGGCGAACATCGACGGCAGTGAGTTCCACGAACTGGCCCTGAAGCTGCGCGCCGAGACCACGCTGTTCATCGTTTCGTCGAAATCCTTCAACACCCTGGAAACCCTGAAAAACGCCCAGGCCGCTCGCGCCTGGTACCTGGCCCAGGGTGGCTCGGAAGCCGAGCTGTATCGCCACTTCATCGCGGTTTCGAGCAACAACGCGGCCGCCGTGGCCTTCGGCATTCGCGAAGAAAACATCTTCCCGATGTGGGACTGGGTCGGCGGTCGTTACTCGCTGTGGTCGGCCATCGGCCTGCCGATTGCCCTGGCGATCGGCATGTCCAACTTCAAAGAGCTGCTGTCCGGTGCCTACACCATGGACCAGCACTTCCAGAGCGCGCCATTCGAACAGAACATGCCGGTGCTGCTGGCCCTGCTGGGCGTGTGGTACGGCAATTTCTGGGGCGCACAGAGCCACGCGATCCTGCCGTACGACCACTACCTGCGCAACATCACCAAGCACCTGCAGCAACTGGACATGGAATCCAACGGCAAGAGCGTGCGCCAGGACGGCACGCCCGTGTCCACCGATACCGGTCCGGTCATCTGGGGCGGCGTAGGTTGCAACGGTCAGCACGCCTACCACCAGTTGCTGCACCAGGGCACCCAGTTGATCCCGGCCGACTTCATCGTGCCGATCGTCAGCTTCAACCCGGTGGCAGACCACCATCAGTGGCTGTACGCCAACTGCCTGTCGCAAAGCCAGGCGCTGATGCTCGGCAAGACCCTGGGCGAAGCGCAAGCCGAGCTGCGTGACAAGGGCATGAGCGAAGAGCAGATCGAGAAACTCGCGCCGCACAAGGTGATCCCGGGCAACCGTCCGAGCAACACCCTGGTGGTCGAACGCATCAGCCCACGTCGCCTCGGCGCACTGGTGGCGATGTACGAACACAAGGTCTTCGTGCAGAGCGTGATCTGGGGCATCAACGCGTTCGACCAATGGGGCGTGGAGCTGGGCAAGGAACTGGGCAAAGGCGTCTACAACCGCCTGGTGGGCAGCGAAGAGGCCCCTGCTGACGATGCCTCGACCCAGGGTTTGATCAACTACTTCCGCGGGCGTCACCGCGGTTGATCTGAAGCCACACTGCTACCCCTGTGGGAGCGAGCCTGCTCCCACAGTCGTTTTAGCCCATGACTTGAACCCACTGATCACTCGGCGCATCTTTATCTCTTGTGGCCAAGACAAGAGTAAGGAACCGTCATGTTCGATATCAGCACGTTCCCCAAAGCCGATGCCGTCCGCCGGGCTGGGCAATTGAGTCAGGACGACTATCAGCGCCTGTACCGTCAATCCATCGACCATCCCGACAGCTTCTGGGCCGAGCAGGCCAGGCAGTTTCTTGACTGGTCCCACCCCTGGCAGAGCGTCCAGCACTGCGACATCAAGACGGGCAAGGCCCAATGGTTCGCCGGCGGCCAGCTCAACGTCAGCTACAACTGCATCGACCGTCACCTGGCCACACGCAGTCAACAGACCGCGATCATCTGGGAAGGCGACAATCCCGCCGATTCGCAACAGATCACCTACCAGCAACTGCATCACCACGTCTGCCGCCTGGCCAATGTGCTGAAAAGCCGCGGCGTGAAAAAAGGCGACCGGGTGTGCATCTACATGCCGATGATCCCTGAAGCCGCCTACGCGATGCTCGCTTGCTCGCGCATCGGTGCCGTGCATTCGGTGGTGTTCGGCGGTTTTTCCCCGGACTCGCTGCGCGACCGCATCCTCGATGCCGACTGCCGCACAGTCATCACCGCCAATGAAGGCGTGCGCGGCGGCAAAAGCGTGCCGCTCAAACACAACGTCGACCAGGCCCTGCTCAGTTGCCCGGCGGTCAGCACAGTGATCGTGGTCCAGCGCACCCAAGGCCCGGTCAATTGGCTCGAAGGCCGCGACCTCTGGTATCACCAGGCCGTTGACGATGCCAGCGAGCAGTGCGCACCGCAGCCGATGGACGCCGAGGACCCGCTGTTCATCCTCTACACCTCCGGCAGCACCGGCAAACCCAAGGGCGTACTGCACACCACCGGTGGTTATCTGCTGCAAGCGGCGATGACCTTCAAGTACGTACTCGACTACCAAGACGGCGAAGTATTCTGGTGCACCGCCGACGTCGGCTGGGTCACCGGCCACAGCTATATCGTCTATGGCCCGCTGGCCAACGGCGCGACCACCCTGATCTTCGAGGGCGTGCCCAACTACCCCAACAGCTCGCGCTTCTGGCACGTCATCGACAAGCACCAGGTCAACATCTTCTACACCGCCCCCACTGCCTTGCGCGCCTTGATGCGTGAAGGCGCCGGTCCCTTGCAGGACAGCTCGCGCAGCAGCCTGCGCCTGCTGGGCAGCGTCGGCGAACCGATCAACCCGCAAGCCTGGGAATGGTATTTCAATGCCGTCGGCGAACAACGCTGCCCGATCGTCGACACCTGGTGGCAGACCGAAACCGGCGGCATCATGCTCAGCCCGCTGGTCAGCGCACAACGGATCAAACCCGGTTGCGCCACACAACCAATGTTCGGTGTACAGCCGGTGCTGCTTGATGAGCAAGGCCAGGAAATCAGCGGCCCCGGCAGTGGCGTGCTGGCGCTCAAATCCAGCTGGCCGGCGCAGATCCGCAGCGTCTACGGCGACCCGCAGCGAATGGTCGATACCTACTTCAAGCCCTACCCCGGCTACTATTTCACCGGCGACGGCGCTCGCCGCGATGAGGACGGCGATTACTGGATCACCGGGCGCATCGACGACGTGATCAACGTTTCCGGGCACCGGATCGGCACCGCCGAAGTCGAAAGTGCCCTGGTGCTGCATGACAGCATCACCGAGGCAGCGGTGGTTGGTTACCCCCATGACGTCAAAGGCCAGGGTATCTACGCCTTCGTTACCCCGATGAACGGCATCGAGCCAGACGTGGCCCTGAAGCAACAATTACTGGCCCATGTCAGCAAGGAAATCGGCAGCTTCGCCAAGCCGGACCTGATCCAGTGGGCGCCGGCCTTGCCGAAAACCCGCTCAGGCAAGATCATGCGACGCATCTTGCGCAAGATCGCCTGCAATGAACTCGACAGCCTCGGCGACACCTCGACCCTGGCTGACCCGAGTGTGGTCGCGGGGCTGATCGACAAGCGCCTGAATCAATGAATCCGCTGCGGCCGGTGGGCCGCAGCCTTTTTCTGCTGTCGCCAATGAGTTGCCATGGAATTCATCCGTACCCGCATCGAAACCCAGATCATGAGCCTGAGCGGACTGTCTCTGGGCAAGCTCGACCTGGAGCATCCCAAGGGGGATCCCGGGCTGTTCGGCCCCGACTCGGTGAGCTGGCAGGTCCACGGGGACTTCAGCAGCATGCTCATCGGTGGCATCAGCGCCTTGATGCTGCAAGCCTTGCACCCCCTGGCACTGGCCGGGGTCTGGGATCATTCGAACTTTCGCCAGGACATGCTCGGACGCCTGCGCCGCACCGGGCAGTTCATCTCCGGCACCACCTTCGGCTCCCGCAAGGATGCCGACTGGCTGATCGAAAAAGTGCGCACCATCCACCTGCAAGTGGTCGGCACCGCCCCCGATGGCCGCCCCTACGCCGCCAGCGACCCGGACCTGCTGACCTGGGTGCACGTGGCCGAAGTCAGCAGCTTTCTCGCCGCTCACCTGCGCTACCGCAATCGGCACCTTTCAGACGCTGACCAGGACCGCTACTACGCCGAGATCGCGCTGGTCGCCGAGCGCCTGGGCGCCCGTGAAGTGCCGCGCTCGCGCCAGCAAGTCGCCGACTACCTGGAACGGATTCGCCCACACCTGCTGTGCGACGAACGCAGTCGGGAAGTGTTGCGCCTGCTGTTGAACGCGCCCGCCCCCAGTCGCCTCGCCAGACCTTTCGGCGGGCTGATGATGCAAGCCGGGATCGACCTGCTGCCCGACTGGGCCAGCGCCATGCTCGACGTCAGCCAGAATCCACTGCAACGCAAACTGATTCGCGCCAGCGTCAACCGCAGTGCGCCGATGCTGCGCTGGGCGGTGCGCAATGGCTCGGTGCAGCGCGCCAAGCGACGTATGGGGCTGTTGTAGGCACGCAAGCAAACGTGCTCGCGCCTCCAGAGAAACCCCATAGCTGTTAAACTCTCGCGCCCCATTCCCCCTGCAAGGCGCTACGCATGTCTTCCTTGAATCAGGCGCTGCGCGCCGCCCTCGATCATCGCCAAGACTTGCTCGCCAAGCTCCACCAGCAAGGCACCGACTGCTACCGCCTGTTCCATGGCAGCCAGGAAGGCGCCGGTGGCCTGACCGTCGACCGATACGGTCCAAAGTTACTGGTGCAGAGTTTTCACCAAGCGCTGGAACGCGACGACCTGTTGGCGTTGCACGCCACGGTCAATCAACAGTTGGGCCTCGACACCCTGCTGGTCTACAACGACCGCTCGCGGGGCAATTCGCGCATCGACCGTGAAGACACCGTGTACCGCGCCGAAGAGGCCGCACTGGCGGACATGGTCGGCCACGAGTGGGGGCTGAACTATCGTGTGCGCGGGCGTCACGCCGGGCAAGATCCGTTGCTGTTTCTCGACCTGCGCAATGCCCGTGGCTGGGTCAAGCAACACAGCCACAACAAAAGCGTGCTGAACCTGTTCGCCTACACCTGTGGCGTCGGCCTGAGCGCCGCCGCGGGTGGTGCGCGCGAAGTGTGCAACCTGGATTTCGCCGAGGGCAACCTGGCGGTCGGCCGGGAAAATGGTCAACTCAACCCACAGTTGCCGGGCATGCAATTTGTGCAGTCCGACTATTTCCCGGCGATTCGCCAACTGGCCGGCCTGCCGATCAGCCAGCGCCGCGGGCAAAAGCTTCCCAGCTACCCACGCCTGGAACAGCGCCAGTACGACCTGGTGTTGCTCGACCCGCCGGCCTGGGCGAAAAGCGCGTTCGGCACCGTCGACCTGCTGCGCGACTACCAGAGCCTGCTGAAACCGGCGCTGCTCAGCACCGCGGACAATGGCGTCCTGATCTGTTGCAACAACCTGGCGAAGGTCAGCATGGACGACTGGCGTGAGCAGGTGCTGCGGTGCGCGGAAAAAGCCGGGCGCCCGGTGCGTGAGTGGACAGTACTGCCGCCGGCCGCCGATTTCCCCTCGATGGATCAGCACCCCCCCCTCAAAACCCTGATTCTGCAGCTCTGAGACACGGCGCCGGAATCTGAATAATCCTGATCGAGGTCATTGCTTCGGAACCAGAATCGCGTGCCATACTCCAAGGCACTCCGATTCAGACAGATGAAGCCACACATGCCCAAAGGATTGATTCGCGCCATCGGCGCCTTGTTGACTGCTCTGGCCCTCTACAGCTTGCTGGGCTTTCTGATTGTGCCGGGCATCGCCCTGCGGATCGCCAATCAACAATTGGCTAACTATGCAGCGGTGCCGGCCAGCCTCCAACGCATCGAGTTCAACCCATTCAGCCTGGAGCTGACCCTGTGGGGCCTGAACATCGGCGAGCCTGGCAAAGAGCAAGTCGGCTTCGAGCGTCTATACGCCGACCTGCAGATCGACAGCCTCTGGACCCGTGCCCTGCACCTGGCCGATGTGCAACTGGACAAGCCGAAAACCTCGGTGCTGTTCAGCAAGGACGGCACCCTGAACCTCACTCAGCTGTTCACGTTACCCGCCAGTGAACCCACGCCAGCCGACCCCGAGGCCAAGCCCTTCCCGCTGCGCATCGACCGTATCGACCTGGCCCGTGGCTACATCCATTTCCAGGACCTGCGCCCCAGCGAACCCATCGAGTTCCTCTACGACAAACTGGATTTCGAGCTCAAGAACCTGAGCACGCTGCCGGAAGACAATGCCGACATGAACCTGGTGGCGATCGGCCCGGCCGGTGGCCAGATCGACTGGAGCGGCAAAATCAGCCTGGTGCCTATCACGTCCGAAGGCAGCTTGAAAATCACCGACGGCAAGATGAAAGCCTTTTGGCCCTACGTGCGTGACGCCCTGCCACTGGTGCTGGAAGAAGGCACCGTCAGCCTCAGCACCGACTACAAACTCAACCTGTCCAAGGAAACCGAACTGCTGCTGAGCAACACCTCGGCCAGCATCGCCCCCTTTGCCATCAAGGCCCCGGATGGCCGGCCGCTCGCCCGCCTCGAACGCTTGGACATCAGCGAAACCAGCATCGACCTGGCCAAGCAACAAGTCATCGTCGGCAAGATCCGCAGTCAGAAACTGGAAACCTGGGCCGCCCGCGAAACTGATGGTCAGCTCGACTGGCAGAAGCTGTTCGCCAGCCAGCCCGCCAAGCCCGCGGTCAAGGCCGAAGCGGTGGATGCACCGGCGGCGGCCGACTCACCTAAACCCGCGCCCGCTGCGCCGAGCAAACCCTGGCAGGTGCTGCTCAAGGATGTCGAACTGCGCAATTACCAGGTGCACCTGACCGATCGCCAGGCCAAGCCGGCAGTGGCGCTGGAGGTCGGTCCGCTGAACCTGGACCTGAAAAACTTCGACAGCCTCAATGGCTCGCCTTTCACCCTCAAGCTCGATACCGGCGTGGGCAAGCAAGGCAAGCTGATGGCCGACGGCGAGGTCAACCTGGCGCCGGTCAGCGCCCGGCTCAAGGTACAAACCCGGGACATCGACCTGCGGGTCGCCCAGTCCTACATCAGCCCGTTCATCCTTCTGGAACTGCGCTCCGGGATGCTCGGCAGCGACCTGGCCGTCAATCTCAAGAGCACCGAACCCTTGGCCTTCAACGTGACTGGCAAGGCCCAGGTCGACCAGTTGCACACCCTCGACACCCTCAAATCCCGTGACTTGCTCAAGTGGCAGAAGGTCATGGTCGAAGGGCTGAATTATCAGCACGGCGACAGTCTGTCGATCGATCGAATCAACCTGCAGCAGCCCTACGTCCGATTCATGATCAACGATGACCGGACCACCAACATCGACGACTTGCTGATCCCGCAACCGGCCGACAGCACGGCGAAAACCACGGCAGGCAAACCTGCCACCAGCCAGGACAAACCGCTGGGCATTCACATCGGCGGCATTGCCATCAACGACGGCTCGGCGAACTTTGCCGACTTCAGCCTGACACCCAACTTCGCCACCGCGATCCAGCAACTCAATGGTCAGATCGGCACCATCGACAGCCGCCAGGCCAAGCCGGCCTCGGTGGATGTCAAAGGCAAGGTCGACCGTTACGCCCCGGTGACCATCAAGGGCAGCGTCAATCCGTTCGACCCGATGGCGGCACTGGACATCGCCACCAGTTTCAAACGGGTTGAACTGACGACCCTGACCCCCTACTCCGGGAAATTCGCCGGCTACCGGATCCGCAAAGGCCGCCTCAACCTCGACCTGCATTACCGGATCACCAAGGGCCAGCTCAAGGCGGATAACAAAGTAGTGGTCGAGCAACTGGAGCTGGGCGAGAAAGTCGACAGCCCGGATGCCGTCAGCCTGCCGCTGAAACTGGCGGTGGCCTTGCTCAAGGACGTCGATGGCAAGATTTCCATCGAACTGCCGGTCACCGGCGACCTCAACAATCCCCAGTTCAGCGTGATGCCGATTGTCTGGCAAACCCTGCGCAACCTGATCGTCAAGGCCGCGGCTGCGCCGTTCAAACTGATCGGCGGTTTGGTCGCCGGCGGCGGTTCGCAAGACCTGGGCACCGTGTCCTTCGCGCCGGGTTCCAGCGAACTGAGCAAGGACGCCGAGGGCGCACTGGTCAAGCTGGCCAGCGCCCTCAAGGAACGCCCGGCCCTGCGCCTGGAAATCGAAGGCACCGCCGCGCAAAGCAGCGACGGCCCGTTGATTGCCGAGCAGCGCCTGGAGCGCGAGTACCAGTACAACTACTACAAGATTCTCCAGCGCCGTGGCGACAAAGTGCCGGCCCAGGCTTCGTTGCTGGAAGTCCCGGAAGGGGAAAAAACCCCGCTACTCGAAGGTATCTACCGCACGCGCCTGAAAACCCAGCCACCGGCTGAATGGAAGGATCTGGGCAAGGAGGAGCGCGCTGCGAAAATGCGTGAAGGGGTGATCACGTTCTGGGCGGGCAGCGACGTGCTGTTGCGTCAATTGGGCCAGGACCGCGCCAGCAGCATCAAGGACTACCTGGTGGACAAGGGCCAACTGGCTGATGACCGGGTGTACTTCATCGACGCCAGCCTGGGCCAGGCCGAAAGTGATGGCCGGGTCGTCACGCCGCTGCACCTGGACGCAGAGTAACCCAGCAGCGCAAACTTTTCCGCGCCCCAAAAAACAGGCCCCGACACGAATGTCGGGGCCTGTGGAGACCACATCCCTGTGGTCGGTCGCATGAACACTAGAGTCAGAGTCGCGGCGGGTGTATGACTCGGCTCACCTGCCGCTCCTTCTCCCAGTCCAGGCGAGAAGCCGTCTTACTCGGATTTCAGACCGTCAGCCGATACGGCAGTGACGCCCTTGATGTTTTTCGCGATTCTTACCGCCGTTTCTTTCTGCGAGTCAGTCACCGTAGTGGTGGAAGACAGCGACACCACACCTTTGTTGGTTTCGACTTTGATATCGGTACCCGGAATGCCTTTCTCGGTGACCAGGTCAGCCTTCACTTTGGTGGTGATCCAGGTGTCGGAAGTCGCTTCCTTCGCCTCGGTCACTTCACCGGCAGCCAGCACCATTGGCGACTGGGTGTTTTGGGTGGTCTGCGCAAACGCTGCGTTGGCCAGTGTCAGGGTCAGAGCGGTAGCCGTTGCGGTAGCGATAGCGAACTTCTTCATACGGGTAACTCCTGTTTTTCCAGAAAGTCTGCTGGTTGCCTTCTCAGCAGGGTTACCGGTAATAGTGCGAACGCTGTGCCAACTTTGGATGTCGAAATAAATCATTAAAAATCAATGAGTTACAAAATATTTAAAAACCCGGAATCATGCAATTTGCATGACCCGGACATTCTCGACATGCAAGTTGCCGGAATCAGCCCTCGCGGGGGGTACAGCCTTTGGGGGAATAGTCCGCGGCCACCGTGGTCGCGCAACTCCAGCCACCCGCCTCGGTGCGCGAAAGGGTAAGCGTGCGGTTCAGCACCGGGCCTGGCGCATCGACCAGGGTGCAGCCGAGGCTGCCGAGCCCGGAGGCGCCGCTGCCCGCCGCCGAGACGGTGCAATGGCTGGTGGTCGCGCTGGCCCCGAGTCGCTCCAGGGTCGGATCAGCCCCCTGGTTGATGATGTCTTCGAATGGCACCTTGAGCGCCGAGATCTCGGCCAGTCCGGCCGTGACCTTGGCCCGCGCCTGATATTTGGAATACAGCGGCAACGCCACCGTGACCAGAATGCCAATGATCGCTACCACGATCAGCAGTTCGATCAGGCTGAACGCCCTTTGTCCTTTCATGGCTCCCACTCCCTTTTGTGCATGAGACGAAAGCTCCTGCTCGGTAGCGGATAAGGCACAGCCCATGCCAAGTCCGTAAGCCCTTGCAGACCGGGCACCGGACTCTCGTTGCCCCCGCTCAAGACTTTGCAAAACAGCACTAACTGACACTATTTGTCACTGCCCTGCGCCCGCACAGACGCCACCCTTGGCTAGGCTTCCCAGCGCAAGCCAGATTTGTGCAAACACCCGACGGGTCATCAAGGATTGAGTCATGACGGTCAAAGCAGCAAAGGTCAGCCTGTATGCCTGGCAAGGCGTCGATAGAACAGGCCGCAGAATGTCCGGCGAATCAAGCGCGCAGAGTCCGGCGCTGATCAAGGCCCGATTGCGCCAACGGGGCATCACTGTGGGCAAGGTGCGAAAAAAAGTTGTCCCTCTGTTCAGCCCTGGCCAGCGAGTGGCAGCCCGGGATATCGCGGTCTTTACCTGACAACTGGCGACCCTGCTCAAGGCCGGCGTGCCCTTGCTCCAGGCCTTCGACATCATCGCCGAAGGCTTCGTTAACCCGCGCATGCGTTGCCTGCTGGAGGAGTTGAAACAGGACGTGATGGCCGGCAGCAGCCTGACCACTGCCCTGCGCAAAAAACCGCAGTATTTCGACGAACTCTACTGCAACCTGATTGACGCCGGCGAACAGGCCGGCGCCCTCGACACGTTGTTGGAGCGGGTGGCGAGTTATCGGGAGAAACGTGAACAGCTCAAGGCGCGGATGCGTAAAGCCATGACCTACCCGCTAGCAGTGCTCCTGGTGGCCGTGATCGTCAGCGCCATCCTGTTGCTCAAGGTGGTGCCGCAGTTCGAAGTGATGTTTCAAGGTTTTGGTGCCGAGCTTCCCGCACTGACCCGCAGCGTGATCGGGCTTGCCGAATTCCTCCGGCACAGCGGGGGGCTGCTGCTCGGGGGGCTGCTCGCTGCCGCGCTGGGAATACACCAGGCCCAACGCCGTTCCCCGGGATTTCGCGACTGGCTACAGACGCGTTGGTTGCATCTGCCGGTGGTCGGTCCCCTGCTGCGCAAGTCGGCGATCGCCCGGTATGCCCGCACGCTATCGACCACCTTTGCCGCGGGGGTGCCATTGCTGGACGCTCTGAATTCGGTGGCGGGAGCCACTGGCAACCGGGTGTTCAAACAGGCGGTGCAGGTGATCCGCCAGGATGTGTGCACCGGCATGCAACTGCATCTGGCGATGCGCAACAGTGGGGTATTTCCCAACCTGGCGATCCAGATGACCGCCATTGGCGAAGAATCCGGCGCGCTGGAGGAGATGCTTGGCAACGTCGCGAGCTACTATGAAGGCGAAGTCGAGACCCTGGTCGATCACCTGAACAGCCTGCTGGAACCCCTTATCATCGGGGTACTGGGCGTTATTGTCGGCGGGCTGGTGGTTGCCATGTACTTGCCCATTTTCCAACTTGGTACGGCGATCTGAACATGCCCTTGAGTGAATTTCTCACCAGCTACCCGGCGACCTTCGTCACCCTGGCCCTCGGGCTGGGGCTGGTGGTCGGCAGCTTTCTCAACGTTCTGGTGTGGCGCCTGCCGAACATGCTGGCACGGGATTGGCGCCAGCAGGCGCGGGACATCCTCGAACTGCCTGGCGAGGCCCCCGGGCCCACCTACAACCTGCTGCTCCCCCACTCCCATTGCCCCCACTGCCACCATCCACTGCGGGCCTGGGAGAACATTCCACTGCTCAGCTACCTGATGTTGCGCGGGCGCTGCGCACGCTGCAAAACCCCCATCAGTGCCCGTTACCCACTGATCGAGCTCAGTTGCACGCTGCTCTCGGGCTTTATCGCCTGGCACCTGGGGTTCGGCTGGCAGGCCGCGGGACTGCTGGTGTTGAGTTGGGGCCTGTTGGCCCTGTGCCTGATCGACGCCGACCACCAACTGCTGCCCGATGTGCTGGTCATGCCGTTGCTGTGGCTGGGGGTAATCGTCAACGCGTTCGAGCTGTTCGTGCCACTGCAGGATGCCGTGTGGGGCGCCGTGGCGGGCTACCTGACCCTGTGGACGGTGTATTGGCTGTTCAAGTTGATCACTGGCAAGGAAGGCATCGGCCATGGCGACTTCAAGCTCCTGGCGCTGCTCGGCGCCTGGGGCGGCTGGCAGATCCTGCCGCTGACGATCCTGGTGGCCTCGTTGGTGGGGGCCGTCAGCGGACTGCTCTGGCTGCGCTGGAAACGGGCGAAAACCTCGACGCCGATCCCCTTCGGCCCCTATCTGGCAATTGCTGGCTGGATTGCCTTGCTCTGGGGTGGTCAAATAACCGACTTCTATTGGCAGTTTGTCGGTTTGCAATGAATACCCCTGTGGAACAACCCTGGATTCTCGGCCTCACCGGTGGCATCGGTAGCGGCAAAAGCGCGGCGGCCCAGCATTTCATCGACCTCGGTATCCATGCAGTGGATGCTGATCATGCCGCGCGCTGGGTGGTCGAGCCTGGCCGCCCGGCGCTGGCGCAGATTGCCGCGCACTTCGGTGACGGCGTGCTGCAGGCAGACGGCCAACTGGATCGGGCAGCACTGCGCAAGCTGATCTTCGAGATCCCCGAGGAGCGCCGCTGGCTGGAAAAGCTCCTGCATCCCTTGATCGCCGAAGAGATTGCCGCGTACCTGGCGCGCGCAAAATCGCCGTATGCGATTCTGGTGTCACCCTTGCTGATCGAGTCCGGGCAGTACGCCATGACCCAACGGGTGCTGGTAATCGATGCCCCCGAACACCTACAGATCGAACGCACCCTGCAGCGCGACCAGACCAGCGAACAGCAGGTCCAGGCGATCCTCAAGGCGCAGTCCAGCCGTCAGGAGCGCATCCGCCATGCCGACGATGTGGTGGTCAACGACCGCGACCTCGCCTGGCTGCACAGCGAAGTCGAACGCCTGCATCACTTTTACCTAACTTTGCGTGGAGGCCAGTCATGAGCCAACCCCCTGTCGTCACCTGCCCAACCTGCGGCGCCCCCGTGGAATGGAGCGCCAGCAGCACCTTCCGGCCCTTTTGCTCGGACCGCTGCAAACTCATCGACCTCGGCGCCTGGGCCTCGGAAGAACACAAGATCCCGGTCAGCCCGGACGCGGAAGACGATCTGTTCAGCGAAGATTTCGAACCGCGCCACTAAGGCCGCATGAAGCTGTAGTCGGCACGGTCATCGAGGTTCTCGGCCAAGAACTGCAGTTCGTCGGCCAGGTCCTCGACACTGCGCACCGCCTTGCTCTGCTCGACCACCGCGCTGAGCAAGGCGCGCAGGCTCAACCCCGGTTCAAAACCGGCCGCCTCTGCCGATGCCAGACTGTCGCGCAACTCTTGCCTCGCCCACTGATAAACGCTCATGCCGTTGCTCCTGAGGATTTCCCGGAGCATAGGGGCGCCTGTTCATCGACCTGTTGATAAGGATCAAGACTTGTCATCGTCTTTCCACGGCGCCGACAGGTAACGGGTGCGATTGAAGGTCTCCAGCCACTCGGGGCAGAACACCACCAGGGCGCTGATCACCATGCCGTTGATAAAGGCCTCGGGAAAGATGATCAGCCACAGGTAACCGACAAAATCCTCGAGCCATTCCGGCATCGCGAAACGCTCGTCGAACCACAGCACGCCCAGCGCCAGCAACAGGCAGAGCAGCGCTGACAACGCCGCGGCGAAAAAACCCGAGCAGAAGATGTACACGAATGGATTACGCGGCTGCGCGCGCTCCACCAGCAGTGCGCACCCTTCAGTGACCAGCACCGGCAGCAGGATCAACAAGGCACCGTTGACCCCCATCGCCGCCAGGTCCTGGCGCCCCAGCAGCACCAGGCCGAGTTGGGCGACCAGCCCGCCGACGATCGCCAGCGGCCAGTCGAGCAGCAAGGTCACGGCGGTCATGCCAATGAAGTGGTAGGACACCCCGGTGTCGAAGTCGCGCCTTACCAGCCAGAGCAAGAACAACGCGAACACCGTGCCGAACAGCAGGTGCTGGCGCCGGCTGTCGCTGAACAGTTCGACCCAGGGCGCGCGCGCTATCGCCCAGAGCAGCACCGGCACGTAGAGCAACCACCCCACGGCGAGGGTGAACGGTGACAACAGTTCGGCACCGATCATGCCGGGGCCTCCATCCACCCTGTTGCGCAGACCTTCACGTCAGACTCCTGGCGAAACCGAACAGGCCATCAGTCTACACCGCCCCGATGCCCCCTGGCGCACAGCCACGGGACCTCCCAAGGTGGTTTCGGTCTCCGACACCGCCAGCGACTCATAACAGGGTCCAGGTGTAACTGAGGATCAGGCGGTTTTCGTCGATGTCACTGCGGTAGTTGGACCGTGCCATCGCATTACGCACCCGAATCCCCAGGCCCTTGAGGCTGCCGCTCTGCAGCACGTAGCCCAGGTCCAGGTCACGCTCGCGGTCCTTGCCTTCATACCCCTTGCCGGTGTCGACATTATTGCCGGTGATGTAACGCAGGGTACTGGTCAGCCCCGGCACACCAAGCGCCGCAAAGTCATAGTCGTAACGCACCTGCCAGGATCGTTCGTCGGTGTAGGCAAACTCGTAGGTGGGCACTTCGTTGCCCAGAGGCGAGATATTGGCGAAGACGCGCGGGAAGGCACTGTCGCCAAACATGCCCTGATAACCAACGTAGAAGGTGTGGCCGCCCCGCTTGGCCGAGAGCAGGGAGAAGAACGCCTGGTTGTCGAGGGTGCCCAGCAGTTTTTTGCCGTCTTGCCGCGAATCGTAGTAGCCCAGGTTCGTGCCCAGGGTCCAGTCCCCCAGCGGCTCACTGTGCTTGAGCCCGAGAAAGCGCTGGTTGTAGATATCCTCCAGTTGCCCGTACCAGGCACTGAGCGAGCTGCGCTTGTCATTGAACGCATAGTCGGCCCCAGCAAAGTTGAAACCGTCGCTGCTGACCTGGCGCTGCGGCACATGCCCCAGCATGGCCTGCATTTTTTCATCGCCGGACTCGTTGCGCAGGCTGGTGGTGTTCAGGTGACCGCCCTGCACGGTCAAGCCGTTGAGCTCGCTGGAGCTGATGCTCGCCCCCTGGTAAGTGGGCGGCAGCAGGCGGATGTCGCTGAAGGCCAGCACCGGTAGGTTGGGTTGCAGCTCCCCGACCTTGAGTTCGGTTTTCGAGTAGCGCACTTTCAACGCCGCCCCCAGGCGACTGTAGTCATTGGCCGCGCGGCCATCGTCCTGCACCGGTAGCAGGCCGGTGTTGACCCGGTCCGGGCTGCTGTCGAGCTTGAGGCCCAACTGGCCGATGAGATCCGCCCCAACCCCGAGGGTGCCCGGGGTGTAGCCGGACTTGAGATTGAAAATGAAGCCCTGGGCCCACTCCTCGGCCTTGGACTGCTGATTGGCGCCGATGATGTCCGAGAAGTCGCGGCTGAAATAATAATTGCGGGCCTGCAAGGTCGCGCTGGTGTCGTTGATGAAGTCACTGTCGGTGGCCAGCACACTGTCGGAAAAACCCGAGGCGAGCGTCAGGGACAACAGCGAAGCGGTTGTGGCGAGAGTCTGTTTCATCGGTGTGCTCTTATTGTTATTGATCGACAGGGTGCAGTGATCCGCCCGCAGCGCAGCCGCTGCGGGGGAAGGTCAAGCAGGTGGGAATCAGTCCAGAGTGGTCAGCGCACAGCTTCCGGGGCGGGGGTCGCCTTGGTCCCCGGAGCGGTGCGGCGCACGTTCAACAACAGGTGGGTGAGCATGCCGAAAATCAGCCCCCAGAACGCGGCAGACAAACCGAACAGCGACATGCCCGAGGCCGTCGCCAGAAAGGTCACCAGCGCCGCTTCGCGATCGTTGGGCACCGCCATCGCGCCGGCCAGCGCCCCGGCAATCGCTCCGAACAGCGCCAGTCCGGCGAGGGCGGCGATCAGCTCTTTGGGGAAGGCCGAGAATAGCGAGACCAGGGTCGCGCCGAAGATCCCCAGCATCAGGTAACACAAGCCGCCGACGACCCCGGCGACATACCGCTTGCCCGGGTCCTCGTGGGCTTCACGGCCGGTGCAGATCGCCGCGGTGATCGCCGCCAGGTTCAAGCCGTGGCAGCCAAAGGGCGCGAGCAATGCCGTGCCCAGCGCGCTGCTGGCAATGATCGGGCTGGCGGGGGTCGAATAACCGCTGGCCCGCAGCACCGCCATGCCGGGGACAAACTGCCCCGTCAGTGCGACCATCACCAGCGGCAACGCGATGTTCAAGGTCGCGCTCAGGCTGAATTGCGGGGTAATCCAGACCGGCGTAGCCAGGCCGATCACCAGTGCGTCGACCCGCAGGTCCCCGGCGAACAACGCCATGGAGCACCCCACCAGCAGCACCATCAACACCGCGTAACGCGGTATCAAGCGCTTGCACATCAGGTAGGTGGCAAACATCGCCAGCACCAGCCACGGTTTGCCCTGCAACGACACGAACAGACCGGTGCCGAAGCTGAACAGAATCCCCGCCAGCATGGCAGCGGCAATGGCGGCCGGCAGCTTGCTGATGATCCGGTCAAATGCCCCCGAGACCCCGATCAAAAAGATGATCAGGCTGCTGACCAGGTACGCCCCCACCGCTTCCGGCATGCTGATCCCCGGTAACAGCGCCACCAGCAGCGCCGAGCCCGGTGCCGACCAGGCGATGATCACCGGCACGCGGTAACGCAGGCTCAAGCCGATCCCCAGCAGCGCACTGCCGATGGAAATTGCCCAGACCCAGGACGACAGCACCTCGCGCGACAAATGGGCGGTGTCGGCCGCCTGGAAAATAATGACCAGGGGGCCGGCATAGGAAATCACCGTGGCAATGAAACCGGCGACTGCCGCCGACAGCGAAAAGTCCCGCAATAGCGCTTTCATGCTTCAGGCACCCGATGGCGACAGCGCGCGGGTAGCGCTCGTTGCGCTGCGCTGACTACTGATGGCAAACACGGTCATGGCAATGGCGGCTACCGCACCCGGCAGGGCGAATGCCATGAAGTTGAGTTGCAACGGCAGGTTGATACCCAGCAGGGCACCCCCCAACAGTGGACCGACAATAGCACCGTTGCGACCAATGCCCGTGGCCCAGCCCAGGCCGGTGGAGCGGATGGTCATGGAGTAGAACTGTGCGGCGCAGGCGTACAGCAGTATCTGCGAACCGATGGTGGTGGCGCCAGCAATGGCGATCAGCAGGTACAGCAACGGCATCGGGCTGTTGAAACCGAGCAAGGTGATCGACACCGCCGCCATGGCGAAGAACACCACCAACACCCGCGGCAGGTTCAGCTTATCCCCCAGTACCCCGCCGCCCACGGCGCCGAAGATCGCGCCGAAGTTCAGCACCAGTAGGAACGACAGGCTCGACCCCAGGCTGTACCCAGCGTTGGCCATCAGTTTCGGCAGCCAGGAACTCAAGGCGTAGACCATCAGCAGGCAGCAGAAAAATGCCAGCCACAGCATCAGCGTGCGCAGCGCCCGGCCTTCGCGGAACAGTTGCAGCACCGGGGTACCCGTGCCTTTCACTTCGCTCATCTGCAGTTGATCGCTGCTCTGGCCAACGTACGTCGGCTCCACGCGCTCAAGGACCTTGCGCGCTTCTTCATGACGCCCCTGGCGCAGCATGAAACCCACCGACTCAGGCAGGAAGTACATGATCAGCGGCAGTATCAACAACGGCAGCACCGCGACGTAGAACACCGACTGCCAGCCAAAACTGGGGATCAACACAATGCCCAGCCCGGCCGAGAGCATGCCGCCCACCGAATAGCCGCTGAACATGATCGCCACCAGGGTGCTGCGGATTTTTTTTGGCGCGTATTCGTTCATCAGCGCCACCACGTTGGGCATGACCCCGCCGATGCCCAACCCGGCGATGAACCGGCAGATCCCGAACTCCGTCGGGTTGCGGGAAAACCCGTTGAGCACAGTGAAGCCGCTGAACAGGATCACGCACAGGGTAATGGCTTTTTTACGGCCGATCCGGTCCGACAGCGGGCCGAAAAACAGTGCGCCGAACATCATCCCGAACAGCGCATAACTGCCCAGGGCACCGGCCTGCAACGGGCTGAGCCCCCATTCCTTCATCAGCATCGGCTGGACCACGCCGTAGATCACCAGGTCGTAGCCATCGAAGATGATGATCAGGGCACACCAGAACAGCACCATCCAGTGGAAGCGGTTGAAACGAGCGTCGTCGATCAGCTCATGTACGTCGATCTTGCGCATGGCATCGGTCTCTTGTTGTTGTTTTTTTAAGAGCATCGGTCACGTGATAAGCGTGCGTATCACCGAGGGTAGAGAGGCCTGTGGCGCGGCAATATCCGCTTTGCGCAGATCGTTATCCGTTTTGTGCAGATGTCGTTCATCCCGTCAGTGGCACGCCGACAGCATTTCAAAAGTTTGCGCTTCTCCGACAAACTGTGTTCTTTGTGATCACATTTGAACGCTAAGCTTGGCCTATGGATGATTCAGATTATTTACGCCTGCTGACCATTGCGGCCGAGCAGGCCAACGCGTTCCTCTCCAATGCCCGCAAATGGGAGCGTGAGCGTTGGGTGTGCCAACGCCTGTTGCAGGGCTTGAACATTCCTTACCGCGCCGACGAGTTCAGCCCTGCCGGCGAGCCACCCGACGTGCTGTTTCGCGAAGCCAACTTTGAAGTGTTCTTCGTTCTCGACGAAGGTCGGCGGCTCAATGATGAGTGGCGCGATGAACTGCAACGCCGGCGCAGCGCGTTCTCCCTGAGCCAGTTGGTGCGCCGCGAGGCCAAGCCCAAGCGGATTCCGGCCAACGAGTTCTTGCTCAGGCTGGCGCCGACCCTGCGCAAAAAAGCGCACAACTACAAAGAACGCGGCATGGACCTGGGTGAACTGGACATCATCGCTTTCGCCAGCCTCAAGCGTGAAGTGCTGGACCTCAACAGCCACTTCCCGCCCCCCACCGAATACCTGCGCCAGGGCTGGCGCTCGCTCTCACTGGTAGGTCCGACCTTCGCCCGCGTGCTGTTCGCCCACCCCGACGCGCCGGACTTCCTGCGCAGTAACCTGGGGCGCAGTATCGTCTTCGACGTCGGGATCAGCCTGTGAGCCCGTTGCAGGAGCTGATTGAAGCGGTGCCCCAACAAGGCCGGGTGCGTTGGCTGGGCGTGCGCCCGCAATCGCGCGGGCCGATGCTCGCGCTGGAGGCTGTGGAAGCGCGCCTGGAGGCCGGCCTGACGGGCGATCATGCGCGGCCCGGGGTGCGCAATGCGCGGCAGGTCACGCTGATCCAGTGGGAACACCTGGCGGTGATCAGCTCACTGATGGCGCGCCCTGCGGACCAGCCGGTGCAGCCCCAGGAGTTGCGTCGCAACATCGTGGTCAGCGGGATCAATCTGTTCAGCCTCAAGGGCCGGCGCTTCCGGATCGGCCAGGCCATCTTTGAAACCACTGGCTGGTGCCAGCCCTGCGTCAGGCTCGAACAGAACCTCGGCCCGGGGACTTTCCAGGCCGTGCGCGGCCATGGCGGGATTACCGCGCGGGTGATACAAAGTGGCATCATTCGCCTGGATGACAGGCTGTGTGTCGAGCCCGTGCCCGCGAGCGGCTATGCTCCGTTCAATACGGGCTGACGGCTGAGTCGGCCGTGCGCTGTAGCTTCTACACCTTTAGCAACGTCTACCTGACGAGGCCTTGATATGACCAGCCGCCTGAACCCGGACGACCAGCAGCATGTCGAAGAGTACCTGCACCTGTCCCAGCACCAAGTCGAGCGCCGGCCTTTTCGGCCGTGGATGCTCCTGGTGATCGTCCTGGCGGTGACCATTGGCCTGGGCCTGCTGAGCCGTTTTATCAGTTACCTGACGCTATGAGCTGCGTGGCGCTCGCTCGGGTAACTGTACCGATTTCTTTTAGCCTTGCGAGATATCCCCATGACTCATCGTATTGTCATCGTTGGCGGCGGCGCCGGCGGTCTGGAGTTGGCTACCCGTCTGGGTAAGACTCTGGGCAAGCGTGGCACGGCCAGTGTGATGCTGGTCGACGCCAACCTGACCCATATCTGGAAACCGCTGCTGCATGAAGTGGCTGCCGGCTCCCTGAACTCCTCCGAAGACGAACTCAACTATGTGGCCCAGGCCAAATGGAACCACTTCGAGTTCCAACTGGGGCGCATGAGCGGGCTCGATCGCGGGCAGAAGAAAATCCAGCTGGCCGCCACCTATGACGAAGCCGGCCTGGAGCTGGTACCGGCTCGTGAAGTGTCCTACGACTCGCTGGTGATTTCGGTGGGCAGCACCACCAACGACTTCGGCACCCTGGGTGCGGCCCAGCACTGCCTGTTCCTCGACACCCGCAAACAGGCCGAGCGTTTCCACCAGCAACTGCTCAACCATTACTTGCGCGCCCACGCCGGACAGACCGATCAGGTCGAGCAAATCAGCGTGGCCATCGTTGGCGCCGGCGCCACCGGTGTCGAGCTGGCCGCCGAACTGCACAACGCGGCCCATGAACTGGCAGCCTACGGCCTGGACCGGATCAAGCCAGAGAACATGCACATCACCCTGATCGAGGCGGGTCCCCGGGTACTGCCGGCCCTGCCGGAACGGATTGGCAGGCCTGTGCATAAAACCCTGGAGAAGCTTGGGGTCAATGTCATGACCAACGCGGCGGTCAGCGAAGTGACGGCCGACAGCCTGATCACCGCCGATGGCAACGTGATCAAGGCCAGCCTGAAAGTCTGGGCGGCCGGGATCCGCGCACCGGGTTTCCTCAAGGATATCGACGGCCTGGAAACCAACCGCATCAACCAGCTACAGGTACTGCCGACCCTGCAGACCACCCGCGACGAAAACATTTTCGCCTTCGGTGATTGCGCCGCCTGCCCGCAACCCGGTACTGATCGCAACGTGCCGCCACGCGCCCAGGCTGCGCACCAGCAGGCTTCGCTGCTGGCCAAATCGCTGAAACTGCGGATCGAGGGCAAACCACTGCCGTCCTACACGTACACCGATTACGGGTCGCTGATCTCGCTGTCGCGGTTTTCGGCTGTGGGTAACTTGATGGGCAACCTGACGGGCAGCGTGATGCTGGAAGGCTGGCTGGCGCGGATGTTCTACGTGTCGCTCTACCGCATGCACCAGGTGGCGCTGTACGGGCCGTTCCGCACGGCGATGCTGATGCTGGGCAGCAAGATCGGCCGCGGTACTGAACCACGCCTGAAGTTGCACTGACATTCCGGCCCAACTCCCACAGGCTCACCAATACCTGTGGGAGCTGGCCAGGTGGCGCTCCCACATTTAATGCACACCACCTGGACGATCGCTTTTCAACAGGCAAAAAAAATCCCCGTATCTTTCGATACGAGGATTTTTAATATGGTCGGGGTAAGGGGATTCGAACTCCTGACATCCTGCTCCCAAAGCAGGCGCGCTACCGGACTGCGCTATACCCCGGTAAAAAAAAGCGACCTTTACAAGTCGCCTTCTTCGATCAGCGCTTTTGGCCTCTGATCTTAAGATTCGATTCCAGCGTTAACTGGTTTCAAAAATGGTGGGTCGTGTGGGATTCGAACCTACGACCAATTGGTTAAAAGCCAACTGCTCTACCAACTGAGCTAACGACCCAAAAATGGTCGGGGTAAGGGGATTCGAACTCCTGACATCCTGCTCCCAAAGCAGGCGCGCTACCGGACTGCGCTATACCCCGGTTTGAAATTGGCTCCGTGACCAGGACTCGAACCTGGGACCCAATGATTAACAGTCATTTGCTCTACCGACTGAGCTATCACGGAACTACACATTTCAATCACAACATTTGAAGCTTTACTGCGTTCTCTTCGACCCGTTCGCATCGCTGCGTTCGTGTGTCTGAGGCGCGCTATTCTACAACCTTAAACACCTCTGTCAAGCCCCTAAATTGCTTTCAAGACAATGATTTGCAACTTATTTCAGATTTCTACTTGGGGAGTGGAAACCCTTGGGGCGACTTACTGCGGGGCGCACTTTACAAGCCTTTTCCTTACAGTTCAACACCCTGTGAAAAAAAAGGCCCCGCAATGCGGGGCCTTTGCTCTTTTGCAGCAATCTCGCCTCAGTTGAAGACGATTTCGTCGTTCGCCACGGTGGCCGTTACGCTGCTGCCCGGCAGGAAGCTGCCCGACAGAATCAGCTGGGCCAGCGGGTTTTCGATCCAGCGCTGGATCGCTCGTTTGAGCGGCCGTGCGCCATAGACCGGGTCGTAACCCACCGCGATCAACTTATCCAACGCTTCACTGCTCAGTTCCAGCTTCAGCTCACGCTCGGCCAGACGGCTGCGCAGGCGGCCCAACTGGATTTCAGTGATGCCGGCAATCTGATCACGGGCCAGAGGCTCGAAGATCACCACTTCGTCGATCCGGTTGATGAACTCCGGACGGAAGTGCGTCGACACCGCATCCATTACCGCGGCACGTTGCGCCTCACGATCACCCACCAGTTCCTGGATCTGTACCGACCCCAGGTTGGACGTCATGACGATCACCGTATTACGGAAATCCACGGTGCGTCCGTGACTGTCGGTCAGGCGACCGTCTTCCAGTACCTGCAGCAACACGTTGAACACATCCGGGTGGGCCTTCTCGACCTCGTCCAGGAGGATCACCGAGTACGGCTTGCGACGTACCGCTTCGGTCAGGTAACCGCCCTCCTCGTAGCCCACGTAGCCTGGTGGTGCCCCGATCAGCCGTGCCACGGAGTGTTTTTCCATGAACTCGGACATGTCGATGCGCACCATCGACTCTTCGGTATCAAACAAGAACTCGGCCAGGGCCTTGCACAGCTCGGTCTTGCCCACGCCAGTCGGGCCGAGGAACATGAACGAACCACTTGGGCGATTGGGGTCGGACAACCCGGCGCGGGAACGCCGCACGGCGTTGGCCACGGCCACCACAGCCTCGTTCTGGCCGATTACACGTTGGTGCAACAGGCTTTCCATCTTCATCAGCTTGTCGCGCTCACCCTCGAGCATTTTCGACACCGGGATGCCGGTCCATTTCGACACGACTTCAGCAATCTCTTCTTCAGTCACCTTGCTGCGCAGCAACTGGTTTTCGCTCTTGCCATGCTGGTCGACCATTTGCAGGCTGCGCTCCAGGTCCGGGATCACCCCGTACTGCAACTCGGCCATGCGATTCAGGTCGCCTTTGCGGCGGGCGGTTTCCAGCTCCTGGCGCGACTGTTCGATCTTCTGCTGGATCTGCGCAGAGCCCTGCACTTCCGCTTTCTCCGAGGTCCAGATTTCTTCCAGGTCGGAATACTCGCGTTCCAGCCGGACAATCTCTTCCTGGAGTTTTCCCAGGCGTTTGATCGCCGCTTCATCATCCTCTTTCTTCAGGGCCTGGGATTCGACCTTGAGTTGAATCAGGCGCCGCTCCAGGCGATCCAGCACTTCGGGCTTGGAGTCGATTTCCATGCGAATGCGGCTGGCCGCTTCGTCGATCAGGTCGATGGCCTTGTCCGGCAACTGCCGGTCAGTGATGTAGCGGTGGCTCAGCTTGGCCGCCGCAATGATCGCCCCGTCCGTGATCGCCACCTTGTGGTGAACCTCGTAGCGCTCTTTCAGGCCACGCAGGATCGCGATGGTGTCTTCCTCGCTTGGCTCATCCACCAGGACTTTCTGGAAGCGTCGCTCGAGGGCCGCGTCCTTCTCTATATATTGGCGGTACTCGTTGAGCGTGGTCGCGCCGACGCAGTGCAACTCACCCCGGGCCAAGGCCGGCTTGAGCATGTTGCCGGCATCCATCGAGCCTTCGCCTTTACCGGCGCCGACCATGGTGTGCAGTTCGTCGATGAACAGAATGATCTGCCCTTCCTGCTTCGACAGTTCGTTGAGCAGGCCTTTGAGGCGTTCTTCAAACTCGCCACGGTACTTGGCACCGGCAATCAACGCGCCCATGTCCAGCGACAGCAGACGCTTGCCACGTAGGCCGTCCGGCACTTCACCATTGATGATGCGCTGGGCCAGGCCTTCGGCAATCGCGGTTTTACCCACACCCGGCTCACCGATCAGCACCGGGTTGTTTTTGGTCCGGCGCTGCAGGACCTGGATGGTCCGGCGAATTTCGTCGTCACGGCCGATCACCGGGTCGAGCTTGCCGTCTTCGGCGCGCTTGGTCAGGTCGACCGTGTATTTGTCCAGCGCCTGGCGCGATTCCTCGGCATTCGGGTCGTTGACCGCTTCACCGCCACGCAGGTTGGTGATCGCGTTCTCCAGGGCTTTCTTGCTCACACCCTGGCCGAGCAGCAACTTGCCGAGCTTGCTGTTCTCGTCCATGGCGGCGAGCAGCACCAGCTCGCTGGAGATGAACTGATCACCTTTCTGCTGGGCCAGGCGATCGGCCTGGTTGAGCAGACGCGCGAGGTCCTGCGACATGTTCACGTCGCCCGTCGGATTCTGGATTTTCGGCAATTGGTCGAGCTCTTTGCTCAACGCGCTGCGCAGGCTGTTGACGTCGAAGCCCACTTGCATCAGCAGCGGCTTGATCGAGCCACCCTGCTGTTCAAGCAGCGCTTGCATCAGGTGCGCAGGTTCGATGCCCGGATGATCGAGGCCAACAGCCAGGGATTGGGCATCGGATAAGGCTAACTGCAATTTGCTGGTTAAACGGTCTATACGCATTGGTCACCTTCCTTTTGAGCAGGCCGGAGCGATGGACACACCTAAATAGAGAAACCTGCCAGATACCCCACTAGATGCGGTCGATTCTGGAAGATTCAAGCGTCGTGCAGTTGATGCAGATCAGGAGAGTCTAGCGTTCGAGCCAGATCAGGGAGGCAAACCGGCCGGTGCGCGATGTACGGCGGTAGGAAAAGAAGCGTGGATCGGTCACGGTACACTCACCGCCACCGTACACGGCGCTGATGCCGCGGGCTTTCAGGCGCAGGCGTGCCAGCAGATAGATGTCGGCCAGGTACTTGCCGGCATTGTGGCTGGGCACAAATGCCTGATGTGTTTCTGCGAGTTGCGCGATGAACGCTTCGCGAACTTCCGGACCGACTTCAAAGGCTTTGGGGCCAATGGCCGGGCCAAGCCAGACCAGCACGTGCGCCGGGTCCACGGCCAGGCTGTCGAGCGTCGCCTCCAGCACCCCGGCCGCCAGCCCGCGCCAGCCGGCGTGAGCTGCCGCAACACGGCTACCGGCACGGTCGCAGAACAACACCGGCAGGCAATCGGCCGTCATCACCGTACAGGCGATACCGGGCGCGGCTGTCCAACTGGCGTCCGCGGTCGCGACCAGGGCCGGGTCCGCATGAGCCACGGCAACGCCGTGCACCTGCTGTAACCAGGCTGGTTGGATCGCAAAGTGATCCGTCAGGCGTCGGCGATTCTCAGCCACCGCCGTGGGGCTGTCATCGACATGATCGCCCAGGTTGAGGCTGTCGAACGGCGGCAGGCTGACGCCGCCCGCACGGGTGGTGACACAGGCCTTGACCCCAGCCGGCGCGGGCCAGTCAGGAATCAGCCAGTCACTCATCCGATGAACGCCTCACGGTCCTGCTTGAGCAGCGTCAGCAACCAGACGAAGTCTTCCGGCAGTGGCGACTCCCAGCTCATGCGCTTGCCGGTGGTCGGATGATCCAGTTCCAGGAAACGCGCATGCAGCGCCTGACGCGGGAAGTGTTTCAGCGACTCGACCATGGTCACACTGGCTGCCGGCGGGATACGGAAGCGACCGCCGTAGGCAGGGTCTCCGACCAACGGGAAGTTGATGTGGGCCATGTGCACCCGAATCTGGTGCGTTCGACCGGTTTCCAGCTTGACCCGCACGTGGGTGTGGGAGCGGAAACGCTCGAGCACGCGGTAGTGGCTGACCGCCTGCTTGCCGCCTTCCATCACCGCCATGCGCTGGCGCTGCTGGCCGTGACGACCGATCGGCGCGTTGATCTTGCCGCCGGCGGTGACCACACCAATGACGATACACTCGTAGATCCGGCTGACACTGCGGCTCTGCAACTGTGTAACAAGTTGCGTCTGCGCCTGAATGGTCTTGGCCACCACCATTAAACCGGTAGTGTCCTTGTCCAGACGGTGCACGATACCGGCGCGCGGTACATTGATGATGTCAGGCACGTGGTGCAGCAAGGCGTTGAGCAACGTACCGTCGGCGTGACCGGCGGCAGGATGCACCACCAGCCCGGCAGGCTTGTTGATCACCAGGATGTCGTCGTCTTCATAGACGATGTCCAGGGCGATGTCTTGAGCGATCCATTCGCCCTGAGCTTCCTGCTCGGCGGTCAACTCAAGGATGGCGCCACCATGGACAATGTCTCGCGGGCGGATAACCGCCCCATCCACAGTCAGGCGGCCGTCTTTGATCCAGGCGGAAAGGCGCGAGCGCGAGTGCTCAGCGAATAATTGTGCGGCGACTTGATCGAGGCGTTGGCCGCCCAATTCGGACGGCACCTCTGCGCGAAGTTCAATTTTATCGGACATGCTCAGACTAGGCGTCGGCACAGCCTTTGGTTTCGGCTGCGCGCTTGTGGTTAAATACGGCGTCTTTTGCCCCGAGGCTATTCAACGGGGCACTCATCATAACAGGACGGCCCCGCCCAAGACAGCGGCCGTCATAGGGACGCAAGCCGCCATGCAAGTGAAACACCTGCTGCTGATCGCCATCCTCGCATTGACCGCTGCTTGCTCGTCGAAGGAAGTCGTAGACGAAAACCTCAGCGAAGTCGAGCTGTACCAGCAGGCTCAGACCGATCTGGACAATAACAGCTACACCGCGGCCACAGCCAAGCTGAAGGCCCTGGAGTCGCGTTATCCCTTCGGTCGCTATGCGGACCAGGCTCAACTCGAACTGATTTATGCGAACTACAAGAACGCCGAGCCCGAGGCTGCCAAGTCGGCTGCCGAGCGCTTCATCCGCCTGCACCCCCAGCACCCGAACGTCGACTACGCCTATTACCTCAAGGGCCTGACCTCGTTTGACCAGGACGTTGGCCTGCTGGCGCGCTTCCTGCCGCTGGACATGACCAAGCGTGACCCGGGTGCTGCCCGCGACTCGTACAACGAGTTCGCCCAGCTCACCAGCCGCTACCCCAACAGCCGCTACGCGCCTGACGCCAAGCAGCGCATGATCTACCTGCGCAACCTGCTGGCGTCCTACGAAATCCACGTCGCCGACTACTACCTGACCCGTCAGGCGTATGTCGCAGCAGCCAACCGCGGTCGTTACGTGGTGGAAAACTTCCAGGAAACACCGTCGGTCGGTGATGGCCTGGCCGTGATGGTCGAAGCCTACCAGCGCCTGCACCTGGACGAGTTGGCCAACACCAGCCTCGAAACCCTGAAGCTGAACTACCCGAATCACCCAAGCCTGGTAGACGGTCAGTTCGTGCCACGGGTTGCCGAAGCGGACAACCGTTCGTGGGCCAGCAAGGCCACCCTGGGCCTGATCGAGTCCCGTCCGCCGCTGCCGCCGGGTGAAACCCGCGCCAACCAGGACATCATGAAGCAGTACCAGGATGCCAAGGACTCCATCCCGGCCGAGCTCAAGCCACAAGACGGCGATGCTGTGGAAGAAGAGCAGCATGAAGCGCAAGGCACCAACGACGACCGCTCCTGGTTCAGCTACATGACCTTCGGCGTGTTCGACTGACACCCGCCAGGTACAAAAAAGGAGACTTTCGAGTCTCCTTTTTTATTTCCGGACTTTATAGCGCTGTGCGCTGGATGAGACCTTGGCTAAACTGCCCAATCATCCTCCCGAAAAGCCGCTGACCATGCTTCGTTTACTGTTCTGGATTGCCCTGATTGCTGCTGCGGTATGGTTCTGGCGCAAGTTCAAGCGCCCCGCCGACGCCTCCCGCCCGACACCCAGCGAGCAAAATGCCCCGCCCATGGTCCGTTGCGCCCACTGCGGTGTACACCTGCCCCGCGACCGCGCCCTGAGCCAGCAGCAACAGTGGTATTGCAGCCAGGGCCACCTTGAGCAAGGCCCAAGCTCACGGGATCGTTAAGGCTTCACCCGCCGCTACAGGAGTAGAGGCGACAAACGTTAGCCCACGGACGGACACGACGTTGAAGACTTCCCCGCACAATCCGGCTCCCCCCAGCCGGCTCCGGCGCCTGCTGGGTGATTCGCTGCCTATCCGTAGCCTGCGCCAGCAGATCGACAAACTGGCCCACAGCCAGGCTGCGGTGTATATCAGCGGCGAATCCGGCAGTGGCAAGGAGCTGGTTGCTCGGCTAATTCACGATCAAGGCCCGCGCGCCAGCCAGCCTTTCGTCCCCGTCAATTGCGGAGCCATACCGACGGATCTGATGGAAAGCGAATTTTTCGGCCACCGCAAAGGCAGTTTCAGCGGCGCCATCGAAGACAAGCCGGGGTTGTTCCAGGCAGCCAATGCAGGGACCCTGTTCCTTGATGAAGTCGCCGACCTCCCCCTGAGCATGCAGGTCAAACTGCTCAGGGCCATTCAGGAAAAGGCCGTGCGCAGCATCGGTCAGCTGCACGAAAGCCTGATTGATACGCGAATACTCTGTGCCACCCACAAGAACCTGGACGCGGAAGTCAGCGCCGGACGTTTTCGTCAGGACCTGTACTATCGACTGAACGTGATCGAGTTGCGCGTACCGCCGTTGCGCGAGCGCCGCGATGACATAGAGCTGTTGGCCAACCAGATGCTCAAACGCCTGGCCAGCGACACCGCAACGCCCGTCGTACGCCTGTTGCCGCAAGCCCTGGAGGCTCTCAGGGGTTATCGCTTGCCGGGTAATGTCCGCGAGTTGGAAAACATGCTCGAGCGCGCCCATACGCTGTGTGAAAACCGGCAGATAGGAGCCAATGACCTGCGATTGACCCAGGGCAACAGCGCCGAGGATTACGCTCTTCCCGACCTGAGGCAGGTGGACAACCTCCAGCATTACCTGGAGGAGATCGAGCGCCGGGTGATTCTCCAGGCCCTGGAGCAAACCCGCTGGAACCGCACGGCAGCCGCCCAGCGCTTGAGCCTGTCGTTTCGCTCCCTGCGTTACCGATTGAAAAAGCTCGGCCTGGAGTGAAGCGCCGCCTCAGATCCGCCCGGTCGGCTCATAGGGGGCCGGATCGATCACCGGCTCTCGCCCCAGCAACACATCGGCGAACAACTGGCAGGAAGCGGGAGCGAGTACCAGGCCATTGCGGTAATGCCCACAGTTGAGCCACAACCCGCCAACCCCCGGCACTGCGCCAATGTAGGGAATACCTTCCGGCGAGCCGGGACGCAGACCGGCCCAATGCCCGACCACTTCGGCCTCTGCAAGCGCCGGAATCAACTCCACTGCCGAGGCCTTGAGGCTTTCCAGCGCCGTCTCGGTTGGCGTCTTGTCGAACCCTTCGTGCTCCAGGGTACTGCCGATCAGGATGTGACCGTCGCGACGTGGGATGGCGTAACGGCCTTTGGCCAGAACCATGCTCGAGAGAAAATCCGCATCACACTTGTAGAGAATCATCTGGCCTTTCACCGGCTCCACCGGCAAAACCAGGCCCAGGGTCTTGAGCAGATCGCCACTCCAGGCACCTGCGGTCAGCACCACCTGGTCCCCCAGGATCGGGCCGCTGGAACTCTCGACCCCCAGCACCCGTTCGCCCTGACGAATGAAGCCGCTGACCTCGCACTGTTCGTGAAGGGTCACGTTGGGCAGTGCCAGCAATGCCGCCTTGAGGGATTTGACCAGACGCGGGTTACGCACGTTGGCGACATCCGCCATGTAGATCGCACGAGAGAACCCCGGCCCCAACACTGGCACGTGGTCGTGAGTGGCTGAAATATCCACCGCACTCAATGGGCGATTTTCCCGCTGGGCCCAGGCCAGCGCCTCGGCCTCGTCCTCCAGGTCCAGCCAGTACAGCCCCGTGGTATGAACCTCAGGGTCGACCCCGGTGGCGGCGAACAAGCGCTCGGCCAACTGCGGATAAAAGTCCTGGGACCAGTGAGCCAAGGCTGTGACTGCCGGACTGTAGCGCCACGGGTACAGTGGCGAAACGATGCCGCCGCCTGCCCACGACGATTCCTGGCCAACGCCGGAACGATCCAGCAGGATCACCTGCCGTACATGGGGCGCCAGATTAAACGCCGTCAGCAGGCCGATCACCCCGCCGCCGACAATCACCACTTGCTCTTGCTTGGCCATCATCTGATCCAACAGTAAAAAAGACAGGGGATGCAACCCACACCCCGAAAAAGCGACTCAGCGCCCCCAGCAATCTTTGCTGGTCAGCTCAGCTGCCGCATTGTTCATGCCCACCACGCCGGTGTTGCTCAACGTGAAGTCGCCACATTTGTCGGCGGCCATGCTGGCGTCAGCCTTACGCACGGCAGTCAGCAGGAAGCTTTGATCCGCCAGGGTCGGGACGATGCTGTAGTACTCGTTACCGGCACTGAGCCCGGTGGCATTGCTGTAGACATTGTTTTTGGAGTGGAACCGCTCAAGCAACTGCGCCTGCTCGGACAGCAGCCCGGCGATCTCGCTACGGTGGGTTTTTTTCACGTACTCGGTGAGCAGCGGAGCGGATATGGTCACCACAATCCCGATGATCGCGATCACAATCATGATTTCGATCAGGGTAAAGCCTTGGTTGAATCTACGCATTGCCTCAAGTCTCACTTACTGTATTTGTCGCCACATGATTCGACGGCTGCCGCCATCGCTGTTTTCATCCGCGCAGGACCTGCCGTCGCGGAGGGTCTCCCCAGCCAAGCAGGTGCCAAGCATCTTACCGCCGATCGCTGCAGCTTCGCTCTCGAACTTGGCATAAATACTCTCTACCACGCTGCGTGAGTGGCCGCTCAGCCCAACAGCGCTAATTCGATAGAGCGTTGCCGGGGTATCCCCCGGGACCTGCACCGCCCCGGTGATACGGCCCAGGTTCTGCACCCCGTAGACGCCATCACCGGCAGCGATCCAGGTCACCCCGGAAGTGGCGTTGAACCCGGCCGAGGTGACCACCGAGGATTCGGCCGGCGGTCCGCAACGAATCCCAACGGCGCACTCTGGCAATGTGTAACTGCGGCGCTGCACGGCACTCTCGCCAATGCGCAAGGCCGCCTCTGCGCCCTGGAATGACTGATTGCGCGCGGCCAGGCTGGCGGCCAGTTTTTCCTGGAGCGTGGCATTCTGCATCGCAGCAACCCCGATCGATGTCAGCAGCGCCAGGAACACCAGACTCAGCAACAGTGCCATGCCCGACTGGGTGCCAGCCTTGAGAGACATCATCAGCGCCTCCTAAGGCAAGCGGTTACGCAAGCTGGCCACGACATGGAAGGTTTGATCGCGCACGCGCTGGCCGGGGTCTGTCAGGGTCAGGCTCAAACGCACGCTGCGGATCCGTGCTGGATCGTCGGGGTTGGAGCTGTAACGGGAAACGGCAGTGCCGGTGGCACTGTCGGCCAAGCCGAAACTCACGGTAAAGGCCTTGACGTTGCTGACCAGGGCCGCCGTGCTGGCACCTGCCGTCAGCAGGATTTCGCCATCACGCAGGCGGTAATCCAAGCGACGAATCGGTAAGGCAATCTCTCCCGCTGCCGGGCTGTGGCGCTGGCTGTAGGCCGTGGCCCGAGTGCGACAGTCCGACACCACCGTCCAGGTTGGCAGACCGCCATGGCCGCCAACGTCCGCGGTGACCAGGCTGAGCTTTTTCATGGCGTTATCCCACTTGATCGGCGCGTTCCGGCCCGCCCTGAAATCTCCACCGGCACTGGCATCGGTGATGTTTTGCAGGCAACCGAACACACCGACCATGCGAATCTCCTGAAGCAACTTGCTCAAGACAAAACGCGCATCCTCCTGCATGCCGGCCGATGCATTCTGCGCACGGTAGGTGTTGTTCGCCGCCATGAAGATCTGCATTACGCCCAGCACCAACGCCAGGCTGATGGACAATGCCAGCAGCAACTCGACCAGACTGAACCCCCCGCACCTGCGGTTCATGGCGCCCCCGACGGATCGACCGCGACACGGCTGCTCAAGACCACACTGCGCCGGGCATCCACAGCGCCGGCGGCGCGGGCGTCATCCCAGGTAATGGTGATGCTGTACTGCCCTTGGACGTGGCTGATACTGCCGCGGGCGCTGGGGCCGCCGAATTGGCGGATATGGCTGTTGAAGTCAGACAGGTCCTGACCACGCGCCGAAGCCTCGGGGCCCGATGTCGGTCCTGGGAGGCTGTAGTCAGCCGCCACGTTGGCGCGAATCCGGTCCAGCATGTCATAGGCAATAAAACTGGCCTGGCTGCTCATCAGCGCGCTGTCGGTGTATTTCAAGGCGTTGAGCTGAATTGCCGCCGCCCCCAGTAATCCTGCGGTCAGTATCAGCAACGCCACCAATACTTCAATCAGGGTCATGCCGTCCTGTGCACCCGCTACCGTCATCCGCACGGTTCATTCCTCCCTGTGACCGATCCTGATCACCCGGAAGGTTAGCGCTGGCTTCGCGTCACTGCCCGTCGCCGGAACAAGGCGCAATACATTCGCGAATGCGCCAGTGCAGCCGCTCGCGCGAAACCTTTTGCACAATGATTGCCTGCCGCCGTGTACCGCCAACAGCTACACCTAGGGATACGTCGCACCTCCAGGGAAGGAGCCGTCATGGATCAAAAAGGCCTGGGCCTGATCGAATTGCTGGTGGGCCTGGCTATCGCCGCCATGGCGCTGCACCTCGCCGTGCCGGCGCTCGGTGAATACGCGCAGTCAGTGCGCAGGGAAAGCGCCGCCCTCAGCCTTGCCAGCGGCCTGCGCAATGCACGCAGCGAGGCGCTGCTGCGTAATCAGGCGGTGGTGGTGCATGGCGTGAACGATGACTGGAGCCAGGGTTGGCGAATCATCCTGGACCTCAGTGGCCGCGGTCAGGAAGACAGCAGCAATCCGCTGTTGCGCCAGCACCAGACCGGTACGCCGCTGCTGATCGTCGGCAATCAATGGGTCAAGCGCTTTGTACGATTCACCAGCCTGGGCGAGCCGCTGTTGCCTGCTGGGGGCTTTCAGGTGGGGACGTTGCACATCTGCGCAAGCCGCCAGCCAGTCAGCCACCATCAAGTGGTGCTTTCCAGAAGCGGCCGCGTCAGTCTGCGCCACGACAAGGCCGAGCAGGCCTTGTGCGCGGGATCAAAGCAGTGAACGAACCCGTAGTTCCTTGGGCATGGAGAAGGTGATGTTCTCCTCGCGACCGGCCAACTCATCGGCACCGGTGGCACCCCAGGCGTGCAGTTGCTGGATCACGCCACGCACCAGCACTTCCGGCGCCGAAGCACCCGCAGTGATGCCGATCCGCTCGACACCATCGAACCAACTGCGTTGCAGGTCTTCGGCACCATCGATCAGGTAGGCCGGGGTAGCCATGCGCTCTGCCAGTTCACGCAGTCGGTTGGAGTTGGAACTGTTGGGACTGCCCACCACCAATACCACGTCGCATTCGTCGGCCAGTTGCTTGACCGCATCCTGACGGTTTTGCGTGGCGTAGCAGATGTCGTCCTTGCGTGGGCCACCAATGGCCGGGAAGCGCGTGCGCAAGGCGTCGATCACCCGGCTGGTATCATCCATCGACAAGGTGGTCTGGGTGACGAAGGCGAGCTTGTCCGGATTATGCACCTGCAAGGCGGCGACATCTTTTTCGTCTTCGACGAGGTAGATCGCGCCACCGTTGCTGGCATCGTACTGGCCCATGGTGCCTTCGACTTCCGGGTGACCGGCATGCCCGATCAGGATGCACTCGCGCCCGTCGCGGCTGTAGCGCGCCACTTCGATATGCACCTTGGTCACCAGCGGGCAGGTCGCATCGAACACCTTCAGGCCACGGCCCGCGGCTTCACTGCGAACGGCCTGGGAAACCCCGTGGGCGCTGAAAATCACGATGACGTCATCCGGCACCTGATCCAGCTCCTCGACGAAAATCGCCCCGCGTGCGCGCAGGTCTTCCACCACGAACTTGTTATGGACCACTTCGTGACGCACATAGATCGGCGGCCCGAAGACCTCCAGGGCGCGGTTGACGATTTCGATCGCCCGGTCCACACCAGCGCAGAAGCCACGGGGATTGGCGAGTTTGATTTGCATGCTGTGCCTCGTGTCTTGCCCTGTTGGAGCGAGCGCGCTTGCGGCTTGCTCGCGAAAAACTGAAGGACACCGCGTCAATCCAGAAGAAACGCGTATTCGTTGACGGTTATCGCGAGCAAGCCGCAAGCGGGCGCTCGCTCCTACAGTAAGCAGTTACAGCGCTTTGACGGAAAAAATCTCCACGTCAAAGGTCAAGGTCTTGCCCGCCAGCGGGTGATTGAAGTCGATGGTCACTTGCGCGTCATCGAACTCCTTGACCACACCCGGCAGCTCGGTGTTGGCCGCATCGTTGAAGATCACCAGCAGCCCCGGGGACAGTTCCATGTCCTGGAACTGCGAGCGCGGGATGATCTGTACGTTCTGCGGGTTGGGCTGGCCAAACGCACGCTCTGGCTCGATGCTCAGTGTACGCTTGTCGCCCGCCTTGAAGCCGAACAGGGCAGCTTCGAAACCTGGCAGCAGGTTGCCGTCACCGACCTTGAAGGTCGCCGGGGCTTTGTCGAAGGTGCTGTCGACGGTGTCGCCGTTCTCCAGGCGCAATGCGAAATGCAAAGTGACTTCCGTGTTCTGACCGATGCGTTGCTCAGCCAATACCTGTTCAGTCATGAACGGTTTCTCCGGTTTTCTTGCTTTTGAACATATCCAGCGCAAGCATGACGGCGCCGACGCTGATGGCGCTATCGGCAAAGTTGAACGCCGGGAAATACCAGCGGTTCTGCCAATGCACCAGAATGAAGTCGATCACATGGCCCAAGGCAATGCGGTCGTACAGATTGCCCAGCGCCCCACCCAGCACCAGCGCCAGGGCGACGGCCAGCCAGGTGTCGTTGCGCCCCAGGCGCTTGAGCCAGACCACCAGCACCCCACTGACCACGATGGCGATCAAGGCGAACAGCCAGCGCTGCCAGCCACCGCCATCAGCCAGGAAGCTGAAGGCCGCGCCCGTGTTGTAGGCCAGGGTCCAGCTGAAGTAATCGGGGATCACCACGATCTGCTGGTACATCGTCAGCGAACCTTCGAAGTAGAACTTGCTGGCCTGGTCGATGACCAGGACCAGCAGGCTCAACCACAGCCAGCTCAACCGTCCGAAACGGCTAGCAGCATCAGGCATAGTGACGAACCTCGCCTGCGCCGCTGATGTTGTCGACACAACGACCGCAGATTTCCGGATGCTCCGGGTTCACCCCGACGTCCTCGCGGCAGTGCCAGCAACGAGCGCACTTGGCGAAGCCCGACTTGACCACCTTGAGTTTCAGGCCGCTGATTTCGGTCGCGACTGCGTCGGCCGGTGCCTGCACGAACGGGGCAATGCTGGCGGTCGAGGTGATCAGGACAAAGCGCAGCTCGTTGCTGAGCTTGGCCAGGTCTGCGCTCAGCGCCTCTTCGGCGAACAGCGTCACTTCGGCTTGCAGGTTGCCACCCACCGCCTTGGCAGCGCGCTGGATTTCCATTTCCTTGTTGACCGCCACCTTGACCGCCATGATCCGCTCCCAGTAGGCGCGGTCCAGCTCAAAGCCTTCCGGCAGTTCGCTGAGGCCTTCGTACCAGGTGTTGAGCATCACCGATTCGTTACGCTCGCCCGGCAGGTACTGCCACAGCTCGTCGGCGGTGAACGCCAGGATCGGCGCGATCCAGCGCACCAGCGCTTCAGAGATGTGGTACAGCGCGGTTTGCGCCGAACGGCGAGCCTTGCTGTTGGCACCCGTGGTGTACTGGCGGTCCTTGATGATGTCGAGGTAGAACCCGCCCAGCTCCTGGACGCAGAAGTTGTGGATCTTGGAGTAGACGTTCCAGAAGCGGTACTCGCCGTAGTGCTCTTGCAGCTCGCGTTGCAGCAGCAAGGTGCGGTCCACGGCCCAGCGGTCCAGGGCAAGCATTTCGTCGGCCGGCAGGATATCAGTGGCCGGGTTGAAACCGCTCAGGTTGGAAAGCAGGAAGCGTGCGGTGTTGCGGATCCGCCGATAGGCGTCCGCACTGCGTTGCAGAATCTGCTCGGAAACCGCCATTTCGCCCGAGTAATCGGTGGAAGCCACCCACAGGCGCATGATGTCGGCGCCCAGGGTGTCGTTGACCTTTTGCGGCGCAATCACGTTACCCAGGGACTTGGACATCTTGCGGCCGGACTCATCGACGGTGAAGCCGTGGGTCAGCAGCTCGCGGTACGGCGCGTGGTTGTCGATGGCGCAACCGGTCAGCAGGGACGAGTGGAACCAGCCGCGGTGCTGGTCCGAACCTTCCAGGTACAAGTCGGCACGCGGGCCGCTCTCGTGGCCCATCGGGTGCGAACCACGCAGGACGTGCCAATGGGTAGTGCCCGAATCGAACCAGACGTCAAGAGTGTCGCTGATCTTGTCGTACTGTGGCGCTTCATCGCCCAGCAGCTCGGCGGCGTCCATCTTGAACCAGGCTTCGATGCCTTCGACTTCGACGCGCTGGGCCACGAGCTCCATCAGCTCAACGGTACGCGGGTGCAGTTCGCCGCTTTCCTTGTCCAGGAAGAACGGGATCGGCACACCCCAGTTGCGCTGGCGGGAGATGCACCAGTCAGGACGGTTGGCGATCATCGAGTGCAGGCGCGCCTGGCCCCAGGCCGGGACGAACTTGGTCTCTTCGATGGCCTTGATCGCGCGCTGGCGCAGGGTGTCGCCGGTGGCCGGCTCTTTGTCCATGCCGATGAACCACTGCGCGGTAGCGCGGTAGATCAGCGGGGTCTTGTGACGCCAGCAGTGCATGTAGCTGTGTTCGATGATGGTGGTGTGCAGCAGCGCACCTACTTCAGTCAGCTTGTCGACAATGGCCGGGTTGGCTTTCCAGATGAACTGGCCACCGAAGAACTCCAGCGATGTCGCGTACACGCCGTTGCTTTGCACCGGGTTGAGGATGTCGTCGTTGACCATGCCGTACTTCTTGCAGGTCACGAAGTCGTCCACGCCGTAGGCCGGGGCGGAGTGCACCACGCCGGTGCCAGCGCCCAGCTCGACGTAGTCCGCCAGGTATACCGGCGACAGGCGATCGTAGAACGGGTGACGGAAGTTGATCAGCTCCAGCGCTTTACCGGTGGTGGTCGCGATGACCGTACCTTCCAGGCTGTAGCGGGCCAGGCACGACTCCACCAGCTCTTCAGCCAGCACCAGCAGTTGGTCGCCGACGTCGACCAGGGCGTAGTTGAATTCCGGGTGAACGTTGAGTGCCTGGTTGGCCGGGATGGTCCACGGGGTGGTGGTCCAGATCACGATCGAAGCCGGCTTGCCCAGCGACGCCAGGCCGAAAGCGCTAGCCAGTTTGGCTTCATCGGCAATCGGGAAGGCGACGTCGATGGTCGAGGACTTCTTGTTCTCGTACTCGACTTCCGCTTCAGCCAGAGCCGAACCGCAGTCAAAGCACCAGTTCACGGGCTTGAGGCCCTTGAACACGAAACCACCCTTGACGATTTCAGCCAGGGCGCGGATTTCGCCGGCCTCGTTCTTGAAATCCATGGTCTTGTACGGGTTGGCGAAGTCGCCCAGCACACCCAGGCGGATAAACTCGGACTTCTGCCCTTCGATCTGCTCGGTGGCGTAGGCACGGCACAGTTCGCGGGTCTTGTCCGCGCCCAGGTTCTTGCCGTGGGTCACTTCGACTTTATGCTCGATCGGCAGGCCGTGGCAGTCCCAGCCCGGAACATAAGGCGCGTCGAAGCCCGACAGGGTCTTCGAACGGATGATCATGTCCTTGAGAATCTTGTTGAGCGCGTGACCGATATGAATGGTGCCGTTGGCGTACGGAGGACCGTCGTGCAGTACGAACTTCGGACGATCCTTACCAATCTCACGCAACTTCTGGTACAGGCCAATGCTGTCCCAGCGCTGCAGAATCTGCGGTTCGCGCTGAGGCAGGCCGGCCTTCATTGGGAAGGCGGTGTCCGGAAGGTTTAGCGTGGCTTTATAGTCGGTCATTTAAGGCTCTTCATTAGCGATTGGCGCTAGGTGCGGCATAGGCACGGGCGGCGGCGACATCCGCATTGATCGCCGTCTTAAGCGCCTCCAGAGAGGCGAAACGCTGCTCATCACGCAGCTTGTGGTGGAAAACCACCGTCAAACGCCGGTCATACAGATCGCCGGCAAAATCGAGAATATGGACTTCAAGGTGGGCTTTGCCGTCACCTGCGACCGTTGGCCGGACGCCGATATTGGCGACTCCCGGCCAGGTCTTGCCGTCGAGGTCGACACTCACCAGGTACACCCCGGTCAGCGGCACACGACGACGCTTGAGTTGCACGTTGGCCGTTGGTGTCCCCAACTGGCGCGCCAGCTTCTGCCCGTGCAGGACCCGCCCGGCAATCCGGAACGGTCGTCCGAGCAAGCGCTCAGCCAACTCGAAATCAGCCGCGGCCAGGGCGTTTCGCACCTGGGTGCTGCTGACCCGCAGACCGTCCAGCTCGACCGTCTGCGCCGCTTCCACGGTAAACCCCTGGACGATACCCGCCTGCTGCAGGAAATCGAAATCCCCTACCCGGTCACAACCAAAGCGGAAGTCGTCACCGACCTCCAGATGCTGGACACCCAGGCCATCGACCAGGATGGTGTCGACGAACTCGGCAGCGCTGAGCTTGCTCAGGCGCTGGTTGAACGCCAGGCACAACACCCGGTCAACCCCCGCCTCGGCCAGCAGTTGCAGCTTGTCGCGCAGGCGTGCAAGACGTGCTGGCGCGGTGTCGGGCGCAAAAAATTCGCGGGGCTGCGGCTCGAAAATCACCACACAGCTGGGTACGCCCAACTCAAGCGCACGTTCACGCAGCCGGCCCAGGATAGCCTGGTGACCACGGTGAACACCGTCAAAGTTGCCAATAGTGGCGACGCAGCCCCGATGCTGGGGGCGCAGATTGTGGAGGCCTCGAACCAGCTGCATAACGCGCTTCTTGCTCATAAAGTGGTCGATTATAACCACACCCGGCGGCCGACGACAGGCAACACCGTAACCCAAAGTGATCGAACCGACAAAACCGACGCCCGGCTCGCGACTATTCCAGCGCTGCCGTCAGCTCAACGCCTTGCGATTGAAGTCCCGCAGACGGAAGCCCAACAGCGCCAGCATGCCGAAATACGTCACCACCCCAGCACCGACCAGTATGCCCAGGCGCAGGAAACGCTCAAGCATATGACCGTCGCTCCAGGCCGGCATGAAATGCATTATCCCCAGTAGCACCGCGGACATCACCGCCACCGCCAGCAACAGCTTGAGGGCAAACTTGCCCCAGCCCGGCTGCGGTTGATACATCTTCTGCTTGCGCAGTTGATAGAACAACAGACCGGCATTCAGGCACGCCCCACCACTGATGGCCAGCGCCAGGCCCGCATGCTTCAGCGGACCGACAAGGGCCAGGTTGAACAGCTGGGTGACGATCAGGGTGAAAATCGCGATTTTTACCGGCGTGCGGATGTTTTGTTGCGCATAAAAGCCGGGCGCCAGCACCTTGATCACGATAATGCCCAGCAGCCCGACCGAATACGCCACCAGCGCTTGCTGGGTCATTGACGCATCAAAGGCACTGAACTGACCGTACTGGAACAGCGAAACCGTCAACGGCTCGGCGAGGATCCCCAGGGCCAGCGCACAAGGCAGCACCAGCACGAAGCACAGGCGCAGGCCCCAGTCGAGGATGCGCGAGTATTCGTGGCGATCCTGGCTGGCGTAGGTCTTGGCCAGGGTCGGCAAGAGAATGGTGCCCAACGCTACGCCCAGCACCCCTGATGGTAACTCCATCAGCCGGTCAGCGTAGTACATCCAGGACACGGAGCCGGCCACCAGGAAGGAAGCAAAAATGGTGTTGATGATCAGCGAAATCTGACTGACCGAGACCCCGAGGATGGCCGGCAGCATTTGCTTCATCACACGCCAGACCCCGCTATCACGCAGGCTCAGCCGCGGCAGAACCAGCATGCCGATCTTTTTCAGGTGCGGCAGTTGATAGAGCAACTGCGCCAGGCCGCCGGCCAGCACCGCCCACCCCAGCGCCATCACCGGCGGATCGAAGTACGGGGTGAGGAACAGCGCAAAGAGGATCATGCTGACGTTGAGCAATGTCGGCACGAACGCCGGCACCGAGAACCGGTTATAGGTATTGAGAATCGCCCCGGCCAGCGAAGACAGGGAGATCAGCAATATATAAGGGAACGTGACCCGCAGCAGGCTTGCCGTCAGTTCGAACTTTTCCGGGGTGTCGGTAAACCCCGGGGCCGTGGCCCAGATCACCCAGGGCGCAAAGATCATCCCGAGGATCGTCACCAGTGCCAGCACCAGCGTCAGCAAACCCGACACATAAGCCACGAAGGTGCGGGTCGCCTCCTCGCCCTGCTGACTTTTGTATTCCGCCAGGATCGGCACGAACGCTTGGGAAAACGCGCCTTCGGCAAAGATCCGCCGCAACAGGTTGGGCAGTTTGAAGGCGATGAAGAAGGCGTCCGTGGCCATGCCAGCGCCAAATATACGGGCGACAAGGGTGTCACGCACGAACCCCAGAACCCGGGAGATCATCGTGATAGAGCTGACGGCGGCCAAGGATTTAAGCAGGTTCATGGAAGAGTTTTTTGCCTGTCGATAAACAGCAGGCGAACAATGCGCCTACTTATGCGATACTCCGCGCCGCAACAGCACAGAGCCAAAGCTCGCGAGTTTACAGGTCGTACGCCGGAATGAAATATCCCGGCGCTTTATACCTACCACTTAGCGGAACGTCTCAACCGCCCT
The DNA here is from genome assembly GCF_963970735.1 of Pseudomonas sp. RA_35y_Pfl2_P32. Taxonomy (NCBI): domain Bacteria; kingdom Pseudomonadati; phylum Pseudomonadota; class Gammaproteobacteria; order Pseudomonadales; family Pseudomonadaceae; genus Pseudomonas; species Pseudomonas sp. RA_35y_Pfl2_P32. Next base: position 70,822 of record NZ_CAXAQF010000013.1, read on the forward strand.
TGACAAGACTTCAACTCATCGGCATGATTCGCGGCCTATTTTGTTTGCTATTTCCCAAAAAGTCTTTCGAGGAGCTCGACGGTGGCCAACACACCTTCCGCCAAAAAACGTGCAAAACAGGCTGAGAAGCGTCGCAGCCACAACGCCAGCCTGCGTTCCATGGTTCGTACCTACATCAAGAATGTAGTTAAAGCCATCGACGCAAAAGACGCTGAAAAAGCGCAAGCTGCTTACGTTCTGGCCGTGCCAGTTATCGACCGTATGGCCGATAAAGGCATCATCCACAAGAACAAAGCTGCTCGCCATAAGAGCCGCCTGAATGGCCACGTAAAGGCTCTGAACGTTGCCGCTGCTGCCTAAGCGACACGCTCATTAAAAAACCGACCCCAGGGTCGGTTTTTTATTGCCTGCGATTTGATCAAGCCAACACAAAAAACTGTAGGCACGAGTTTGCTCGCGATAACGGACCGACATTCAACCAACAGGCCGACAGTAAGACCGCCATCGCAAGCAAGCCGCAAGCGGGCACCCACCCCCACAGGACTCGCATCAAATCAATGCTGGGCCCACGGCAAAATCGGAATCGCCGTCACCGCGTTCTGCGGACTACCCTCGATCAGCCGGTCGCTATAGACCAGGTACACCAGGGTATTGCGCTTCTTGTCGAGGAATCGCACCACCTGCATGGTCTTGAACACTAGGGACGTGCGCTCCTTGAACACCTCATCACCATCCTTGAGCTCACCCCTGAAGCTGATCGGCCCGACCTGACGACAGGCGATGGACGCCTCCGCACGATCCTCGGCCAACCCCAGCCCCCCCTTCACCCCACCCGTCTTGGCGCGCGACAGGTAGCAAGTCACGCCATCGACTTTGGGATCATCAAAGGCCTCGACCACAATGCGGTCGTTGGGCCCGACAAACTTGAACACGGTCGATACCTGACCGACCTCTTCGGCCGAAGCCAGCAGCGGCATCGCCAGCAACAACCCCAACAAGCTTTTTGCCATGCGCATGCGCTTTTCCCTTACTCAAACCAGAATCAGGTTATCGCGGTGAACCAGTTCCGGCTCCGCCATATAACCCAGCAAACCGACAATCGCCTCGGACGATTGACCGATGATTTTTTGCGCCTCCAGGGCACTGTAGTTGGCCAGGCCACGGGCAATCTCACGACCATCCGGCGCCACGCACACCACCATTTCGCCACGCCGGAAGCTGCCCTGGACCCGCTTGACGCCGACCGGCAGCAAGCTCTTGTTGCCCTGGGCCAAGGCCGAGACCGCGCCCGCATCCAGCACCAGCGTGCCGCGTGTCTGCAAATGCCCAGCCAGCCACTGCTTACGCGCCGCCAGCAAGCCGCGCTCAGGCGACAGCAAGGTGCCGATACGCTCGCCCGCCTTCAGGCGATCCAGCACCCGCTCCAGGCGCCCACCCACGATGATCGTGTGCGCACCGGAACGCGCCGCCAGCCGCGCAGCCCGCAGCTTGGTCTGCATGCCGCCACGCCCCAGCGCACCACCCGTACCACCCGCCACCGCATCCAGCACCGGATCATCGGCACGCGCCTCGTAAATCAGCTGGGCATCGGGGTTGTTCCGCGGATCGGCGTCGAACATGCCATCCCGGTCCGTGAGAATCACCAACAGGTCAGCCTCGACCAGGTTGGCCACCAGCGCCGCCAGGGTGTCGTTGTCGCCGAAACGGATTTCGTCGGTGACCACCGTATCGTTCTCGTTAATCACCGGGATGACCTTGAGCTCGACCAGCGCACGCAGGGTGCTACGGGCATTGAGGTAACGCTTGCGATCGGACAAGTCATCATGGGTCAGCAGGATCTGCGCAGTGTGCCGGCCATGCTCGGCAAAGCTCGACTCCCAAGCCTGCACCAAGCCCATCTGGCCAATGGCCGCCGCCGCCTGCAACTCATGCATTGCACTGGGTCGTGCAGCCCAGCCCAGGCGACTCATGCCCGCCGCTACCGCCCCCGAGGACACCAGCACCAACTCGACACCCGCCTCGTGCAGCGCCACCATCTGCTCAACCCAGACGCCCATTGCCGCGCGATCCAGACCCTTGCCGTCAGCCGTCAGCAAAGCGCTGCCGATCTTCACGACCCAACGCTGCGCACCTGTCACCTTGCTCCGCATGATCTTCAACCTTAGCTTGAGGACAGCACGACCCAGCGCTGTCCATAACGTTATTCGTGACTACCGATTTCCAGATACTAAAACGCCGCTCCAAGGAGCGGCGCTTAAGTTTATCGCAACGAATCAGTCACGCACGTAAATGATTTCCGGACCATCTTCGTCATCCACATCTTCTTCGTCCCAGTCATCGTCACCAATGTCATGGACCGACTTCACGCCGCTGCGGCGCAGGGCACGCTGGTCATCCAAGGCCTGCAGCTGGGCACGCGCCTCGTCTTCGATGCGCTGATCAAGATCCGCCAGCTCTTCGCGGTACGCCGGGTCATTGGCCAGGCGATCGGCGCGATCTTCCAGGTAACGCATGATGTCGCGAGTCAGGCGCTCAGTGCCTTCTTTGGCGATGGCCGAGATAACGTAGACCGGACCAGTCCACTCCAGGCGATCGACAATTTCCTTGACGCGCTCTTCGTGCTCTTCCTCGAGGATCTGGTCGCACTTGTTCAGCACCAGCCAACGATCACGCTCAGCCAGGGACGGGCTGAACTTGGTCAGTTCGCTGACGATCACTTCGGCGGCATCGGCTGCACTGGTTTCATCCAGCGGCGCCATGTCGACGAGGTGCAACAGCAGACGGGTACGCGACAAGTGCTTGAGGAAACGAATCCCCAGGCCAGCGCCATCCGAAGCACCCTCGATCAGACCCGGGATGTCGGCAATGACGAAGCTTTTCCAGCGATCGACACTGACCACGCCCAGGTTTGGCACCAGGGTGGTGAACGGGTAATCGGCAACTTTCGGCTTGGCAGCCGATACCGAACGGATAAAGGTACTTTTACCGGCGTTGGGCAAGCCCAGCAGACCGACGTCCGCCAGCACCTTCATTTCCAGCTTGAGGTCACGCTGCTCGCCCGGCTTGCCCGGCGTCGTCTGGCGTGGCGCCCGGTTGGTACTGGATTTGAAACGGGTGTTACCCAGGCCGTGCCAGCCACCATGCGCCACCAACAGCCGTTGGCCGGCCTTGGTCAGGTCGCCAATGACTTCCTGGGTTGCCGAGTCGATCACCGTGGTGCCGACCGGAACCCGCAACACCAGCTCTTCACCCTTCTTGCCGGTGCAGTCGGTGCTGCCGCCGTTGGCGCCACGCTCAGCATCGAAGTGCCGGGTGTAGCGGTAATCCACCAGGGTATTGAGGTTTTCGTCAGCGATCATGTAGACCGAGCCGCCATCACCCCCATCACCACCGTTCGGACCACCGTTTTCGATGAATTTTTCCCGACGGAAGCTCATGCAGCCATTGCCGCCATCGCCAGCTTTTACTCGAATCGATACTTCATCAACAAACTTCATAACAAAACGCCTCTCGCCATACGGACGAGCCGAAAAAACCAAGACATAAGACTCTTGCAAAAATGAGCGCAGCGACCTCAAGCAACGACCGCAAATCCAGCTGCTTTCGCCCATTACAAACAGCTTTGCAAGAGACTCACCCCACAAACGAAAAAGCCCCGTCGCAAGACAGGGCTTTTCCAGCAACTACGTAATTATGCCGCGACGACTGGAGTCTTCGGGACAATGCTCACGTAACGGCGGTTGAAAGCGCCTTTTACTTCGAACTTGATCACGCCGTCGATTTTAGCGAACAGAGTGTGATCTTTACCCATGCCAACGCCGTAGCCAGCGTGGAATTGGGTGCCGCGCTGACGCACGATGATGTTGCCCGGAATGATAACCTGGCCGCCATACATCTTCACGCCAAGGCGTTTGGCTTCTGAGTCGCGACCGTTACGGGTACTACCACCAGCTTTTTTGTGTGCCATGAGTTCAATTCTCCTAGTGAGGAATTAGGCTGAAATTAAGCCTGAATACCGGTGATTTTGATCTCGGTGTACCACTGGCGGTGGCCCATACGCTTCATGTGGTGCTTACGGCGACGGAACTTGATGATGCGGACTTTATCGTGACGACCTTGGGAGATCACTTCAGCCACAACGGTAGCACCAGCAACAACTGGAGCGCCGATATTCACGTCGTCGCCATTGGCAACCAACAGAACGCGATCAAAAGTAACGGATTCGCCGGTAGCGATTTCCAGTTTTTCGATCTTCAGGTATTCACCTGGAGCAACTTTGTACTGCTTGCCACCAGTAACGATTACTGCATAAGACATGGTATTTCTCCGATAATCCTGCTCACCCAGCTCTTTATAAGAAGAGGTATTGGCTGGCATGGCTGCATAAGGCTGGAAGGCCGGTTTGCAATTGCGTAAGGCAGGTGCTGCCCAGGAAGTTCAGGGTGCGCGATTGTACGCAAGCCAGGAGCGCGTTGCAAGGGGCCGTCCATCGCGCCTTGACACCCGCAGGCGTGGGTCCTAGCATGCCGCGCAACCCTTATGGAGCACCTGTCGCTGATGCAACCCCAAGCTTTCTACCGCGCGGTGGCGGACGATTTTAGCGCCGTCGACGGCATCATCAAGAAGCAGCTGACTTCCCGAGTGCCGCTGGTATCGAAAATCGGCGACTACATCACCTCGGCTGGCGGTAAGCGCCTGCGTCCTTTATTAGTGTTGCTGTGTGGCAAGGCCCTGGGTCGCGAAGGCGACGACATGCGCCTGCTGGCGGCCACTATCGAGTTCCTGCACACCGCCACCCTGCTGCACGACGACGTGGTCGACATGTCCGGCATGCGCCGTGGCCGCTCGACGGCCAACGCCATGTGGGGCAATGCCCCGAGCGTACTGGTCGGCGACTTCCTATACTCGCGCTCGTTCGAAATGATGGTCGAATTGGGCTCCATGCCGGTGATGAAGATCCTGTCCCAGGCCACGCGGATCATCGCCGAGGGCGAAGTCCTGCAGCTGTCCAAGGTGCGCGACGCCAGCACCACCGAAGAAACCTACATGGAAGTCATCCGCGGCAAGACCGCGATGCTCTTCGAAGCCTCGACCCACAGCGCTGCCGCCCTGGCGGGTGCAACCCCGGAGCAGAGCGAAGCCCTGCGCACCTTTGGTGATCACCTGGGCGTGGCGTTCCAACTGGTTGACGACCTGCTCGACTACCGCGGTGATGCCGAAACCCTGGGTAAGAACGTCGGCGACGACCTGGCCGAAGGCAAGCCGACCCTGCCGCTGATCTACACCATGCGCGAAGGTACGCCGGAACAGGCAGCCCTGGTGCGCAAGGCGATCCAGAAAGGCGGCATCGAAGACCTGGAGAGCATCCGCGCCGCCGTGGAAGCCTCCGGCTCGCTGGACTACACCGCACAACTGGCGCGCCACTATGTGGCCCGCGCGATCCAGTGCCTGGAAACGCTGCCAGCCAGCGAGTACCGCGATGCCCTGGTTGAACTGAGTGAGTTCGCGGTCGCCCGCACGCACTGATTCACCCCTTGCGGGAGCGAGCCTGCTCGCGATAGCAATTGCCAATCTGGCGCTATCGCGAGCAAGCTCGCTCCCACAGTTGTTTCTACGCCTTCCCCGCCTGCGGTTAAAACCCTATATAATGTGCGCTTTTAGTCATCCTGAACTCAAGGAGCTTTAGTGAGCACGTTGCCACCCTGCCCGAAATGCAATAGCGAATACACCTACGAAGACGGCGCCCAACTGATCTGCCCGGAGTGCGCCCACGAGTGGTCCGCCAACGGCGAACCCGAGGTGGCGTCCGATGAAACCGTGAAAAAGGATTCGGTCGGCAATGTCCTGCAGGACGGCGACACCATCACCGTGATCAAGGACCTCAAGGTCAAGGGCACCTCGCTGGTGGTCAAGGTCGGCACCAAGGTCAAGAACATCCGCCTGTGCGATGGCGACCACGACATCGACTGCAAGATCGATGGCATCGGCCCGATGAAACTCAAATCCGAGTTCGTCAGAAAGGTCTGAGCCAGCTGCCAGCCATCGCGCGCCCGCGCGGGATGGCTGCTCCTCCCCCTCGCTAGCCCTCCTCCAGCCCCAATAGCAAAACGCCAGCCGTTTGATCCCGAGCAACTCCCGCGCACAAAATCCGCAGAAACCGCCAATAGGCACTTGCTATTAATTGAATAAGAATTATTCTCATCAGACCCACAGAAAGGAGATGAGCATCATGACTTACTTGATCGATGCATGGCTGGACCGCCCACACCCCTACCTCAGGATCCTGCATCGGGAAACCGGGGAAGTCTGCGCAGTACTGGAAGAAGAAGCCTTGAGCGAACTGCAGGACCAGGGCGACCTCGACCTCAATGGCCTGAGCTCCAGCGAACCGGTGGTGCTCAAAGAGCTGGTGCGCAACCTGTTTCTATTTTGCTATGCCCGAGCGTTGCGCCCGGTGAGCGATCTGAACAGCAAGTTCGAAGTATGAAGATCAGCGCTAAAACTGTGGGAGCGAGCGCCCGCTTGCTCCCACATTAGCCCGATAGCCTATCAGGCCGGGTCTTACAGAACGTCCAGCAGCTCGACGTCAAATACCAGAACGCTGTGCGGCGGGATGCTGCCAACGCCTTGAGCGCCGTAAGCCAGCTCGCTCGGCACGTACAGACGCCATTTGCTGCCCGCGTTCATCAGTTGCAGGGCTTCGGTCCAGCCAGCGATCACGCCGCCCACCGGGAATTCTGCTGGCTGACCACGATCGTAGGAACTGTCGAACACAGTGCCGTCGATCAGGGTGCCGTGGTAGTGAGTACGCACGGTGTCTTCACGGGATGGCTTGGCGCCTTCACCGGCAGTCAGGACTTCAAATTGCAGACCGGAAGCCAGGGTGGTGATGCCGTCACGCTTGGCGTTTTCCGCCAGGAATGCCAGGCCTTCACCCGCCGCTGCTTCAGCCTTGGCGGCCGCTTCGGCTTGCATGACTTCACGGATGACCTTGAAGCTGGCCGACATGGCTTCCTGGCCAACGCGGCTTTCCTTGCCGGCGAAAGCGTCGGTCAGACCTGCCAGGATTGCGTCCAGGCTAACGCCCGGTGGCGGGTTGTCGCGCAGTTGGTCGCCCAACTGACGGCCAATGCCGTAGCTGACGCGGGTTTCGTCGGTGGAAAGATTTACTTCGGACATGACACTGCTCCGCTGTGCGGACGGCCCGAGACATTGCCGTGCGTGCACAGCGCATCCCGGAGCGCCCGGAACCAAAAGGGCGAGCAGACTAGCACAGATGCCCGTGCCGTGATCAGGGGGCCAGCACCCTCAAGCCGAACGGAAGGCGATCGGCACTTTCAGGCTGTCCTCGCTACTGGCGCCCAACCCGCACATCTCGTCGTGGACCGAGGTGTGGACCAGATTGAACGGCAGCCTGGGAAAGGCGTGGAGCATTTCTCGCGCATGCTCCACCGAACGCAGGTGCATCATCTGGCCATGGGTGTCGCTCAACGGGTAGGCCGCGCCGTGCATCCGTGCTTCGAGCAGATAGATCCCGCCTTCCATGGAGATCAGGTTCAACTCATCGACCTTGCCGGCAATGGCATAGGCGTTCAACTCTTGCAGGTTCATGTGCGCACCCCGTGCATTGGCGAGCCAAGACCCTTACAGGGATAGGCCTCGACGCACCAAAGCACAAGCCACCAACGCTGCCGCCCGTCCGTTTGCCACCCGCGGGATGATCAATGCTTGGTCAGTTTGTCCAGGTAGCCCATGGCAAACGCCGAAATCACGAAGGTCATATGGATGATCACGTACCACTTCAGGTGCTCGGGATCGACGTTCTTGGCATCCATGAAGATGCGCAACAAGTGGATCGAGGAGATCGCCACAATCGAGGCCGCGACTTTCATCTTCAGCGAAGACGAATCCATGGTACCCAGCCAGTTGAGCTTTTCCTTGCTCTCGTCGATGTCCAGTTGGGACACGAAATTTTCATAGCCGGAGATCATCACCATCACCAGCAGGCCGCCTACCAGGGCCATGTCGATCAACGACAGCAGGACCAGGATCAGGTCCGACTCGGCCATCGAGAAGACGTTGGGGATAACGTGGAAGACTTCCTGAAAGAACTTCAGGGCCAGGGCCAGCAGACCCAGGGACAGGCCGAAGTAGATAGGGGCCAGCAACCAGCGCGAAGCGTACATTGCGTTTTCGATAAAGCGTTCCATTAAGTCTCACACCAAGGCTGGAAATGGCGGCGAGTATATCAGCCGCTCACCCCCCCATAAACCGCCGGTAAATCCACAACCTACAAGTCTTGGCAAGGGATTTCTGCTAGTGTCCAAAGCGTTCGCACCCACGTGCGTCGTACGGGAATACTGGAAAATGGCTGTGCGCTTGCCCTTAATGACGATCGGCCTGTGCCTGGTGGCGCTGCTTGGCGGCTGCTCGCCCGCGGACGATAAGCCTTCGCAAAGCCTCGAGGACAAAACCGCCCAGTTCGAAAAGTCACTGGACGCCATCACCGATCCCAAGCTCAAGGATGCCGTATCCCGTCTCGGCGGCTCCCTGCTGCTGCTCGAGCGCGCTCAACAGAAGCTGGCCGGCAAGCCGGTCGAAACCGAGTACGGCGACGACGCCATGGCGTTGCTCAGGCACTACACAAGCCCACAGGCGCTGGTTGACACCTACATCAATGGCCTGTTCGTCCTGCGCAAGGATGCCGGCTCCGATTACCTGACCGACCTGCAACCGGTGTTCCCCTTCAACTTCAACATGCCCGCGGAGTTTCCCTTCCCCTACGGCCTGGAATGGCAATCGGTCACCCTGAGCAACAAGCAGGTCATCCCCTTCCAGGCCGAATGGTCGGAAACCGATCCCGGCACCCAGTTGAGCCCCTCAAGCTCCAGCCTGACCGCCCCGGATGACCTGACCCTCGCCTACCCCTTTGTCGAGGGCCTGGAGGTGGCCAATAGCAGCCAGCCGCAACCCTTGACCCTGCAAGGCAAGGTCGAAATGATCGCGCCGCACAAGGTCGCGACCTTCAACCTGACCCAAAAGGACCTCGGGCACACACGCACCGAGGCCAACCTCAGCGTCACCCTGCACAGCCTCGAGAACAACTACGCCGAAGTCACGGTCGACAACCGCGCAACGCTGGCCGCCGAACTCGGCGATACCCCGCTCAACCCGCTGATCGTCCAGGCCCGGGACCAGACCGGGCAATTCCTCGCACGCGCCGGCTCGATCAACGAAGACTCGGCACAAATAGCCTTCTATCAAAAACAGTTGGCCGAGATGCAAAAACAGACCGCCTGGAGCGACGCGCTGGAAAAGCAGCTCAACGACGAACTGCAAGCCTTCGAGCGCCAGCAAACCCATCATTACACCAAGGTGTACTTCAATGGCCCCATCGACAGCCTGGAAGTCAACGTGCTGGATTTTTCCGCCGTCACCGTGACCCGCAAGGACCTGAACCTGCCCGTCAGGCGTTTTGACCGCAACACCACCGACAAAACCATTCAAAGCCTCACCCCGCCCGTGGTGGTCTATGACGATCAGGCCGGCAACTGGCTCAAAGGCGCGAGCCTGGACGCACAGCAACTGAAAAACAGTATTCGCATCACCCAGTCGGTGGAGGATGCCAGTGCTGCGCGCATCGCATTCGACCACCCCAGCAGCTTCAACGACGAACTCCTCGGCAACTCATTCAGCCTCGGCGCGACTCCGCTGACCTTCTTCACCCTGGGTGACAACGGCCAGCGTGGCGCTCCCATCGAGTTGCCAACCGAAGCCTTCGAAATCGATCCCTTACGCGCCACCATCACCTACGACCTGACCCTGTTCCCCGAAACCCCGGCTTACGCCGTTGGCTCCATGCCACTGTTTCTCGCCCATATCGAAAAGCGCAGCCTGGATGCCAGCAAATTGCCCAAGGGCCTGGAGCTCAGGGGCAATGCCCTGTTGGTGGACCAGAAGGTTTTTCCCGCGCAGGCCTGGCGCTTCTTCGCCAAGGACGCAAGCGGCAACTACCTGAAGGAAATTTTGCTGGTCAGCCATGACACCAACACAGAGGGACCCGCTGTGCTGGACGTGCACTACTTCTATGGTCAACCGACCCACCTGGAAAGCTACCAGCGCACCGACCTGGAAACCCTCGAGTATGGCTTTGAGGTCAAGCTCGACAAGACGCCGAGCCTCTCCCCTGCCGAGTGAGGCTAATGCCTGGGCGTCAAATCGAAGCCATCCTGGTTGCGATACCGGCCACCGTTGATTTCCCGTAGCTGGGCTTGCAGGTGCAAGCACCAGATCTGCGGGTCATCGGCCAGTTGATAACCATGCATGGTCAGGCTTTCAACGATGGTATCGAGTATGGACTCAGCCACAAAAGGGCCGTGAAACGGGCCTTGGGCCTTGATGGCCGAGGGCTGTTCGCCTGCCATGCCGGCAGCAAACAGTAAGGTCCACATACCGGTATCGCCGGCCAGAGGGCGCACACTGCATTCGATCCGGGTCACAAGACCCAGGCATTGACGGGTAAGGCAGAGGTTGCGCGACATGGCGGCGACCCTCGATAGATCCGGTGTTCAGCCTCCACGCGAAGGCTGTCTCGATCCAGTGATAACTGTCGATATCCTAGACCTGAGCATAGAAGAAAAGTCGAATCAGCAAGTTGCCGAGGGTGACGAAGCGCCGAATGGTCGTTGCTGGTTTTTTGACGCCATTCGCTACGCCGCAAAAAAATGTAGGAGCAAGGCTTGCCCGCGAAGGCGCGCTTTCGTACGCATTCGCGGGCAAGCCATGCTCCTACAGGGGCTGGCCGGTGGGGATCAAGCCGGCTTGGCTTCGGCCAGCGCCTCCTGCGCCAGTTCTTTCTCCGCCTCCTTCAAGTCCTCTTCGCTGATCATTTCCGCAATCACCCGCAAACGCTCGACCACCCGTGCGTTGACGCTGCCCTCAGGGAACTGGCCGTCCTCGTCCGGTTCACCGGCCGGCTCACCGACCAGCAGGCTCAATGCCTCGTCGGCCTGGCGCACCGCATAGACATGGAACTGCCCGGCCCGCACCGCCGCCAGGACCTTCTCATCGAGCATCAGCGTGGCCACGTTGGCCTGCGGGATGATTGCGCCTTGCTCACCGGTCAAGCCGCGCGCTTCGCAGAGTCGGAAGAAGCCTTCGATTTTCTCGTTGACCCCACCCACTGCCTGCACTTCGCCGAACTGGTTGATCGAGCCGGTGATGGCGAAACACTGCTTGAGCGGTGTCTTCGACAAGGCCGAGATCAACGTACACGCCTCGCCCAGGGACGCACTGTCGCCGTCGACATACCCGTAGGATTGCTCCAGGGCAATACTCGCCGAAATCGCCAACGGGAATTCCTGGGCATAACGACTGCCCAGATAACCGGTGAGGATCATCACGCCCTTGGAGTGAATCGGTTGCCCGAGGTTGACCTCCCGCTCGATGTCGACAATGCCGCTGCCCCCCGGATAGACCGTGGCGGAAATCCGCGCCGGCACGCCGAAGGCCGAGTCACCGACTTCCAGCACCGTCAGCCCGTTGCACTTGCCCACGGCCGCGCCGGTGGTGTCGATCAGGATGATCCCCGCCAGCATGTCATCGAGAATCCGTGCCGAGACGCGCCCGGTACGGGTGGCCTTGGCCTTGAGTGCACGCTCGATATGCCCGGCATCGGTCATTTCGTCGCCAGCCAGGTGCCGGATGAAATCCGCCTCGCTGACCAACTGGAACAGGTCACCGATACGCGCCGACAAACGTCCCTGGTGCTCGGCCAGGCGCGCACTGTAGGTGGCCAGGCGCGCCACCGCATCGGCGGTCAGCGGCGCCATGCCTTCTTCCGAAGTGCGGGTCTTGAGCAACTGGGCAAACTGCTCCAGGCTTTCGTCGACCATGGGAATGTCTTCGTCGAAATCCACCAGCACCCGGAACATCTCCTGGAAGTCCGGATCCAGGTCCTGCAGCGTGTAATACAACTGGCGGGCGCCAATGATGATGACCTTGACCTGCAACGGGATGTGTTGCGGCGTCAGTGTCACCGTGGCCAGGCGCCCCATTTCCCCGAGCGGCGACTCCATTTTCAGCTTGCGTGACTGCAGGGCGCGCTTGAGCGCATCCCACACGAATGGTTCGCTGAGCATTTTTTCCGCTTCCAGGATCAGGAAGCCGCCATTGGCCCGGTGCAAGGCACCGGGTCGCAGTTGACGATAGGTGGTATAGAGCGCGCCCTGATCGGTGCTGTACTCGATGCGGCCGAACAGGTTTTCGTAGGTCGGGTGCGGTTCAAACACCACCGGCGCACCACCACTGACCGAATGCCCCACGACCAGGCTCGGCGCGTATTGCTCTTCCAGCAGTTTGCGGGCAACGGCGTCGGTCTTGCTGTCGTCGACCAATTGCTCGACCACGGTTTTCAGCAAATACACCTGCATCGCCTGCAGGTAGCCGCACACCGCTGCATTTTCCGCGTACATTTCCGACAGCGGCGCAAGCAATGGCTGTAAGGCCAGGGTGATGGTTTCTTCATTCAGATGACGCATCTGGTTGCTGGATTCACGCTTCCACTGCGGCAGGCTGGCGAGCTCTTCGTTGAGTCGCTCTTCCAGCCCGGAAATGTCTTCGTGGAACTGCTCGCGCACCGCTTCCGGCAACTGGGCGAACTCCGCCTCGTCCAGCGCCTTGCCCTCACTCATCGGCGTGAAAGCGATATTGGTGCTGTCGCGGTACAGCGCGACTTCCTTCTCCAGTGCCAGACGTTCGATCACGTCCAGGGCACGGTCGTAGCGCTGATTGAACGCGCGGTCGATGGCGCTTTTCTTTTGCTGGTAGGACGGGTGCTCGAAGACCGCAGGAAAGGTCGCCAGCAAGTTGTCGATCAGGCCATTGATATCGGCGATGAATGCACCGGCCGTGCCCGACGGCAACTCCAGTGCCCGGGGTTCGCGGGGCTCATCGAAGTTGTTGACGTAGACCCAGTCCGCCGGGGTCTGCAGGCGTTTGCCTTCGGCCTTGAGGTAACGTTTGACGAACGAGAACCGGCCAGTGCCAGGCTCCCCCATGACAAACACGTTGTAACCGGGGCGTGGCATGGCCACACCGAACTGCAAGGCTTCGACCGCGCGTTCCTGGCCGAGCACACCGCGAAAAGGCTCCAGATCATTGGTGGTAGTGAAGCTGAACTGTTCAGCGGAAAACGGACGGGTCAGCGCTTCGGGCGCTAGACGCAAGCTGGCAGCAACAGGATCAGGCATCGGGCTTCCTTACATCAGGCGGGGCAGTTGAAGGCATTCTGGCGCTGCCCGCACCTGACTGGCAAGGCGCGCCTTGGGGAAAAGCATAGTCAAGCGCCGAACCCAGCCCAAGTCCCGTCTAAATCACTGGTTTGAGGAATATTTTGCAAAAAACCACGGAACCCACGGAACCTGCCTAAACTCCAAACTGCGCGGCTGGACTAATAACCGGCCCACTGATGCCAGTTTGGCCTCAGAACTCCTGTCCATTGGTACGCACATAAAAGAGAACAAAGCTATGAAACGGATTCTTCTTGGTACTCTCTTCACCGCTGTATCCCTCAACGCCATGGCGCAAGCGCCAGGCGGCCCGGATTGCGGTTGGGGCAACATGCTGTTCGAAGGCCAGCGTGGCACCCCGGCTCACTTCCTGGCTTCCACCACCAACGGCACCTCGGGCAACGCCACGTTCGGCATGACCTCCGGTACCAACGGCTGCGCGACCAACGCTGCGCTGACCTATGGCGGCAAGTCCTGGTTCGCCATGAACGGCATGATGAACGAACTGTCCGAAGACATGGCCAAGGGTCAGGGTGAAGCACTGACCACCTACGCGGTGGTTCTGGGCGTCGCACCGGAAGATCGTGCGCACTTCGCAGCCGTTACCCACGAACATTTCCAGCAGATCTTCAGCAAGGCTGACGTGACCGCTGAAGATGTGCATACCAATACCCTGGCCGTACTCAAGGGCGATACCCGCCTGGCCAAATACGCCACCCCGGCTTAAGCTCGACCTCGCCCGCCCTTTACCGGGGCGGGTTTTGTTTTTTTGACCTGACGGTATTTGGTCTTTATTTTTTCGACTTAAGTTGCCCACCATGCTCAAACGCCTTGCCTGCCTGGCGCTGTTTGTCTGCGCCCCGCTGTCCGCCGCGCCTCATCTCGACAACCAACGTCTGCAGCAACTGGCCAACGACCCGTTCTGGATTTCCCTGGGCCATTACGAAACCGCCAAGCTCGGCGGCTGGCGCAGCTACATCAGCGACCCCACGTTTTTCCTCGCCGCCGACGGCGCCGAACACCCGGCCGCCGAACTGGCCGCCACCGTGCAGGCACTGTATGCCCCGGCGAGCCTCGGCCAGCAGCATGCACAATGCGTTTACCCGGCGCGTACCCGCTGGCTGCAGGCGCAACTCGAGCTCAACGACCTGCCCGCGGTGGACTGCAGCGAATTCAAGCAATGGTTCAAGGATGTCTCACCCCACAGTGCGGTGATGATTTTCCCGGCGGCCTACCTCAACAGCCCGTCTTCGATGTTTGGCCACACCCTGCTACGGATCGACCAGGCCGGCGTGCAAAGCGACAATACCGCCCTGCTCAGCTATGCGATCAACTTCGGCGCCTATATCGAAGGCTCGGACAACAGCATCCTGTATGCCTGGAAGGGCTTGATGGGCGGCTACCCGGGCTTGTTCGCCCTGGTCCCCTATCAGGAAAAACTCTCGGAATACCGCAGCCTGGAAAACCGCGACCTGTGGGAGTACCGACTGAACCTGACCCAGGCCGAAACCGAGCGCATGGTCGAGCACGTCTGGGAACTGAAACAGATCCAGTTCGACTATTTCTTCTTCGATGAAAACTGCTCCTACCGCCTGCTGGAGCTGCTGCAGGTGGCACGACCGGGGCTTAAGCTGACCGAACAATTCCCCCTGACGGCCATTCCCACCGACACCGTCAAGGCGGTGAAAGATGCCGGACTGGTGGAAAAAATCGACTACCGGCCATCCCGCGAGCGCGAGTTGCTCAGCCGCGCCGAGCCGCTGTCCGATGACGAGCAACAGTGGGTGTTGAAGGTCAGCGCCGACCCGCAACAGTTGCAGACACCCGCCTGCAAGGCGCTGCCACGGGACCGCCAGGCATTGATCATCGATGCCGCCTACCGCCTGGAACGCTACCGCGCCAATGGCCAGGAGCGCGACCCGGCCCGGGCGCAACGCAGTTTCGAACTGCTGCGGGCGATCAACCAGAATCCACCACCGGAGCTAGCCATCGAGCGCCCGGGGCTGCCGGAAGACGGCCACCAATCACGCACCTGGCAGGCGGGTATCGGTACCCGCGGCGACCAGGCGTTCGGTGAATATGGCCTGCGCATGGCTTATCACGATCTCAACGACAACGCCGAGAGTTTCCCACTGGGCGCACAAATTGAAATCCTGCAGATGAAGCTGCGCCAGTACGAAGGCAACCAGTGGCAGTTGCAACAGCTGGACCTGGCCACCATCCGCTCCCTGACTCCACGCAACGAACTGCTGCAACCCTGGTCCTGGCAAGTTACCGGTGGTCTGGAACGGGTGCCGGGCAAGCACGATGACGAGACCCTGGTCAGCCATGTCAACGGCGGCGCCGGCGGTACCTGGCAATTGGGCGAGGATGTGCTGGGGTTTGCCCTCGGTACGGTGCGGGTCGAACACAACAATGACTTCGCCGAGTTCATCTCGCCAGCGGCCGGCTTCAACAGTGGCCTGCTGTGGCGCAACCCGCTGGGCAACCTGAGCCTGGAAACCCGCGGCGATTTCTTCACCAACGGCGAGGTGCGCCGTAGCCTGAGCCTGAACCAGCAGTGGGAACTGTCGCGCAACCTCGGCCTGCGCCTGAGCGCGCAGCGCGAATTCAGCCACCTCGCGTCGGCGGAGAATGAAGTGATGCTAGAGTTGAAGTGGTATCACTATTGAATGCCCCCCAGGGGCTTGCCTTCACTGGTAAGCCCTCCCCCCCCAAAAAAAAGGAACGAAACAAACATGGACGTCCACTGCCACACCCTCGAAGAAGTGCGTACTCAGATAGATCGCCTGGACCGGCAGATCGTCACCCTGCTGGCCGAACGCGGTGCCTATGTGGCACAGGCGGCCCGCTTCAAGAAAGACGTTGATGGGGTGAAAGCGCCGCAACGGGTGGAACAGGTCATCGCCAAGGTGCGCGCGTTATCCGAGCAAGTCGGCGCCCACCCCGGCGTGACCGAACAGGTGTACCGGGCCATGATCGCCGCCTTCATCGACCAGGAACTGGCCGAACACAGCCGCCTGGTGGGCGCGCCAACCGAATAGTCAGCGGGGTTACCGGCCCCTGCGGATTGACTGTTAACCCCGGACCTGGAGTCTGGAATGTGACGTGGCGCGGTCGCTTTTGAATAACCCGGGAAACTAAAAGCCTGCGAGCATGGCCTAAACCCCATACAGGGAGAACCGCCATGAGCCGCGCTTTCGTCAATGAAGATAACGCCGCCGCCCAAGCCGACCAGCCCGTCGAGCGCCAGGTCAGCAGCCAGCCCAACTATGTCACCCCCGACGGCCTGAAGCAGTTGCAGGACAAGGTCGGCGAACTGCAGGCCCTGCACGGCGCGCAGTCGGCCCTGGGCGAACAGGCCGACCCGCAACGCCTGGCGGATCTGCAGCGTGACCTGCGCTACTACCATCAGCGCCTGCAAAGCGCCCAGGTCGTGCCCCCGGCCACCTCGACCCACAAGGTACAGATCGGCAGTTGGGTGACCTATGCCGATGAGCAAGGCACCGAGCGGCGCGTGCAACTGGTCGGTGAAGACCAGGCCGTTGCCGCCAAGGGCCTGATCAACTGGAGTTCACCACTGGGCCGGGCATTGTTGGGCGCACAACTCAATGATGAAGTGCTCTGGCAACGGCCCGCCGGCAATCAGTTGATCGAAGTCATCCGCATCGAGACCCGTTAAACCACGCCTTGGGCCAGCATCGCGTCGGCGACCTTGACGAAGCCGGCGATGTTCGCGCCCTTGACGTAGTTGATCCGCCCGTTCTCCTCGCCATAGTGCACACACGCGTGGTGGATCGACTGCATGATGTTGTGCAACTTGCTGTCGACTTCTCCGGCGGTCCACAGCAGGCGCATGGCGTTCTGCGACATTTCCAGGCCACTGACCGCAACACCACCGGCATTCGACGCCTTGCCCGGGGCGAACAGAATTCCAGCCTCGATGAAGATATCCACGGCCGCCAGGGTAGTCGGCATGTTCGCCCCTTCGGCGACACAGATGCAGCCATTGCGCAGCAAAGTGCGGGCGGCCTCGGCGTCCAGTTCGTTCTGCGTGGCGCACGGCAGCGCGATGTCGCACGGCAGGTCCCACGGGCTTTGTCCGGCACGAAACTCCAGGGAAAACCGTGCGGCCAGCTCGCTGATGCGGCCGCGCTTGACGTTTTTCAGTTCCAGCAGCGCCGACCACTGCTCCTCGCTCAGCCCGCCCTCGCAGTACAGCGTGCCTTCGGAATCGGAGAGGGAAATCACCTGGCCGCCCAGGTCCATGACCTTGCGCGCGGCGTATTGCGCCACGTTGCCGGAGCCGGAGATTGCCACGCGCTTGCCTTGCACCTTTTCACCCCGGCGCTTGAGCATTTCCTCGGCGAAGTACACGCAACCAAAACCGGTAGCCTCCGGGCGAATCAGGCTGCCGCCGTAGCTCATGCCCTTGCCGGTCAGCACGCTGGTGAACTGGTTGCTCAGGCGTTTGTACTGGCCGAACAGGAAGCCGATCTCCCGCGCGCCCACGCCGATGTCGCCGGCCGGAACATCGACGTCCGAGCCGATATGGCGGTACAGCTCGCTCATAAAAGCCTGGCAGAAGCGCATCACTTCCGCGTCGCTCTTGCCTTTGGGATCGAAGTCCGACCCACCCTTGCCGCCACCCATCGGCAGTGAAGTCAGGGAGTTCTTGAACGTTTGCTCGAAGGCCAGGAACTTCAGCACCCCCATGTTCACCGACGGGTGGAAGCGCAGGCCGCCCTTGTACGGGCCGATGGCACTGTTCATCTGGATCCGGAAACCGCGATTGACCTGCACCGCGCCCTGATCGTCGACCCAGGAAACCCGAAACACCACGGCCCGCTCCGGCTCACAGATGCGCTCCAGGATGCCCGAGGTCAGGTAGTGCGGATTGGCTTCGAGAAAGGGCCACAGGCTGCGCAAGACTTCTTCGACGGCCTGATGGAATTCAGGTTGGTCAGGGTCACGTTTTTTCAGGCGCGCAAGGAAGGATCCGACGGATTCGATCATGGAAAAGTCTCGGCAAATTTATTGTCGTTGGGAGAGATTGAGCCGGACTGTAACAAACGAACGGAGCACCGGAACAGCGCAAAATGTCGCAGTTATGAAATTAAATGGTGCAATGGATATAACTTAATCCAATTTTTTCGCCGTTTGTGCACAGAAACAGGGACCCGAGAGCAGGTGTTCGCACCATCAGTGACAACGCTCGGGCAAACGGGCCGCACAAAAAAACGGAGCCCACAGGCTCCGTTATTTCATGCCACCAGCCGATCAGGCCAGTTTTTTGTGGCGTACCCGGTGTGGCTGGGCGGCCGCTTCGCCAAGACGCTTTTTGCGGTCGGCTTCGTACTCGGTGTAGTTACCTTCGAAGAAGATCGCTTGCGAGTCGTCTTCGTACGCCAGGATGTGCGTCGCGACGCGGTCAAGAAACCACCGATCGTGAGAGATCACAATGGCGGCGCCCGGGAAGTCCAGCAGGGCTTCTTCCAGGGAACGCAGGGTTTCAACGTCGAGGTCGTTGGACGGTTCGTCGAGCAGCAGCACGTTGCCGCCCTCTTTCAGGGTCAGGGCCAGGTGCAAGCGACCACGCTCACCACCGGACAGGTCCTTGACGAACTTCTGCTGATCGCCGCCCTTGAAGTTGAAACGGCCCACGTAGGTGCGCGACGGGATCTCGTAGTTGCCGATGCGGATCTGGTCGGAACCGTCGGAGATCTGCTGGAACACGGTCTTGCTGCCGTCCAGGTCTTCGCGGCTCTGATCCACACACGCCAACTGCACGGTCTCGCCGACTTCGATGCTGCCCGAATCCGGAGTTTCCTTGCCCATCAGCATGCGGAACAGGGTGGATTTACCCGCACCGTTACCGCCGATCACGCCAACGATGGCGCCTTTAGGCATGGAGAACGACAGGTTGTCGATCAGGACACGATCGCCGTAGCCCTTGGTGACGTTCTTGAACTCGATGACCTTGTCACCCAGGCGTGGACCGGCCGGGATGTAGATCTCGTTGGTTTCGCTGCGCTTCTGGAACTCCTGGGACTGCATTTCCTCGAAGCGTTGCAGACGAGCCTTGGATTTCGACTGGCGGGCCTTGGCGCCTTTGCGCACCCACTCCAGTTCTTCCTTCATGGCTTTTTCGTGAGCCGACTGCTGCTTGGATTCGGCCGCCAGACGGTCGGACTTGGCTTCCAGCCAGCCCGAATAGTTGCCTTCATAAGGAATGCCCGCACCGCGGTCGAGTTCCAGAATCCAGCCGGCAACGTTGTCCAGGAAGTACCGGTCGTGCGTGATCGCAACCACGGTGCCCGGGAAGTCGTGCAGGAAGTGCTCCAACCAGGCCACGGAATCGGCGTCCAGGTGGTTGGTAGGTTCGTCGAGCAGCAGCATGTCTGGCGCGGACAGCAGCAGGCGGCACAGGGCCACACGACGCTTCTCACCACCAGAGAGGAATTCGACCTTGGCATCCCAGGCCGGCAGGCGCAGCGCGTCGGCGGCGACTTCCAGCTGGCGCTCCAGGTTGTGGCCGTCGCCGGCTTGCAGGATGGCTTCGAGCTTGGCCTGTTCGGCCGCCAGCTTGTCGAAGTCGGCATCCGGTTCGGCGTAGGCCGCGTAAACCTCGTCCAGTCGCGCTTGCGCGTCCTTGATAACGCTGACCGCCTCCTCGACCACTTCACGCACAGTCTTGGTCGGATCCAGGATAGGTTCCTGTGGCAGGTAGCCGATGTTCAGGTCCGGCATCGGACGGGCTTCGCCGTCGAACTCGGTGTCGACGCCGGCCATGATTTTCAGCAGCGTGGACTTACCCGAACCGTTGAGGCCGAGTACGCCGATCTTCGCGCCTGGGAAGAACGACAGCGAAATGTTTTTCAGGATTTCCCGCTTCGGCGGAACAACTTTGCCCAGCCGATGCATGGTGAAGACGTATTGAGCCATGGAGAACCTAGCGTCAGTAACGGTGGAATAAAGCGGGCCAAGCCCGTGTCAGGCCATGCGCGGCGCGGGCATGGACCGGGGGGGTCGATGCCTGCTTGCGTAAAAAAGCCTGAATGTCTGGGGCTGGAACGCCCTGCGTAACCGGCAAAGCTACCTCAATGCGGCATACCCGTCCAGCCGGACGGGACTGGCACTTTGCCACAACTCAAGGCATGCTAGCCGCCCTTCGGGCGTCAGGCTTATAGTGCACGTCGCGCCAGTCCAGCCCCACCGCAGGATTCCAGATTGTCCAATGCCACTCCGCCTCCCTCCGTGCGCGCACTGACCCCTGCGACCGGATCGCCCCTGCGCGGGACCCTCAAAGGCGCCTTGGCAATGCTGGTCCTGCTGTTGCTCGGACTGCTGTTCTGGCAATTGCTCGATCAGTTGCACGAAACCCAGAAAGACCAGCGCCAGCACACCATCGACTACACGGCCGACCTGGCCGCACAAGTCAGCCTGAACATGGCGCTGAATGCGCAGATCTCGCTCAATCTGCTACCGATCGTCGAACAACCGCAAACCAATGAGCAACAACAGGCCCTGTTGCGCAAACTGCAGCAGTCCCTGCCGGATCTACTCAGCGTGGCGCTGCTCAGCCCCTCGGGCAAGGTGCTCAATGACAGCGCCAACACCACCCCGGATGCCGACTACCTGAGCGAACTGGTCAGGCGCAGTCACGCCCAGGCGCACTACTTCAGCAACGCCAATGACGGCTCGGTGGTGCATCTACTGCTGCACCAGGCCAGCGGCAGCACTCGCGGCTATTGGGCCCTGCGCCTGCGGCCGAGCTTTTTTGCAGGCCTGGCCAAGCAGAGCGAAAGCGCCCTGCGTCCGCGGTGGCTGGTGGAAAACCGCATCAACCATCAAATCATCAGCCGTGAAGACCTGCAGCCCTCGGCCCAGCCGAGCCTGCTAACCCCGCAGGACCAGGCCAACACCGTGCTGACCGTGCCGCTGAGCAGCAGCGACTGGCAACTGCGCGGCCTGTTCGACCGCCAGCGGGTCATCGAGGAACTGCTGCCGGCCTTCATCGGTAAATGCCTGTTGGGGCTGGCGCTGTCCCTGCTACCGTTCATCGCCCTATTGAGCATGCGCCGCCGCCAGCACCAACTGCATGAAGGTCGCAGGCGTTATCAGGATATTTTCGACGGCACCGGTGTTGCGCTGTGCGTACTGGATTTGTCGGGACTCCAGGGCGCCTTCGACAAAACCCGGGTACACAACAGCAAAGCGCTGCGTGCCGCCCTGGACAGTGACGAACAACGCCAGCCCCTGCTGCAGGAATTGCGCATCACCGAAGTCAACCAGGTGGCCTTGCACCTGCTGGGCGTGCAGTCCTGCGCGCAGGCCTGGCAACTGCTGATCGAAGGCCGGCCTGCGGACGACAACAGCATTGGCGCCGCGCTGCTGGAGGCCGTGCTCAACCAGAAGAGCCAACTGGAGCTGGAAATCAAGCTCAAGGACGGCCAGGGCCAGGATCAGCACCTGTGGCTGGTCCTGCGCCTGCCCCAGGAGCAACAGGACTACCGCGCGGTGATCCTGAGCATCAACGACATCACCAGCCGCAAGCTGGTGGAGCTGTCGCTGCTGGAGCGCGAAGGCTTCTGGTCGGACGTGGTGCGCACCGTGCCCGATCACCTGTACGTCCAGGATGTGCTCAGCCAGCGCATGATCTTCAGCAACCACCACCTGGGGCAGACCCTGGGCTACAACAAGTCCGAACTGCACCAGATGGGCGAGTACTTCTGGGAGATCCTGCTGCACCCGGAAGATGCCGAGCTCTACCACCGCCTGCGCCAGGAACAACGCCAGGCCGGTTATCGCCAACTGCGCCAGTGCCCACTGCGCTTTCGCCACCGCGACGGCCAGTGGCGTTGCTTTGAAGTGCGCGAGCAGGCGCTGGCCCGGGATGCAGACGAACAAGTCACACGGATCATCGGCGTGGCCAAGGACATCACCGACCAGATCGCAGCCAGCGAATCGCTGCGCGACAGCGAACAGCGCTACCGCATGCTCGCCGAAAGCATCAGCGACGTGATCTTCTCCACCAACAACAGGCTGGCGCTGAACTACGTCAGCCCGTCGGTGCAGGCCGTGCTCGGCTATGACGCGCACTGGATCTTCCAGAACGGCTGGCAGTCCATTGTCGCCAACCCGCAGCAATTGACCGGCATTTACAGCCTGATGGACCGGGTCAGCCGGGCCTTGAACCAGCCCGAGCAACTGGCGCAACTGCGCAGCCAGGTGCAGACCCAACTGTTCCTGTTCGACTGCCTGCGCGCCGATGGCCGCAAGATCCCCATCGAGCTGCGGCTGGTGCTGGTGTGGGACGAGCACGACGCCTTCGAAGGCGTGCTGGGGGTCGGTCGCGACATCAGCCAGCAGCGGCGCGCGGAAAAAGACCTGCGCATGGCCGCCACGGTGTTCGAACACTCGACGTCGGCGATCCTGATCACCGACCCCGCTGGCTACATCGTGCAGGCCAACGAAGCCTTCAGCCGTGTCAGTGGTTATGCCGTGTCCCAGGTCCTCGACCAACTGCCGAACATGTTGACCGTCGATGAGCAGCAGGAAGCCCACCTGGGCTACATCCTCAAGCAACTGCACCAGCACCGCAGCTGGGAAGGTGAAATCTGGCTCAAGCGCCGCAACGGCGAGCATTACCCGGCCTGGGTCGGCATCACCGCCGTGCTCGATGACGAAGGCGACCTGGCCAGCTACGTGTGCTTCTTCAGCGACATCAGCGAGCGCAAGGCCAGCGAGCAGCGGATTCACCGCCTCGCCTACTACGACGCCCTGACTCACCTGCCCAACCGCACCCTGTTCCAGGACCGCCTGCACACGGCCCTGCAAATGGCACAGCGGCACAAGTCCTGGGTGGTGCTGATGTTTCTGGATCTGGACCGCTTCAAACCGATCAACGACTCCCTGGGCCACGCCGCCGGTGATCGCATGCTCAAGGACATGGCCACCCGCCTGCTCGGCTGCGTCGACGACGATGACACCGTGGCCCGCATGGGCGGCGACGAGTTCACCCTGCTGCTGCAACCGCGCGCCACCCGCGAGTTGGCGCTGAACCGGGCGATTCATGTCGCCGAGCAGATTCTCGCCAGCCTGGTGAAGCCCTTTGTCCTGGAAGGCCGTGAGTTCTTTGTGACGGCCAGTATCGGCATTGCCCTGAGCCCGCAGGACGGCAACGAACTGAGCCAGTTGATGAAAAACGCCGACACGGCGATGTACCACGCCAAGGAGCGCGGCAAGAACAACTTCCAGTTCTACCAGGCGGAGATGAACGCCAGCGCCCTGGAGCGCCTGGAACTGGAAAGCGACCTGCGCCACGCCCTCGAACAGAATGAGTTCGTGCTGTACTACCAGCCGCAGTTCAGTGGCGACGGCAAACGCCTGACCGGGGCCGAAGCCCTGCTGCGCTGGCAGCATCCGCGCCGCGGGCTGGTGCCACCGGGGGACTTCATTCCGGTACTGGAAGAACTCGGGCTGGTGGTGGACGTCGGTGACTGGGTGATCCGCGAGGCCTGTCAGCAACTCAAGCTATGGCACCAGGCGCAGGTGCGCGTGCCGAAGGTCTCGGTGAACATTTCCGCGCGGCAATTCTCCGATGGCCAGCTCGGCACCCGCATCGCCACCATCCTCAAGGACACAGGCCTGGCGCCGGCCTGCCTGGAGCTGGAGCTGACCGAAAGTATCCTGATGCGCGAAGTCAGCGAGGCCATGCAGATCCTCGCCGGCCTGAAGAACCTCGGCCTGAGCATCGCGGTCGACGACTTCGGCACGGGTTACTCCTCGCTCAACTACCTGAAGCAGTTCCCGATCGATGTGCTGAAAATCGACCGCACCTTCGTCGACGGCCTGCCGTCAGGCGAGCAGGATGCACAGATTGCCCGGGCGATCATTGCCATGGCCCACAGCCTGAACCTGGCGGTGATCGCCGAGGGTGTGGAAACCCATGAGCAGTTGGAGTTCCTGCGCGAGCATGATTGCGACGAGGTGCAAGGCTATCTGTTCGGCAGGCCAATGCCCGCGGCGCGCTTTGAAGCGCAGTTCAGCAATGATGCGTTGTTCATGCTGGATTGAGATGGGTTGACTCGCGATAGAGCCGGCACAATCACCGCCGATCCGTGCATGAATGCCACTTGTCTGCGACATGATGTCGTTTCATATGCCAGACAAAACCCATTGAGTTAGAATGCCTCCCTTTTCTGCCCCCCCGATCCTTGAGGACCGCCATGTTCAGCCGTGATTTGACCATTGCCAAGTACGACGCCGACCTTTTTGCCGCCATGGAGCAAGAAGCTCAGCGCCAGGAAGAACACATCGAGCTGATCGCTTCGGAGAACTACACCAGCCCAGCGGTGATGGAAGCTCAAGGCTCGGTACTGACCAACAAGTACGCCGAAGGTTACCCAGGCAAGCGCTACTACGGCGGTTGCGAATTCGTCGACGTGGTTGAGCAACTGGCCATCGACCGTGCAAAAGAACTGTTCGGCGCCGATTACGCCAACGTTCAACCGCACGCCGGTTCCCAGGCCAACAGCGCCGTTTACCTGGCCCTGCTGTCGGCTGGCGACACCATCCTGGGCATGAGCCTGGCCCACGGTGGTCACCTGACCCACGGTGCCAGCGTTTCGTCCTCCGGCAAGCTGTACAACGCCATCCAGTACGGCATCGACGCCAACGGCCTGATCGACTACGACGAAGTCGAGCGCCTGGCAGTCGAGCACAAGCCAAAAATGATCGTGGCCGGTTTCTCTGCCTACTCGCAGATCCTCGACTTCCCGCGCTTCCGCGAAATCGCTGACAAGGTTGGCGCCTACCTGTTCGTCGACATGGCTCACGTGGCCGGTCTGGTCGCTGCAGGCGTCTACCCGAACCCAGTGCCATTCGCTGACGTAGTGACCACCACTACCCACAAGACCCTGCGCGGTCCACGTGGCGGCCTGATCCTGGCTCGCGCCAACGCCGACATCGAGAAGAAGCTGAACTCCGCAGTATTCCCGGGCGCCCAGGGTGGCCCGCTGGAACACGTGATCGCCGCTAAAGCGATCTGCTTCAAGGAAGCGCTGCAACCTGAGTTCAAGACCTACCAGCAACAAGTGGTGAAAAACGCCCAGGCCATGGCCAGCGTGTTCATCGAGCGCGGTTTTGACGTGGTCTCCGGCGGTACCGAAAACCACCTGTTCCTGCTGTCGCTGATCAAGCAGGAAATCTCCGGCAAAGACGCCGACGCCGCTCTGGGCAAAGCGTTCATCACCGTGAACAAGAACTCGGTACCGAACGATCCACGCTCCCCGTTCGTCACCTCCGGTCTTCGCTTCGGCACCCCGGCTGTGACCACTCGTGGTTTCAAGGAAGCCGAGTGCAAGGAACTGGCCGGCTGGATCTGCGACATCCTGGCAGACCTGAACAACGAAGCGGTAATCGACGCTGTTCGTGAAAAAGTAAAAGCTATCTGCAAGAAGCTGCCGGTATACGGCGCTTAATCAGCCCCACTAATGCGCAGTAATAAAAACCGGTCAGAGATGACCGGTTTTTTATTGCCTGGCGCTTAATGAGCGACAAACATCAGCAAGACACATCAATCAATTGCTCAAGTCTCACTCCGAAGCCCATCACCACTGACCAACCAAAACTCTTGCAACACTCGCACCCCCGAACACTTAAAAAAACACCTTAATCTAAAACCCGCTTCAACCAATAAAACCACGAACGGGTTAGATTATGAATGGCAATATAGAAAAATCCTTTATCGCAACACTGAGAATGTTTGACCATAAAGTGAATGTTCTTGAAGTGCTCCATGGCAAACCGGCGCTGGCCACGATACGTCTGTTCAGCGGCGGCTTTTACACAGGCAAACCGCAGACCCAGGACCACTCCCACATGCTCGGCATACGGCCCAACGAGCAGATCGGTGAGGTAACGAGCTTGAAACTGCACTTTCTGCATACCCCTGACGGCTACATACTTACAATCAAAAATAACGGAGCGCATTACAATCGGATCATCACCGAGAACGCGCTGGACACTTTCGAAGGCATGAATACATACACTGACGAACCAACAACTTTTATACTGCTCAACCCTCAAGGCGAACCCGTGACACTGGATAACTTGCCGGACACTCACTCGCCGATCTCACTCAAGACAAAAGAAAAACATTACGTAGGCGGACTTAAACTAAACGGCTCGCCCTATGTTTATCTTGGCAAAACAGAAGAGCGCTCGAAGATAACTTTCATCCTGAGCATCCTCGAAAGAAAAGTCCCTCAAGCGCCCTTTGAGCCGCACATCAACATCTAAAAAACATCAAAGCGCGACTTTAATCATGTGGCCCGCAGGCTGCCTTTCAGGGCAGCCTCAACCTCTGCAAAAAAAACATTTCCGGTAACCGCTCAAGGCCGGGGTATTGCGCCAAACTGGTAAGACCGGTCATGCCAATTTTGCAAATTTCGCTTGCGACCTACCAAAATCAGCGCCTAGACTGCGCCTGCACTGGACATACCGGTAAGACCACAATAATTAAGTCCTGAATCTGAGGCGCACAGCGCACGGCAGCCAGGACACCGATCAGGATCCCTCCCATGCTCAGATGGTGCTCGCGTTCAATCTTCCTCCAAGTGGTTCTCGGACTGGTGCTCGGCATCGTCTGCGGGCTGACCCTTCCCGAATACTCGGCCCAGCTCAAACCGCTCGGCGATGGTTTCATCAAGCTGATCAAGATGCTCATTGGCCTGATTGTGTTCTGCGTGGTGGTCAGCGGTATCAGCGGTGCCGGCGACCTGAAGAAGGTCGGACGCATTGGCCTGAAGTCGGTGATCTACTTCGAAGTGCTGACCACCATCGCCCTGGTGATCGGCCTGGTGTTCGCCTTCAGCACCGGGATCGGCAGCGGCGCGAACATTCACCTGGATCAGCTTTCCGCCAGTGACATGGGCGACATCGCCCAGCGTGGCGAGCACATCCACACCACCACCCAGTTCCTCATGGACCTGATTCCGACCTCGGTGATCGGCGCATTTGCCGACAACAATATCCTCCAGGTGCTGCTGTTCTCGGTGCTGTTCGGCAGTGCACTGAACCTGGTCGGCGAGTCGGCGTCGGGGATCTCGCGACTGATCAACGAACTGAGCCATGTGATCTTCCGCATCATGGGCATGATCGTGCGCCTGGCGCCGATCGGCGTATTCGGTGCGATTGCCTTCACCACCAGCAAATATGGCCTGGACTCGCTGCAGCACCTTGGCAGCCTGATCGGCCTGTTCTACCTGACCTGCGTCGCGTTCGTGGCGTTGATCCTGGGCCTGGTGATGCGCCTGAGCGGCCTGCGGATGCTGCCGTTCCTCAAGTACCTGCGCGAAGAGCTGCTGATTGTCCTGGGTACGGCCTCCTCCGACGCCGTGCTGCCACAAATCATGCGCAAGCTCGAGCACCTGGGCATCGGCAGCTCGACGGTTGGCCTGGTGATTCCCACGGGTTACTCGTTCAACCTCGACGGTTTCTCGATCTACCTGACCCTGGCCATTGTGTTTATTGCCAACGCCACCGGTACTCCGCTGGCCATGAGTGATTTGCTGACCATCCTGCTGGTCTCGCTGATCACCTCCAAGGGCGCCCACGGCATTCCCGGCTCGGCGCTGGTGATCCTTGCGGCCACACTGACCGCGATCCCGGCCATTCCGGTGGTCGGCCTGGTGCTGGTCCTGGCGGTCGACTGGTTCATGGGCATCGGCCGGGCGCTGACCAACCTGATCGGCAACTGCGTCGCCACGGTAGCCATCGCACGCTGGGAAAAAGACATCGATATCCAGCGTGCCAACAAAGTCCTGGCCGGCCAGCAGGGCTACAGCTTCCAGCCCCGTAAATCAGCGGCCACCCAGCAGCAAGAATTTTGACCGAGCCTTGTGCCTGTCCCAGACAGGCACAACAATCAGCACCCCAGCCAATCTCATGGAGCGAACAGTGATCACCTCGTCGACAGTGGTAAATTCAGTGGTTGAAAAGCTTCGCAGCGCCTTGGCGCGCGGGCAGTGGCGCTCGGGCGAGATGCTGCCCGGGCAACGCGAACTGGCTGAACAGTTGGGGATCAGTCGCCCCAGCCTGCGCGAAGCGGTGATCGTCCTGGAAACCCTCGGCCTGGTGCGCTCCATGCCCGGCAAAGGGGTGGTGGTACTGGAAGCCAACCTCAGTGAGACGCCCATCAGCGACAACGGCGTGGCCAGCGCCAGCCTCGAAGATGTCCTGCAACTGCGCTACACCCTTGAGCCGTTCATTGTCGGCCTGGTGGCCCAGTCCATCAGCAGCAAGGAAATCGGCCAACTGCGCCTGACGCTGATGGACATGCGCGAAGCCCTCGACGCCAATGACAGCGAAGCCGGAATGAACGCCTACATCGCCTTCCACGAAGAACTGTTCACCCTGACGTCCAACCCGATCTTCCAGAACGTCGTGCAGCAGACCAGCAACGCCCTCAAGGAGAGCGCCGAGATGCTGCGCAACTCACCCGAACACCTGGCCGAACGCCTGCAGGAAAACGAAGCGGTGGTGCGTGCCATCCGCAACAAGAACAGTGCCCTGGCCAGCGCCGAAATGCGCCGGCACATCCTTCGCGAAGGCCAGCGGATGGGCATTGAGTTGAACATCCCGGACGACAACCTGGGCAAATAACGGCAGTAGACCCCTTACCGGCAACCGGACTGGAGACAGGCCATGACTTCCTGCGCCTTGAAGAATCCCGCTTTCTCGATTTCTGTCACCCCGCCCCGCCGCCAGCGGGAACAACTGCGCTGCATCGACGATGTCTACCCCCAGGTGTTCGACGCCATTCTCGAACACCCTGTCGCCAAGGCCCAACGTTTTACCGAAGAAAGCCTGAGCCAGCGCTTCGGGGCCAGCCGCAGCGTCATACGCCAGGTCCTGGAGCGCCTGGCCCACCAGCAGGTCGTGATTCTGCGCCCCAATCATCGCCCGCAGGTGGCTGCACCCGATGCCGAACAGACCCGGCAGATTCTCCACGCCCGGCGATTGGCGGAAACCACCCTGGCGCGTCTGGCTTGCCAGCAGCCAGCCTCCCGCCACTTACCGCAGTTACGCCAATGGGTCGAACGTGAACGCCAGTGTCTGCAGCAGAACCAACGGGCGGCGGCCATTCGCTTGTCCGGTGAGTTTCACCTGCAATTGGCGGTCGTGGCAGGCAACGCGCCCCTGGCGCAGTTTCTCGAGCGCCTGGTGCCGCTGACCTCCCTGGCACTGGCTCAGGGGCAGGCACCAATCCTCGCCGACGGTACCTGGCAGGCACACCAAGCGTTGGTCGAGGCCGTCGAGCGCGGGGATACACGGATGGCCGAGACCTTGATCAACCGTCACCTGGATGACCTGCAAGGGCTGTTGCTGAACACCTGATGGCAGCGTGGGGGGCTTGCCACGGGCAAGGCCCAAGGCCTCAGGAAGCGGCCACCCGGGCAAATCCTGCGCGAATTTTTTCTTCGGGCAAATCATCGGCAATGAACACGATTACGCTTTCGCGCGCCTCATCGTCGGCCCATTCAGTGTCCCAGTCGAAGCCATACAGCTTCAGCACGCCCTGAAACACCATGCGCCGCGATTCGCCGGCGATATTCAACACGCCTTTGTAGCGCAGCAGTTGTTTACCGTGCTCTTCCAGCAACTCGTTCATGAACTCGCTGAGCCGGTCGATATCCAGCGCCTGATCGCTGCGCAGCACCAGGCTGGAGATGCGGTCGATTGAGGGCGCCTTGCTCACCGGGCGCAAGCTGACCCCGCCGCCGAGGTCGGCATTGAGATTGAAGCCGCGCACATCGAGCAACTCGGCCAGGTCGATCTTGCCGTGTTCGACCAGGCGGATCGGTGCCCGGCGATTGATTCGGGTCAGGCGCTCGCTCAACGCCGTGAAGGTTGCCTCGTCCACCAGGTCGCGTTTGCTGACCAGCAAGCGGTCGGCAAAACCGATCTGGGCCTGGGCAATGGTCTGGGTCAGGTGCACGTCGGCGTGCGCCGCATCCACCAGAGTGATGATGCCGTCGAGGATATAACGCTCGCGCAACTCTTCATCGATAAAGAAGGTTTGAGCCACGGGAGCTGGGTCGGCCAGGCCGGTGCACTCGATCACCAGGCGATCAAAGGTGATCTCGCCGCTGTCCAGACGCTCAAGCAGCAGGTACAGGGCTTTGGTCAAGTCGGTGTGGATGGTGCAGCAGACGCAGCCATTGGACAGCGTCATCACCTGCACCGGCTCGTCGCCCAGCAACTGGGTGTCGATACCGGCATCGCTGAATTCGTTTTCGATGACCGCGATCTTCAGGCCATGCTCGGCTTTGAGCAGGTGGCGCAACAGCGTGGTTTTACCCGCGCCGAGAAAGCCGCTGAGGATGGTGACTGGAATGGGGGCAGGCAAAAGAAAATCTCCGTACGCGGATAAAACTGTAGGAGCAAGGCTTGCCCGTGATGGCGTTCAAAAAATCGCCATCGCGGGCAAGCCTTGCTCCTACAGTTCGTGCTTCAACAGCACTTGGGCCCACCCTTGCCGCCGTAACGAGCTTCCTGGCGTTCCCGGAAGAACATCTCGTAGCTCATCACCGGCTTGTCCGGGTGTTTGGTTTGCATATGCTCGACATAGTTGTCGTAGTCGGGCATGCCGACCATCAGGCGCGCGGCCTGACCGAGGTACTTACCGAGGCGACTCAGGTCATTGAACACAGGTGCAATCCTCTCTTACGCATCCGGCAGGGCCTGGTAGGGCGATTCTTTATCCGTACGTTCCTTGTGGCCCCAGGCGGCAATACCGACCTTGAGCGCATAGAACAGGATACTGAAGACCACGAACAGGAACAGCACGGTGAGCGTTGCGTTGGTGTAGGCGTTGAAGATCACGTGCTCCATCTGCGCGATGTCCTTGGCCGGGGCGAGAACCTGACCGTTGGCCAGGGCATCGCTGTACTTCTTGGCCAGGGACAGGAAGCCAATCGCCGGGTTGGCATCGAACAGCTTGATGAAGCCTGCGGTGGTGGTGCAGATCAGCAACCAGACCGCCGGCAACATGGTGACCCAGATGTAGCGCTGGCGCTTCATTTTGATCAGCACGACGGTGGCAAGCATCAGCGCGATCCCGGCCAGCATCTGGTTGGAGATACCGAACAGCGGCCACAAGGTGTTGATCCCGCCCAGCGGATCGACCACGCCCTGATACAGCAACCAGCCCCACATCGCCACACAACCGGCTGTCGCGATCAGGTTGGCCGTCCAGGACTCGGTGCGCTTGAGGGCCGGCACGAAAGAGCCGAGCAGGTCCTGCAGCATGAATCGTCCGGCACGGGTACCGGCGTCCACCGCCGTCAGGATGAACAGCGCCTCGAACAGAATCGCAAAGTGGTACCAGAACGCCATGGTGTTTTCACCGGGCAGGACACTGTGCAGGATCTGCGCAATACCGACCGCCAGGGTCGGTGCACCGCCGGCGCGCGCCAGGATGGTGGTTTCGCCGATGTCATGGGCCACCGCTTGCAGGGCTTGCGGGGTAATCGCGAACCCCCAACTGCTGACGGTTTGCGCCACGCTGACGACATCACTGCCCACCACGGCGGCCGGGCTGTTCATGGCGAAGTACACGCCAGGCTCGATGACCGAGGCGGCGACCATGGCCATGATGGCCACGAAGGACTCCATCAGCATGCCGCCGTAACCGATGTAGCGGGCGTTGGTTTCGTTATCCAGCAGCTTGGGTGTCGTGCCCGAAGAGATCAGCGCATGGAAACCCGAGACCGCGCCACAGGCGATGGTGATGAACAGGAACGGGAACAGACCGCCCTTCCACACCGGGCCCGTGCCATCGATGAACTGGGTCAGCGCCGGCATTTTCAGCTCTGGCATGGTCACCAGGATGCCAATGGCCAGGGCAATGATGGTGCCGATCTTGAGGAAGGTAGACAGGTAGTCACGGGGTGCCAGAATCAGCCACACCGGCAACGATGCCGCGACAAAACCGTAGCCCACCAGCATCCAGGTAATCTCGATCCCGGTGAAGGTGAAAGCCTTGGCCCAGACCGGGTCAGCGGCAATCTGCCCGCCCAGCCAGATGGAGCCCAGCAGCAGCAACACGCCGATCACCGAGATTTCGCCAATGCGACCCGGGCGGACGTAGCGCATGTAGATGCCCATGAACATCGCGATCGGGATGGTCGCCATCACCGTGAAGATGCCCCATGGGCTTTCGGCCAGGGCCTTGACCACGATCAGCGCCAGCACCGCAAGGATGATGATCATGATCAGGAAGCAGCCAAACAGCGCGATGGTGCCGGGGATGCGGCCCATTTCTTCGCGGACGATGTCCCCCAAGGAACGGCCGTTGCGTCGGGTGGACATGAACAGGACCATGAAGTCCTGGACGGCACCCGCCAGCACCACGCCGGCAATCAGCCACAGCGTGCCGGGTAAATAGCCCATCTGCGCGGCCAGCACCGGGCCGACCAAGGGGCCTGCACCGGCAATTGCGGCAAAGTGGTGACCGAACAGAATGTGTTTGTTGGTCGGCACATAGTCCAGACCGTCATTGTTGAGTACTGCGGGGGTGGCCCGCCGTGGGTCGAGCTGCATCACATGGGTTGCGATGAACAGGCTGTAGTAACGATACGCGACCAGATAAATGGCCACTGCCGCGACCACAATCCACAAGGCGTTGATCGCCTCACCCCGTCGCAATGCCACTACCCCTAGGGCGCACGCTCCTACGATTGCCAGCAGCAGCCAGGGTAAGTGGCGTAGCAGGCTATTATTATTTTTCATTTTATTATTCCAGCCAGGTGGACTTGAGAGACAGCCACCCCGAGTTTAGCGCCGATTTCGCCAAAGGCCATACCCCGACATTGGTCTAGAGCCTCGCCTTGAGTGGCAGCACTGACGGATGCGGGTCTATAGTCAGCCCATTCGCGGAGGAACTGCACCATGAGCACCCACGCTGGCAATCGCCGTCGTTTCCGGCGAATCGCATTCGACGCCCGAACCGAACTGAGCCAGGGTAACCACCGCTGGCCGGTGAAACTGCTCGACCTGTCGCTCAAGGGCCTGCTGGTGCAACGCCCGGAGCCCTGGCTGGGTGACCGCAACCGGATCTTTTCGGTGGACATTCACTTGAGTGAAGAAACCGAAATCCGCATGGACGTACAACTGACCCACGAAGAGCACAAGCAACTGGGCTTTGTCTGTCGCTACATCAGCCTGGAGTCCATCAGCAGCTTGCGCCGACTGGTCGAACTCAACCTCGGTGACCCGCAGAAACTGGAGCGCGAGCTGGGTGCCCTGATCAAAACGTGAGCACCGGGGTTACTCGAATAACGCGTCGAGCGCTTGCTCCAGGCGGGTCACGGCAATGATTCGCAACCCTGCCGGCGCTTCCTTCGGCGCGTTGCCCTTGGGTACGATCGCACGCTTGAAGCCGTGCTTGGCCGCTTCCTTCAAGCGCTCCTGGCCACTGGGCACCGGGCGTACCTCCCCCGACAGACCGACCTCGCCAAAGACCAGCAGATCGTGGGGCAACGGCCGGTTGCGCAGGCTGGACATCACGGCCGCCATCAACGCCAGGTCCGAAGCGGTTTCCAGCACCTTGACCCCACCCACCACGTTGAGGAACACATCCTGGTCGTGGGTTGGAATGCCGCCATGACGGTGCAGGACCGCCAGCAACATGGCCAGCCGGTTCTGATCCAGGCCCAGGGTTACCCGGCGCGGATTGGCCAGATGGCTGTCATCCACCAGCGCCTGGACTTCCACCAACATGGGACGGGTGCCTTCCCACGTGGCCATGACCACACTGCCCGGCACCTCTTCCTGGGCCCGGGTCAGGAAAATCGCCGACGGGTTGGAGACTTCTTTCAGCCCCTTGTCGGTCATGCCGAAAACCCCCAACTCGTTGACCGCGCCAAAACGGTTCTTCACCGCCCGCAGCAGCCGCAGGCGGCCATCGGACTCGCCTTCGAAATACAGCACGGTGTCGACCATGTGCTCCAGGACCCTGGGCCCCGCCAGTGCGCCTTCCTTGGTCACGTGGCCCACCAGGAAAATCGCCGTACCACTTTGCTTCGCATAGCGCACCAGCAGCGCCGCGCTTTCGCGCACCTGGGACACGCCGCCGGGCGCCGACTGTAGCTGTTCGGTGAAAATGGTCTGGATCGAGTCGATCACCATCACTTTGGGTTTTTCCACCCGCGCCGTGGCGATGATGGTTTCGATACAGGTTTCGGTCATGACCCGCAGTTGATCCTGGGGCAAGCCCAGGCGGCGGGCGCGCATGGCCACTTGCTGCTGTGACTCCTCGCCGGTGACATAGAGGGCCGGCATGCGGGTAGCGAGGTTGCACAGGGTCTGCAGGAGAATGGTCGACTTGCCGATCCCCGGATCACCGCCGATCAGCACCACGGAGCCGTCAACCAGGCCGCCACCCAGTACTCGGTCCAGCTCGCCGGAGGCGGTGGAGAAGCGTGGAATTTCCTCGACACTGACTTCGGCCAGGGTCTTGATCTGTGCCTGTTGCCCGGCCCAGCCAGTACGCCCACTGGGGGCGGCGGCACCGCCACTCTCCACCATGGTTTCGGTCAAGGTGTTCCAGGCCCCGCACTCACCGCATTGGCCCGCCCATTTGGGGAAGGTCGATCCGCACTCGGTGCAGCCGTACATGCGCTTTGCCTTGGCCATCTGAACTCCGGGAAAAAACCGCGATGATAACTCAGCCGGCGAGTTTCAGTACGCAAGGGCGACGGCCGTGGTTTCGTACAGGTTTTTGCGCCAAGGCCACAGTCATACGCACTTGAAAGTTGTGCTCTGCGCGTCCCCGTTATGCACCTTGCTATACGACACGACCAACGCAACAGAGCAATTACACTATCGCCAGTTAACTAAAGCGCAATGTGTCGACTTCGAGGTAACGCCTTTCGAACACTCACCCATAAGTTGTACACAGCTTGGAAAACAAGAAGTGTCTTGTACAACTTAGCCACCGAACAGCTGCACATTGATATGCAACATAGGGGCACGCGCCCTATGCACCAAACAGACCCGCCCTTATTACCAGCATTGAACACCAAGACGATATTTTGACGTCAATAAAAGCGCATTCAGGCCCAACTCATCGCAACCTTAGTCACTCTCAGAACTAAGCAAGAACCGTGCTGCGTATCGGCCGCTCGATCGTTGGCTGCGGCCTCCCCGCCCCGTGATTGATGGCATTTTGTAAACTTTTTGCCACCTCTCGGGTCGATAGTGGCTTGCAACCCAAGCACTTGGGTCGAGCAAGACCCGTTTTGGTGAATTACACTGCGTTCACCAACCTCATCTGTAACAAGGAATAACCAATGGGCGTGATAAGTGAGTTCAAGGCCTTCGCGGTCAAAGGGAATGTGGTCGACATGGCCGTGGGCATCATCATCGGCGCGGCGTTCGGCAAGATCGTAACGTCCTTCGTCGGTGACGTAATCATGCCGCCAATCGGCCTGCTGATCGGTGGGGTGGACTTCGGGGACCTGGCGGTTACCCTGAAAGCGGCACAGGGTGAGGCCCCGGCCGTGATGCTGGCCTACGGTAAATTCATCCAGAGCATCATCGACTTCGTGATCGTCGCATTCGCGATTTTCATGGGCGTAAAGGCCATCAACCGACTGAAGCGCGAAGAGGCCGTGGCGCCAAGCCTGCCGCCGGTTCCGACCAAGGAAGAGGAGCTGCTGGAGGAGATCCGCGACCTGCTCAAAGCGCAGAACAGCAAGCCCTGAGGCTTTGCCGGAAGAAAGAACGGCGCCCCAGGGCGCCGTTCTTTTACCAGTAGTTTTCCACCGCGACCTGGCCGGGGCGCCGACTCAGGCTCAATTGCAGGTCACGCTGCTTCAGCAGGTTGCGCGTGTCGTCGATCATTTGCGGGTTGCCGCATAACATCACGCGCGAGTGCTGCGCGGTCATCTGCACCCCCGCGGCCCGCTCCAGCTCACCCGTTTCAAGCAGGTGAGTGATCCGCCCCTGCAACGCCCCCGGATGCTGCTCGCGTGTCACCGTGGCAATGAACTGCAGCTTGTGGGCGTGCTCCGCCAGATAATCACGCCCAGCCAAACCGGCGATCAACGCCTGATACGCCAGTTCCCGGGCCTCGCGCACGCTGTACACCAGAATGATCCGCTGGAATTTCTCCCAGACCTCGAAGTCCTGCAGGATCGACAAGAAGGGCGCGATCCCGGTACCGGTGGACAACAACCACAGATCACGCCCATCGACAAATCGATCCAGGGTCAGATATCCAAAGGCCTGCCGGTCGACCAGCAAGGTATCGCCCACGTTCAAACGACTGAGCTCGCTGGTGAACTCACCACCCGGCACGACAATCGAAAAGAACTCGAGAAACTCGTCGTGGGGCGAAGACACCATGGAATAGGCCCGCCACACCGTGCTGCCGTCAGCCTTGGTCACCCCCAGGCGCGCAAACTGCCCGGCCCGGAACCGAAAACCCGCGTCGCGGGTGGTACGCAGGGTGAACAGGCTGGGGGTCAACGGCTGCACATCGAGCAAGGTCTGACGGGTGAATTTCTCTTCGCTGGCGCTCATGAGGGGCTCCGTGGGTCTGATGGGCCCAGTGTCCCGCAAAGCCAGGCGAAGAAACACCGTTGATTTGTAGTGTTATTGCCCCGCGTACGACAACACCCACCAGATAGTTAATAACTTAGGAACTGATGTTTAAGACATAGAAAATCTACGAATCCCAACCACTTAAATACCAAACAGCAGAACAGTAAAACCGAACATCAACTCGACCGAGCAACACATAACTAATTAGTTGCTTTTCGCCTCCGGCAAGAGCAAAAAAGTCGCACGCTCAATGTGGGACATATCCTACACTGTTTTCTGCTGGTTTTTGGAGGTACCCAGCACTTTCACAGTCAGGAATTGGGAGATTTTTTCAATGGATATCTGGAAGGAAACCCAGCTAAGGAAACTGGCGACAGAATCAAACATCGACGCAGCCTACAAAATCGCTCTGAACTTCTTCAATAGCATGGGTTATGAATATTGTGCATTCTCGTTGACTGCACATTCAGCAGGTCAACGTTTCGACAGCGTTAACCTTAACAACTACCCCAACGGCTGGAACACCGAGTATGAAAAAAACCACTACAGTTCCATCGACCCAACAGTAGCACATTGCCACAAATCCATGCTGCCCATCGTCTGGAGCCGTCAGACGTTTGCACAGGCTCCCGCTCTCTGGGAGGCCTTGGTGGAGCAAGGCTTGCAGTACGGCTGGTCACAACCGACGCATGACCCGAACGGTCCAAGTATCAGCATGCTCAGCATGGCCCGCAGTCATTGCCAGGTCAGCTCGTTCGAGCTTTACGAACACCTCGGCTATGCAGTTTTCATCAGTCACACGCTGCACACCCTGGCGATGCACCGGTTCTCCTGCCAGCACCCGCCCTGTGTGAACGTGAACCATCTGTCGCCGCGTGAAATCGAAGTCTTGAAATGGTCGGCGGATGGCAAGACCGCCTCGGACATTGCCACCATTCTGAGCCTCAGCGAGCGTACGGTGAATTTCCACGTCTGCAGTTCGATCAAGAAGCTGGGGGTGAACAATAAGATCTCGGCCGTGGTGAAGGCCGCCAGATCACGCATGATCTGAACGTTGAGCGGACCGCCCAGTAAATGAACCTTGCACAGCGAGGAAAACCGACGAGTATTCGCGCCGAAAAAAACGTACCATTTGCTCCGTTCTGAGTGACGACGCCCCATTCACGCGCCGCAGTCCACTCAGACGGTCCCGCCCGCCTCACCCCATGCAGACCCGCGGGACATTCGTTGATTATCCAGAGTCCCCGCCCCATGCCCCTGCTCGAAAGTCCCTTCGCTCAACTCGACCTGATTCGCCAGCCGGAACAGCCCAACGAACCGCTGCAAGCCTTCGATGCCGCAGATGAGTACCTGCTCAGTCATCTGGCCGAACAGCAGCCCGCGGCGAGCACTCGGGTCCTGGTGCTCAACGACAGCTTTGGCGCCCTGGCGGCAAGCCTGGTCGGCAAGGTGGCGCTCACCAGCAGCGGTGATTCGTTTCTCGCCGCCCTGGCCCTGGAAAAGAACCTGGTGCGCAATGGCCTGCCGTTTGATGCCGTCACGGTGTTGCCCGCCAGCGCCCCGCTGCTCGGCCCGTTCGATCGGGTGCTGATTCGTGTGCCCAAGACCCTGGCCTTGCTGGAGGAGCAGTTGATTCGCTTGCAAGGGCAATTGGCGCCCGGCGCTCAAGTGATTGCCGCGGCCATGATCAAGCATCTGCCGCGGGCAGCCGGTGAACTGCTGGAACGTTATGTCGGCCCGATGCAGGCCTCGTTGGCGGTGAAGAAGGCCCGATTGCTGATCGCCACCCCGGATGGCCGACCTGCGGCCGTTTCACCCTACCCATCGCGCTATCGTCTCGATCAACCGGCGATCGAACTGCTCAATCACGCCAACGTGTTCTGCCGTGAAGGCCTGGACATCGGGACCCGGGCCTTTCTCCCCCATCTGCCGAGCAACCTCGGCCAGGCACGGGTCGCCGACCTGGGCTGCGGCAACGGCGTGCTGGCCATTGCCAGCGCCCTGAACAACCCCGACGCCCAGTACACCCTGGTCGACGAATCGTTCATGGCCGTGCAGTCGGCGGCTGAAAACTGGCAGGCTGCGCTAGGCCAGCGCGAAGTGACCGTGCGCGCCGGCGATGGCCTGGCCGGGCAAGAGCCGCAGTCGCTGGACGTGGTGCTGTGCAATCCACCGTTCCACCAGCAACAGGTGGTGGGCGACTTCCTGGCCTGGCGCATGTTCCAGCAGGCACGCGAAGCCCTGGTCGTGGGCGGCGCCCTGTACATTGTCGGCAACCGGCACCTGGGCTATCACAGCAAACTGGCGCGCCTGTTCCGTGGCGTCGAGCAAGTCGCGGCCACGCCAAAGTTCGTGATCCTCAAAGCACGCAAGTAACCGGCCAAAAAAAACCCTCCAGCGGAGGGTTATAAATCCGTGCCGCAAGGCAACGGGATGGGAAGTCCGGTGTTCAGTGGGTACTCAAGCCGGCGGCGTTCATGAACAGGCGCATCAGGCTGGCGACCACGAACAGCGCCAGCACGCTACCGACCCAGATCCCGGCCAGCCAGCCAAGCCGGTGCCACAGCGGCTTCTTTTCAGCCTCTTCGATTTCCTGCAGAGAATGTTTATCGGCCATTGCTCAGGTCCTCGGTTGGGGGAGATGGCGCCGGTCAGGGCGCCGTCGTGCGTCTAGTGGTAGCCGTCCTCATGGGTCACCTTGCCGCGGAACACGTAATAGCTCCAGAAGGTGTAGCCCAGGATGAACGGAATGATGAACAGCGTGCCGACCAGCATGAAACCCTGGCTTTGCGGCGGTGCGGCAGCGTCCCAGATAGTGATCGATGGTGGCACGATGTACGGCCACAGGCTGATGCCCAGCCCGCTGTAGCCCAAGAAGATCAGCACCAGGGTCAACAGGAACGGGGTGTAGTGGGCATTGCGGGCCACCGCGCGCAGCAATCCGTACATGGTCACCAGCACCAGGATCGGCACCGGCAGGAACCAGAACAGATTAGGCAGGGTGAACCAGCGTGCCGCAATCTCGGCATGGGTCAGCGGCGTCCAGAGACTGACGATACCGATCACCGCCAACAACACGAACGCCAGCGGCCGCGCCAGGTTGTGCATTTGCTCCTGCAGCTTACCTTCGGTCTTCATGATCAACCAGGTGCACCCCAGCAGCGCATACGCCACCACCAGCGCCGCACCGCAGAACAGGGTGAACGGCGTCAGCCAGTCCAGGGAGCCGCCGGCAAACTGCCGGTCGACCACTTTGAAGCCATCGATAAACGCACCGAGGGCCACGCCCTGGAAGAAAGTCGCGGTGATCGAGCCACCGATAAACGCCTTGTCCCAGACGTGCACCTTGTCGTCCTTGGCCTTGAAGCGGAACTCGAAGGCCACGCCGCGAAAGATCAGGCCGATCAGCATCAGGATCAACGGCAGGTACAAGGCCGAGAGGACCACCGAATAAGCCAGCGGGAAGGCCCCGAACAACGCGGCGCCCCCCAGCACCAGCCAGGTTTCGTTACCGTCCCAGACCGGGGCAACGGTGTTCATCATCACGTCACGGTCGCTTTTGCCCTTGATGAACGGGAAAAGAATCCCGATCCCCAGGTCGAAGCCGTCCATGACCACGTACATCATGATGCCGAAGATGATGATCACGGCCCAGATCAGTGGAAGATCAATACCCATGACTCAATTCCCCTTGTTCAGGCTGTCGCTGTGGTCACCTTCAGTGCCGTCATCGGCAGCGGAAAGCGGACGGGCCGGCGTGCGTTGCTGACCAGGACCACCGTGGCTCGGTTCGGCCCCTTCGTTGAGCGTGGGCCCCTTGCGCACCAGGCGCATCATGTAGCCCAGGCCCACACCGAACAGCGAGAAATACACCACCACAAACAACGCCAGGGTAATGCTCATCTGCACCACGCTGTGCCCGGAGGAGGCATCGGCGGTGCGCATCACCCCGTAGATCACCCACGGCTGGCGCCCAATTTCCGTCGTGAACCAGCCCGCAAGAATCGCGATCAGGCCCGAAGGCCCCATCCACAGGGTCAGGTACAGGAACGCACGGTTCGAGTACAGCCGGTCACGCTTGCGCAGCCACAGGCTCCACAGGCCGGTGAAGATCATCAGCAGGCCCAGGCCGACCATGATCCGGAACGACCAGAACACGATGGTCGAGTTCGCCCGATCTTCCGGCGGGAACTCCTTGAGCGCCGGCACCTGCTTGTCCAGCGAGTGGGTCAGGATCAGGCTGCCCAGGTACGGAATTTCCACCGCGTACTTGGTCCGCTCTTCCTTCATGTCCGGCCAGCCGAACAGGATCAGCGGCGTCGGTTCGTCGCCATGGTTTTCCCAGTGCCCTTCGATCGCGGCGATTTTCGCCGGTTGGTGCTTGAGGGTGTTGAGCCCGTGGAAGTCACCGATCACCGCCTGGATCGGCGCGACGATCAACGCCATCCACATGGCCATCGACAACATGGTGCGGATCGCCGGGTTGTCGCGACCGCGCAGCAGGTGCCAGGCCGCCGACGAACCGACGAAGAACGCGGTCGCGACAAAGGCGGCAGTGGCCATGTGCATCAGGCGATAGGGGAACGACGGGTTGAAAATCACCGCAAACCAGTCCACCGGGATGACCTGGCCGTTGATGATTTCGTAACCCTGCGGGGTCTGCATCCAGCTGTTGGAGGCGAGAATCCAGAACGTCGAGATCAGCGTGCCGATCGCCACCATGACCGTGGCGAAGAAGTGCAGCCTGCGTCCCACCTTGTTCCAGCCAAACAACATGACGCCGAGGAAACCCGCCTCGAGGAAGAATGCCGTGAGCACTTCATAGGTCAGCAGCGGCCCGGTGACGGAGCCAGCGAAGTCCGAGAAACGGCTCCAGTTGGTGCCGAACTGGTAGGCCATGACCAGGCCGGAGACGACCCCCATGCCGAAGTTGACGGCAAAGATCTTCGACCAGAAATGGTAGAGGTCACGGTAGGTGTTGTTGTTGGTTTTCAGCCACAGGCCTTCGAGCACCGCCAGGTAACTCGCCAGGCCGATGGTGATCGCCGGGAACAGGATGTGGAATGAGATGGTGAACGCGAACTGAATTCGGGCGAGATCAAGTGCCTCCAAACCGAACATAAGTCTTCCTCTGTCAGGTAATACGGCTACAGGCTTGTGGCCTGCACCCACCGCCCCCACGGATATGGAGTGTGGCGAATTCGAATTCGTTCTTTTTTTACCATCATCACAACGTAGGGAGTCTGGCCATCTGGCCGCCAGAACAAATCCTCCGGGGGCTTTGATCTGGATCAAGCAACGATCAAAGAGTAGTCGCATTTCCACCGACAGAGCGTGTGGTCGATTGCCGCGTGACAGGTTGCCTCAGGACCCTGGCGCTCCCTTCCTGGCGACCTCCGCAACCTTTTGTTACAGCTTGATGATAGGCTCAGGCCTTTCCCCACCGGACCTGTCCGCCGATGCCCAACCCAGAGCCTTTGCTGTTACGCCATCAGCGCCCTTTCCTTGGGTTCTGGCTGGCGCGGATTTTCACCGCCAGCGGTTTCCAGATGCTCACCGTGGCCATTGGCTGGAACCTCTACCAACTCACTGGCAACGTGCTGGACCTGGGCTTGGTCGGGTTGGTGGAGTTCGCCCCGCGGGTGCTGTTCATGCTGCACACCGGGCATGTGGCGGACCGCTATGACCGGCGCAAGGTCGCCGCCCTCTGCCAGTCCTTGCAGGCGTTGATTGCCCTGGCCCTGACCATCGGCAGCGCCACCGACCAGGTGACCCGTGAACTGATCTTCATCCTCGCGTTCCTGCTGGGGGCCGCCCGCTCGTTCGAGTTGCCCACCACCCAGGCCCTGCTGCCCAGCATCGTGCCCACCGCCCTGTTCCCACGCGCGGTGGCGGCCGCCCAGTCGGCGCAACAGTCGGCCACCATCGTCGCCCCGGCCCTCGGCGGCCTGCTCTATGCCTTTGGCAGCGTCTGGGTCTACGGGCCAACGGTGCTCTTGTACGTCATCGCCTGCACCCTGATGCTCAACCTGCCCGCGCGGCAAACCCCGCTGAACAAAGGCAAGGCCACCCTGGATTCACTGCTGGCCGGTGTTCGCTTCATCCGCAGTCGCCCGGACATTCTCGGGGCGATCTCCCTGGACCTGTTCGCCGTACTGCTGGGCGGCGCCACCGCGCTGCTGCCGGTGTTCGCCAAGGACATCCTGCTGACCGGGCCATGGGGCCTGGGGTTGCTGCGCTCGGCACCGGCAGTGGGCGCCCTGTTGATGTCACTCTGGCTGGCGCGGTTTGCCGTGGAGCGCCAAGTGGGGCGGGTGATG
Source organism: Pseudomonas sp. RA_35y_Pfl2_P32 (assembly GCF_963970735.1). Lineage (NCBI taxonomy): Bacteria > Pseudomonadati > Pseudomonadota > Gammaproteobacteria > Pseudomonadales > Pseudomonadaceae > Pseudomonas > Pseudomonas sp. RA_35y_Pfl2_P32. Next base: position 114,047 of record NZ_CAXAQF010000013.1, read on the forward strand.
TTTACCGCCGTCGGCGTGTTCGGCGTGGCGACCATAGCCTTTGGCCTGTCGACGTCATTCTGGTTCTCGTTGGCGGTGCTGGTGGTGCTGGGGGCGGCGGACATGATCAGCATGGTGATCCGCGCGTCTTTCGTGCAACTGGAAACCCCGGATGAAATGCGCGGCCGGGTCAGCGCGGTGAACGGCTTGTTCATCGGCGCGTCGAATCAGTTGGGTGAGTTCGAGTCCGGCCTGACGGCGCACTGGTTCGGCACCGTGCCGGCGGTGGTGATGGGTGGTGTCGGCACGCTGTTGGTCACCGGGACCTGGATCAAGCTGTTCCCCACCCTGGCCCAGCGTGATCGCATGCATGTGCCAGTGGAGGCGCCCAAGGACTCGACGAGCGCCGCTAAGCCAGCAGTTCCCGCGCCACCGCAACCTTGACCGCCCTGCCGCACAGTTGCTCCACCAGCTGCAGGGCAAAGGCCAGGGCCGCTGCCGAACCCTGGGCCGTGATGCAGTTGCCGTCGACCACCACCGGCTGATCGACGAAGGTGCAGCCCAGCAGTTGTTGGCTGACAGCGGGCAGGCAGGTCATGCGTCGCTGGCGCAACACGCCGAAAGCCTGAAGGGCGAGTGCCGGTGATTCGGCGATGGCGGCGAACAACCGGCCAGCGGCGGCCTGGTCCTTGAGCAACTGCTGCAACGGCTGATGGGCGGCCAGGTGCTTGCCACCGACGGCACCGCCGGGCAGGACAATCAGGTCGAAGGGTTGCGCCAGCACATCCACCAACATCGCATCGGCAGTCAGGCGTGTGCCCCGGGCGCACGTCAGCATGCGCCGCGCCTCGATGCTGGCCACCACCACTTCGACGTTCGCCCGGCGCAGCACGTCGATCAGGGTGACGCTTTGCAGGTCGTCGATGCCCTCGGCAAGGGTAATCAGGGCTCTAAAGGTCATGGTCAGTGTCCACAGGGTGATCCTTAAAGCGTAGTCACCTTTACCGACAGGCGTTCAAGTCCCCTGCCCAGCAGCGCCCACTACTTGATGTAGATCTGGGTCGACAGGCTGTTGGCGGGCGCGTTGATCGAGGTATTGCGGAACGTGAAAGTGCCACGCTGCTTGCCGGCCATATCAAAGATATAGAGGTAGCCGACGATCTTGCTGACCATGCCGGCGCAATCCGTCAGGTCACCGTTGTCAGAGGCACACACCCGGGTGCGCTCGCCGTCGATGTCCGCGCCATCCAGCCCGACCTGGGGCGAACGACCATAACCGACCTCCAGCACGTAGATCTTGATGTTCGGCCCTTCGTGATCACAGTGGGTTTGCGCCTGCCCGGGACTGATGTCCTCCATGCCGCAGGTCGGCGACTGGACCTTGAGCACCTTGATTTCGCTCAGCGGCGGCGCGGAAGCCGCCTCGGCCACCTGCATGCCGGACAACAGGGTGCCACACACGCCCACCACCAGACTCAACCTGCGCTTTTTAGAAAACATGACCGCTCCCGAAACCAGCGCGCAGTATGCCCCACTCGTCTCAATGGCAAAACATCGCCGACGATCGCAGCCATAGCCCCAAGCTGCTGGTATGATGCGCGGCTTTTTCCGACCGACAGAAAAATCCCGGGCGCCTGCGGTGGCCTGTGCTTTGCTGTTCAAGTCGATACATTCACGGCGCACGATGCGCCACGGGGAGCAGACATGCTGGAAAGGCTGTTTCAACTCAAGGCACACAACACCAACGTGCGCACCGAGATTCTTGCGGGCGTCACGACCTTCCTGGCCATGGCCTACATTCTGTTCGTCAACCCGAGCATCCTCGGCGAGACCGGCATGGACAAGGGCGCGGTGTTTGTCGCGACCTGCCTGGCAGCCGCCATCGGCTCCGCCGTGATGGGCCTGATTGCCAACTACCCGATCGCGCTGGCACCGGGCATGGGCCTGAACGCCTTCTTTACCTACACCGTGGTCCTGCACATGGGCCACACTTGGCAAGTGGCGCTGGGCGCGGTATTCATTTCGGCAGTGCTGTTCTTCCTGCTGTCGATCTTCCGCATCCGCGAATGGATCATCAACAGCATCCCGCTGCCGCTGCGTTCGGCGATTGCCGCCGGTATCGGCCTGTTCCTGGCCCTGATTGCCCTGCACAACGCCGGCATCGTGGTCAGTAACCCAGCGACCATGGTCGGCCTCGGTGACCTGAAGCAACCGGCACCGATCCTCGCGACCCTGGGCTTTGCCCTGATCGTGGCCCTGGAGGCCCTGAAAGTGCGCGGCGCGGTGCTGATCGGCATCCTGACCGTGACCATCGCGTCCATCGCCCTGGGTTTCACCCCGTTCGGTGGCGTGGTGTCGATGCCGCCCTCCCTGGCGCCGACCTTCCTGCAACTGGACATCAAGGGTGCCCTGGACATCGGTCTGGTCAGCGTGATCTTCGCCTTCCTGTTCGTCGACCTGTTCGACAACTCCGGCACCCTGATCGGCGTCGCCAAGCGCGCCGGCCTGATGGGCAAGGACGGCCACATGCCGAAAATGGGCCGGGCGCTGATCGCCGACAGTACGGCGGCCATGGCCGGCTCCCTGCTGGGCACCTCGACCACCACCAGCTACATCGAATCGGCAGCGGGCGTCTCTGCCGGCGGCCGGACCGGTCTCACCGCCGTGGTCGTGGCCATCCTGTTCCTGCTGGCACTGTTCTTCTCGCCACTGGCCGCCAGCGTTCCGGCTTTCGCCACCGCGCCGGCCCTGCTGTTCGTCGCCGTGCTGATGACTTCCGGCCTGGCGGAAATAGACTGGGATGACATCACCGTGGCTGCGCCCGTGGTGATCACCGCCCTGGCGATGCCTTTCACTTACTCCATCGCCAACGGCATTGCCTTCGGTTTCATCGCCTGGACCGCAATCAAACTGCTGTCCGGTCGTGGCCGCGAGCTGAACCCGGCGCTGGTGATTCTCTCCATTCTGTTCGTGATCAAGTTGGGTTGGTTCAACGCATGACATTCGATTCCCAGGCTTACGCCGCTCAGCTCGAAGACAAGGTCACGCGCCTGCGTGACCTGCTGGCCCCGTTCGACGCCCCGCAACCTGAGGTGTTCGACTCGCCGCTGGCCAACTTCCGCCTGCGCGCCGAATTCCGCCTGTGGCGCGAAGCCGGCGAGCGGCACTACGCAATGTTTTCCCAGGAAGACAAGCGCACGCCAATCCTGATCGAAGAGTTCCCGATCGCCAGCCTGCGCATCAACCAATTGATGCCGCAGCTCAAGGCCGCCTGGCAGGCCAGCGCCGCCTTGAGCCACAAGCTGTTCCAGGTGGAGTTCCTGACCACCCTGGCCGGCGACGCGATGATTACCCTGTGCTACCACCGCCCGCTCGACGAGCATTGGCATGCGGCGGCCAGCCAGTTGGCTGCCGACTTGAATGTCAGTGTGATCGGCCGCTCCAAGGGCAAGCGCGAAGTGATCGGCCAGGATTATGTGGTCGAGAAACTGGAAGTCGGCGGGCGGACCTTCAGCTATCGCCAGCCCGAAGGTGCGTTCACCCAGCCCAACGGTACGGTGAACCAGAAGATGCTCAACTGGGCGTATGACGCCCTGTGCGAGCGCCCGGACGATCTGCTGGAGTTGTACTGCGGCAACGGCAACTTCACCCTGCCCCTGGCGACCCGCGTAGGCAAAGTACTGGCCACGGAAATCAGCAAGACCTCGGTCAATGCCGCGCTGAGCAACCTCAGCGAAAACGCGGTGGATAACGTCACCCTGGTGCGGCTGTCCGCCGAAGAGTTGACCGAAGCCTTGAATGAAGTGCGCCCGTTCCGCCGCCTGCACGGTATCGACTTGAAGAGCTACGCATTCGGCAGCGTGTTCGTCGACCCGCCGCGCGCCGGCATGGACCCGGACACCTGCGAGCTGACCCGGCGTTTCGACAACATCCTGTACATCTCGTGCAACCCAGAGACCTTGGCGGCCAACATCGCCCAGTTGCACGACACGCACCGCATCACCCGTTGCGCGATGTTCGATCAGTTCCCGTGGACCCACCACATGGAATCCGGGGTCTTGCTGACCCGCCGTTGATCGCTGATCACGGCCCACAAAAAAGCCGTCCCGAGGGACGGCTTTTTTGTGGGTGCCCGGTTCAGGCCTGCAGGTAGCGCAGCACCGCCTCACAAATCATCTGCCGATGACGCTGCTTGACCGCCACATCGGGCAGGTCGATGTGGAAAATCTCGCCGACGGTGTGACGGTTCGACACCCGGTAGAAACAGAACGACCTGATCAACAGGTGCACATCGAGCGGGTTGATCCCATCGCGGAACACCCCCTCCTCGACCCCGCGATGCACAATCGTCCCCAGGGAATCGAGAAGGGTGTTGTTCATCGCCTTGATCGTCTGGGACTGCTTCACATACTCGGCGTTGTGGATGTTCTCGATGCTGACGATGCGTACGAAATCGACATTACGATCATGGTGGTCGAAGGTGAACTCCACCAGCCGCCGAATCGCCTCGCGCGGTGCGAGCTCGGCGAGGTGCAAGTGGTTCTCGGAACTGCGGATATCCCCGTAGAGTTTCTCCAGCACCTCGACATAGAGCTGCTCCTTACTCCCGAAGTAGTAATAGATCATGCGCTTGGAGGTCTGGATTCGTTCGGCGATGGCATCCACTCGCGCCCCGGACAACCCCTGCTGGACGAACTCGACAATCGCTTCTTGAAGGATGTTCTCGCGGGTCTTTTCCGGGTTGTTCTTGCGACTCTTGCGCGGCTCGAGCGTGGACGCTTCGGGCGCTACGGGAAGGTCTGAGGGCATTCTCATTCCAGGCTCTTGGCCAACGCTGTATACGCCGGCGATTATGGGCCGCGCGATGCAGCGAAGGAAGTATCGCTACCGCGTATAGCCCCCCCGCTTACGATTTCAATACAACTTGTCCCGGCACTCTGCGGCGCTGTCGCTCACCTGCGTTTACACATTGACCGTCACTTTTCGCGCCGTAGCTGGTATGCAGACACCAGGCAATGAATGCCGCTCAACTCACAAGGAATGTCGACATGCTATGGAACAAAGCCCGTCCCAGCGATAACGTCACCGATACCCGCCAATCCCCCTCCAACCGCGTCCCCCCGAGCAAGAAACTCGTGATCGCCCTCGGTGCTGCCGCCCTCTCGGGGGTCGTGGCGCTGGGCAGCCTGACCGCCCCCCAGGAGGCTGGCCCGGCATCGCCGCCCGTGAGCGAAGTCACGCCGGAAAACACCGATGACCTCGACCTGGCGTTCGTGCGCGCGGTGCTCGGGGATACCGAAGACACTTGGAAAGCCCTGTTTCTAGCCCTGGACCAACCCTACCCTGAACCCACCCTGACCCTCTTCGAGCAGGGCGTGACTTCCGCCTGCGGTTACGCTTCGTCGGCGGTCGGGCCGTTCTATTGCCCAGACAATCAGGCGCTGTACCTGGACCTGGGTTTTTTCCGCAAGATGGCCCAGCAGATGCCCCACTTCGGCGAGTTTGCCCAGGCCTATGTCATCGCCCATGAAGTCGGTCATCACGTGCAAACCCGCCTGGGATTATCCCGGCCCTTCGACGAAGCCCTGAATGCCGGCCAAGCCACGGCCGGTGACCACGGCCTGGAGGTGCGCGCGGAATTGCAGGCCGATTGCCTGGCGGGCGTCTGGGCGCACCATGCCCAGCAGCGCCTGAACTGGCTCGAACCCGGGGACCTGCACGCCGCGCTGGAAGCGGCCGCGGTGTTCGGCGACGATTACCGGCGCGGGAACCAAACGAGCGGGCCGATGCCTGAGACCTTCACTCACGGTACTTCCGCGCAGCGGGTGCGCTGGTTCGAGCGCGGTTACGAGCAAGGTCGCATCGAGCAATGCGACACCTTCTCGGCCACGGTGCTGTAGCCCGGCAGCGTCGTACTTCGAATGCCATACTACCTTTCGTCCGCCATCGTCTGACGACCGGACTGGCGACTATCCCACTCACCAGCAACACTCACACCACGCGCAATCAGAGGATTCCCACATGTTATGGAAAAAAGGCCGCCGCAGTGACAACGTGGTGGATGCCCGCGGTGAGGGGGGCGGTGGCGGTGGCATGCGTTTCGGCGGGGGCAAGGGGCTGAGCCTCACGGCCATCGTGCTGATCATCGGGATCGGCTGGATCACCGGGCAGGACCCGATGCAGATTCTCGGGCAACTGGCCGGGCAAATGGACCCGCAATCAGCCCCCGCCACCACGCAAACCCGCAAGGTGCCACCGGCCAATGACGAACAGGCAGAATTTGTGGCGCGGATCCTCGGTGACACCGAAGACACCTGGGGCCCGATCTTTCAGCAGGCTGGGCGCCAGTACGCGGCGCCCAAGCTGACGCTGTTCAGCGGCCGAGTCAGCTCGGCCTGCGGCGGCGCCTCGGCGGCGACCGGGCCGTTCTACTGCCCGGCAGATCAAAAGGTGTACCTGGACATGAGCTTCTTCCAGGAAATGTCCCAGCGGTTCGGCGCCGCCGGCGACTTCGCCCAGGCGTATGTGATCGCTCACGAAGTCGGCCACCACGTACAGACCCTGCTGGGGGTGTCTGCCAAAATCCAGGCCGCGCGCCAGCAAGGGCAACGCATGGAAGGCGATGGCGGACTGCTGGTGCGCCAGGAGCTGCAGGCCGATTGCCTGGCCGGGGTCTGGGCCAACCATGCGCAGAAGCGTTTGAACTGGCTTGAGCCCGGTGATATTGAAGAAGCCATGAACGCCGCCAACGCCATCGGCGACGATCGTTTGCAGCAACAGGGTCAGGGTCGTGTGGTCCCGGACTCATTCACCCACGGCACCTCGGCGCAACGCGTACGCTGGTTCAAGACCGGCTTCGCCCAGGGCCAGATCAGTCAATGCGACACCTTTGCCTCGAAGAGTCTCTAAATGGAAAAACGCTGGCTGGCGGTATTCGTTCTGCTCTTGGGGGTGTACCCCGCTATAAGCGGCTGACCACGGGGTGAAAGACATCAGCCCCGGCCGCCTGGACCTGGGCGTAGGGGAACTGGCCGTTGGCGTCAGCCAGACGTCACCGAAGATCCAGCGGGTACTGATCATCCTCCATGGGCGTTTGCGCAATGCCGAAACCTACCGGCAAAGCGTCGAGAAAGCTGCGGCGCAGGCCGGACAGAGTGCCAGCACCCTGGTGATCGCTCCGCAGTTTCTCAATGAGTCCGACATAACGCGGCATCAACTGGCCGACAGCGTACTGCGCTGGCGTGGCAACGAATGGATGGCCGGCGACTTGTCCACAGGCCCCCAGGCGCTGAGCGCCTATGCCGTGCTCGACCGCTTGCTGACCCGCCTGAGCAATCGCCGGGAGTACCCGACCCTCAAGGAAGTGGTGATTGCCGGACACTCCGGTGGTGGGCAAGTGGTGCAGCGTTTTGCCTTGCTCGGGGATGACCAGCCGGCCCTGCGCCAGGCCGGCGTCAAGGTCCGCTACGTGATCGCCAACCCCTCGTCCTACACCTACTTCGATCGACAGCGGCGGGTGTCCGTGGACCGCAAGAAATGCCCCGACTTCAACGATTGGAAGGACGGCCTGGACAAACTGCCGGCCTACGCCAAGGGCCAGACGGTGCAGTCACTGGAGCAGCGCTACATCGAGCGTGACATCACCTATCTGCTCGGCCAACTGGACACCAATGCGATCCAACCGGCCCTGGACAAGACCTGCGCCGCCCTGGCCCAGGGTCCGTCACGCCAGGAGCGCGGGCTCAACTGTTTCAACTACCTGACCCAGCGCCACCCACAAGGGCTCAAACAGCACCTGGTGCAAGTGCCCGGGGTCGGGCACAACGGTGACAAGATGTTCACCTCGCCGCAGGGCCAGCAAGCGCTGTTTCGCTGGTGAATACAACGCCCTCAGGCGCCTGGGACCGACAGCAGATCACGCAGTGCCACACAGTCGGCGGCGTGCCAGTCGGTCAACTCCGGCCACGGGTTGTCCGGTAGATTCACCAGCACCGTGCGCGTGCCCGCCGCGCGGCCGCAATCGAGGTCAAACCGGTAGTCACCGACCATCACCATATTGGCGGGGGCCACATCCCAGGCCTCGGCCAGCTTCAGCAATCCACCGGGATGGGGCTTGGGCGGCGCGTCGTCGCGGCCCAGCACATCCTCGACCGCAAAGCAGTCCGCCAGGCCAATGGCCTGGAGCGTGATGTGAGCCAGTTCCTGGGCATTGCGGGTGAGGATGCCCAGGCGATACCCCCGCCCGGCCAACTCACGCACCAGCTCGACGGCGCCAGGGGCCGGCTGCGAACCCAGCGCCAGGTCCCGCTCGTGCTCCAGCAGCCAGGCATGCTTGGCCGCGGCCTCGGCGGCTGGCAGCGCGGCAAGATGGGTCAGGATGTCGTGTTCGGGGGGAATCGCCAGGGCCTGGCGAATCGCCGCAAAATCATGCACGGCCACGGTCAGGGTGCCGTCCATGTCGAACACCCAATGGCGTACCTGCGCCAGGCTCACGCCCAATCCTTGCGGTGGCGAATCAGGCCTTCCTGAGTGACCGAGGCCACCAGTTTGCCGGCGCGGTTGAACACGCTGCCGCGAGAAAAACCCCGGGAGTTACCGGCCCATGGGCTGTCCATGGCGTACAGCAGCCAATCATCGGCACGCACGTCGGCGTGGAACCACAAGGCGTGGTCGAGGCTGGCCACCTGCATGTCTTTTTGCCAGACCGATTTGCCGTGGGGCAGCAATGAAGTGACCAGCAGGCCGAAATCAGAGGCGTAGGCCAGCAGATACTTGTGCAGCGCCGGCGAGTCGGCCAGCGCACCGTCGGCGCGGAACCAGACGTACTTGACCGGGTCGGCCGGCTGCGGATTGTAGGGGTCGCTGCCGGTCACCGGGCGAAACTCGATCGGCTTGGGGCACAACAGTTTTTCGCGCATGTGTTCGGGGATCAGGTGCGCCCGTTGCTGGGTCAGTTCCAGTTCCGACGGCAGGTTTTGCGGGCCGACCACCTGGGGCATCGCGCTCTGATGGTCGAACCCTTCTTCGTCGTACTGGAACGAAGCACTGCAGGTGAAGATCGGGTGGCCCTTCTGGATCGCAGTCACCCGGCGAGTGCTGAAGCTGCCGCCGTCGCGTACCCGATCCACCTGGTAGACCACCGGCAAACCGGCGTCGCCCGGACGCAAGAAATAACCGTGCATCGAATGCACGTGACGCGCTTCTTCTACGGTCTGGCTGGCCGCCGACAGGGACTGGCCCAGCACCTGGCCGCCGAACAACTGACGAAAACCCAGGTCCTGGCTACGGCCGCGAAACAGGTTTTCTTCGATCGGTTCCAGGGTCAGCAGGTCGACCAGATCTTCCAGCACTTGGCTCATTCAGACTCTCCTCACACAGAGCAATGCCGCGCAGTCTTGGCTGCGGCGGTCAATTCAGGTGTTGGCCCGGGCCAACATTGCGCACATTGTAAACATCCCGGCCAGCTTATCCATGCAAGGTTTCCAACCATTGCTCCCGGGTGATGCGGTACAACACGTGGCTACGCAGCGGATGACCGGGTTCCAGCCTGGGATGCTGGAAATCGCCTGCCGGATCAGGGTGCATGCCAATGGCTTGCATGACTTTCTGTGACGGCAGGTTGGTCACGGTGGTAAAGGCCACGACCTGATCCAGCTGCAAGCGGTCAAAGCCGCAGCGCAGAGCGGTCCAGGCCGCTTCGCTGGCGTACCCCAGGCCCCAGTGCTCGCGGGCCAGGCGCCACCCGATTTCGGTGGCGGGCGTGAACGGAGCGTCGAACCCGACCACCCCCAAGCCGGTGAATCCGATGAATGCACCGCTGTCCTTGCGCTCCAGCGCCCATCCTCCAAAACCGTGCTCAGCAAAATGTCCGCGGATTCGCCCGATCAATGCAGCGCTTTCCAGACGACTCAAGGGTGCCGGGAAATAGCGCATGACTTGCGGGTCGGCACACATCGCGGCAAATTCCGGCAAATCTTCATCACGCCACTGGCGCATCAGCAGCCGCGCGCTCTCAAGTTCCAGTATCGGCTCCATCGCTCCCCTCCGTTTCCCTGCAAACAAGTCTAGATCGCTGGTAGGATCCTTCACTTCGTCACACCACGCCACGAACCGACCATGCCCCTGCCGCTGATTTATCACGAAGACTACAGCCCCGAGTTTCCAGCGGAACATCGCTTCCCCATGGACAAGTTCCGGCTGCTGCGCGATCACCTGGTGGACAGTGGCCTGACCGAGGACCAGCACCTGCTGCGTCCACAAATATGCCCGGCGGACATTCTGGCCCTGGCCCACGACCCCGGCTATATCGAACGCTACATGAGCGGCGAGTTGTCCCGCGAAGACCAGCGGCGCCTCGGCCTGCCCTGGAACGAAGCCCTGGCCCGGCGCACCGTGCGGGCAGTCGGCGGCTCCCTGTTGGCCGCCGAACAGGCGCTGGAGCATGGCATGGCCTGCCACCTGGCGGGCGGCACTCACCACGCCCACTACGACCACCCCGCCGGCTTCTGCATCTTCAACGACCTGGCGGTGATCAGCCAATACCTGCTGGCCAGCGGGCGGGTTTCACGGGTGCTGATCTTCGACTGTGACGTGCACCAGGGCGACGGCACGGCGCGGATTCTGCAACATACCCCGGATGCAGTGACGGTTTCCCTGCATTGCGAAAAGAATTTTCCCGCACGCAAGGCCGACAGCGACTGGGACATTCCGCTGCCTATGGGCATGGGCGATGCCGAGTACCTCAAGGTGGTCGATGATGCACTCAACTACCTGCTGCCGCTCTACCAGCCAGACCTGGTGCTGTACGACGCCGGGGTCGACGTGCACAAGGACGACGCCCTCGGCTATCTGAAGCTGACCGATGCCGGCGTCGCCGCCCGCGATGAAGCCGTACTGCGCCACTGCCTGGGCCGCGACATCGCGGCGATGGGGGTGATTGGCGGTGGCTACAGCAAGGACCGCCAGGCCCTGGCCCGGCGCCACGGCATCCTCCATCACAGTGCGCAGCGAGTCTGGCAGTCATCAGGCTGTCATTGAGTTGTGGATGCTTTACCCACAATGCCTGTGGAACGGCCTGTGGATAACCTGAGTGAAAGGACCTGCAAGGCCTGCTCCCTATGCCTTACGAGGCACTGATCACTTTTCAACCAGCTCCATCGCCCTATGACTCCCCCTGTAGCAGCTGCCGAGCTTGCGAGGCTGCGTTCGGCTGCGTTCGGCTGCGCAGCAGTCGCCAGATCCAAGCACCTGGCGAGGACTGCGTCCTCGAACGCAGCCTCGCGGGCTCGGCAGCTGCTACGGGGGACCTGCGGTGCTGCTAGAATACGCGGCCTTTCGAGCCGAATCGCAGTGCACGCCATGAGCCAACCCGCCGCCCACCCTCCCCAGCACGTCGCCATCATCGGGGGCGGCCCCGCCGGGCTGATGGCCGCCGAGGTGTTGAGCCAGGCCGGGATCAAGGTCGACCTCTACGACGCCATGCCGTCGGTGGGCCGCAAGTTCCTGCTGGCCGGGGTCGGCGGCATGAACATCACCCACTCCGAAGCCTACCTGGCCTTCCTTGCACGCTACGCCGCACGCGCGCCGCACATCGCCCCGCTGTTGCGCGGTTTCGACGCACAAGCGTTGTGTGCATGGATTCACGGCCTGGGGATAGAAACCTTCGTCGGCAGTTCCGGCCGCGTCTTCCCCACCGACATGAAAGCCGCCCCACTGCTGCGCGCTTGGCTCAAGCGCCTGCGTGACAACGGTGTCGTTATCCACACCCGCCACCGCTGGCTGGGCTGGAACCCGGACGGCAGCCTGCGCATCGCCAACCCCGACGGCGAACAGGCGATCAGCCCCGACGCCCTGTTGCTGGCACTGGGTGGCGGCAGTTGGGCGCGCTTGGGCTCCGATGGCGCCTGGATGTTGCCCCTGGAACAACGAGGGGTGGCCCTGGCGCCGCTGAAACCGAGCAACTGCGGATTTGAAGTGACGGCCTGGAGCGAGTTGATGCTCAGCAAATTCGCCGGAGCGCCGCTGAAAAACATCGCCATCGGCTTGAATGACGATGTTCCGCGACTGGGGGAATGCGTGATCACCGCCACCGGGGTTGAAGGCAGCCTGATCTATGCCTTGTCTGCGCCGATTCGCGAGGCCATCGAACAACAAGGCTCAGCCACTGTGCACCTGGATCTGCTGCCCGGGCGCCCTGTGGATAAAATCCACGCGGCGTTGAGCAAGCCCCGTGGCTCACGCTCCATGGCCAAGCACCTGCACAGCCAGTTGGGCCTGGATGGCGTCAAGGCCGCGCTGCTGCGCGAACTGACACCGAGTGAGTCCTTCGCCGATCCATTGGCGCTGGCCCACGCCATCAAGGCCCTGCCGCTGACACTGGTCAAGACCCGGCCGCTGGACGAAGCCATCAGCAGCGCCGGCGGCGTGACGTTCGAAGCGATGAATGAACAACTGATGCTCAAGGCATTGCCCGGCGTGTTCTGCGCAGGCGAAATGCTCGATTGGGAAGCGCCGACCGGCGGCTATCTGCTGACCGCCTGTTTTGCCAGTGGGCGTGCGGCGGGGTTGGGGATGGTGCAGTGGCTGAGGAGCAGCTACCCGTTGTAAGCCGCACGCTTCAAGCTTGCGGCTTACAACGCCTCACTTCTTTTTGCGCGGCCCGGTGTTGAACACCGGCACCTTGCGCACCGGCTTGACCGGCACATCGGCCACGGTCTCGCCGCTGTCCACCCATTTGCCCAGGTTCCGCTTGCCGCCACCGGAAGCCTTGGGCTTCTTCGGTTTTTTCGGCTTCTTGATCACCTGGCCGCTGGCGTCGGTGTCCGGCACCCGGTGCTCCGGCTCGAAGTCCTGCTCCATATGGCGATTCAGGGCCTGACGGGTCAGCGTCTCGATCGCCGACAACAGGTTCACTTCATCGGCACACACCAGCGAAATCGCCTCACCGGTGGCCCCGGCACGACCGGTACGGCCGATCCGGTGGATGTAGTCCTCGGCCACGATCGGCAGATCGAAGTTGACCACCAGCGGCAGGTCTTCGATGTCCAGGCCACGGGCCGCGACGTCGGTGGCCACCAGGATCTGGATCTCGCTGGCCTTGAAACGGTCCAGCGCCCGCTGGCGGGTCGCCTGGGGTTTGTCGCCATGAATGCCGTCGGCATTGACGCCCAGGCCCTGGAGTTTTTCCACCAGCGCGTCCACGCCGTTACGGGTCTTGGCGAATACCAGCACCTGCTTCCACTTGTGCTTGCGCAGCAAATGCACGAACAGCTCTGGCTTGCGCTTCTTGTCGACGGTGTAGAGCCATTGCTTGACCGTGTTGGCGGCGACGTTGCGCGGGCTGACTTCGATGCTCAGCGGATTATTGAGCATTTGCCCGGCCAGCAGGCGGATCTGATCCGAAAAGGTCGCGGAGAACAGCAAGGTCTGGCGCTTTTTCGGCAGCACCCGGTAGATGTTCGACAGCTCTTCGGAGAAGCCCAGGTCGAGCATGCGGTCGGCTTCGTCGAGCACCAGGGTCTGCAGTTGATTGAATTTCAGCGCGTTCTGGCGGAACAGGTCCAGCAGGCGCCCCGGCGTCGCCACCAGCAGGTCGACGCCTTTGCGCAGCTTCATCATCTGCGGGTTGATGCTGACGCCGCCGTACACCGCGTAGGTGCTCAATGGCAGATGCTCGGCGTACTGGCGTAGGCTTTCATGCACCTGTTCGGCCAGCTCGCGGGTCGGCACCAGGATCAGCGCACGCACCGAGTTGCTGGTGACTTTCGGCCCTTCCATGGCCAGCAACTGCAACAGCGGCACGGCAAAGCCGGCGGTCTTGCCGGTACCGGTCTGGGCCGCGGCCATCAGGTCGCGACCGGCCAGTACCGCCGGCATGGCTTGCGCCTGGACCGGGGTCGGGGTCTGGTAACCGAGCGTATCAAGGGCGCGCAGCAAGGGTTCGATCAGGCCAAGAGTGGCGAAAGTCATTGGGATACCGTAGGAAAAAATCAGCGCACGTGGGCAATGCGCGGCAGTTTACCTTAAATCACTGCGGTTTCTGCTTACGCCACTGCGGCAAGCCGATCAGCACCACGGCACTGATGATCACCGTCATCGCCAGGGCTTCTTCCAGGCCAATGGTTTCACCGGCAAAAACGATCCCCAGCAACACGGCCACGGCTGGGTTGACGTAGGCGTAGCTGGTGGCCGCTGCCGGACGCACGTGCTTGAGCAGGTACATGTAGGCGTTGAACGCGACGATCGAACCGAGCAGCACCAGGTACATCAGCGCCGCCCAGCCCTCGATCGGTGGCAGGCTGTGCAGGCGTTCGCCGGACAGTGCGCTGGCGATCATCAGCACCACGCCACCGACCAGCATCTCGGCGGCACTGGCCATCGCCCCCTGGGGCAACGGCAAATGTTTGCTCCACACCGAACCAAAGGCCCAGGCCGCCGCGGCAAAGATCAGCAAGGCCGCGCCCAAGGGACTGGACTGCAGGTTGGAGCCGAGGTTGAGCATGGCGATCCCGATCAGGCCCAGCACAATCCCCGCCCACTCCAGGCGAGTATTGCGCGCGCCCCAGAAATAGCCGCAGAGCAAGGTGAACAGCGGCACCGTGGCCACCGCCAATGCCGCCACGCCCGAGGCCACACCCGCGTGCTCGGCAACCGTCACCGCGCCGTTACCACAGCTGAGCAACAGCACCCCGATCGCCGCGGCCGCTTTCCACTGCGGCCACGTGAGTGCCGGCACCCCGCGCCAACGCAGAAAGGCATACAGCAGGGTCCCGGCAATGATGAAGCGCACGCCCCCCAGCATCAGCGGTGGCCAGTATTCGACGCCGATGCGGATCACCAGGTAGGTCGACCCCCAGATCACATACAGCGCAAAAAAGGCTCCAATCAGCGGTAACGGGAAACGGCGAAGACCAGGCATGGGACGCTCTAAGGCAGGACAAGTGGAGCGTTATTCTAGAAAGCCGACAGACGGAACTTAAGTTACAAAACCTGTTTATAAGGCCCGTACACTTTTCAAAACACGGAGATAACGGCTATAAGCCGTACTTTCGAAAGTCAGCTGTTCAGGGAGCCTGTTTATGGATAAATACGACCGCATGCTGCTCAGTGCCCTCATGGAAAACGGGCGGGCGTCCTATGCCGAACTGGCGCGCAAGGTGAACCTGTCGGCCCCCGCCGTCGCCGAGCGAGTGGCTAAGCTGGAGTCCAGCGGCGTGATCACCGGCTACCAGGCCACCGTCGACCTGGCCAAGGTCGGCCTGCCGATCCAATGCCTGATCGAACTGCGCCTGACCCAGCACGGTAACCAGAAAGCCTATGACGAAATGATCAAGATCCCCCAGCTCACCGAGTGCCATCGCGTCACCGGCGACTCCTGCGTGATCATGCGGGGCGCGGTGGCCTCGATGATCGAGTTGGAAGACTTGATCAATCGTGTCGCCCGGTTCGGCTCCAGCAAGACCTCGATCGTGCTTTCCAGCGCCTTCGAAAAACGCGTGCCCCTGGGGCAGCTCGAAGGCAACGGCAAGCACGGCGCATAAGGGCCTAGTGGACTACCCGAACGTCAGAACCCGCGGTGGCGCTTGAGATGCTCGTTGATCTTGGCCGCCGGGACTTTCTGCAGGCTGCGCAGCAGGTCATGGGACAGCTCGCGCACGCCGTGCGTGTGCTGCAACTCCTGCGCCAGGTGGGTTGTGAGGTTGGCGGCCATTTCGGCGTCGGCCATGGCCCGGTGAGCCTGGCCGGTATGAGGCAACCCGGCGAAGCGGGTGAGGGTGCCCAGCTTGTGGTTGGGCGCCGCCGGCATCAGGCGGCGGGCCAGCAACAGCGAGCAGGCAAAGTGCTGCAAGCGCGTGCGCTTGATCTGCCCCAGTTCGAAGTCCCAGAACTTCTGGTCGAATGCCGCGTTGTGCGCCAGCAACGGCGTAGTCCCGACAAATTCATTGACCTCGTTCATCACCTGCTGCGCACTGGGTGCGGTGCGCAGCATGGCGTTGCTGATGCCGGTCAGTTGTTCGATAAACGCCGGTACGCGCACGCCGGCATTCATCAGGCTCTGGTAACGCTCGACGATGCGCCCCTGTTCTAGGATCACCACGGCGATTTCCGTGGCCCGGCAACTGCTGCTGGGGGAGATTCCGGTGGTTTCAAAGTCGATGACGGCTATGCGTTCCAAACCTGTTCCTTGCGTTCAATAATCAGTTTTTGAGCAGCAACGCGCCTTCGATCGGCACGTAGCGGGTGGCTGCGCGAATCAGCGAATTGGCGGTAAGACCCGGCACGCCATAGGCAACGGCGGCCACCCCGTGCTTGTTGATGATGCGTTCGAGCAGCATGTCGAAATCGCCGTCACCGGAGGCCAGCACCACTTCGTCGACGTGGTCGGCGGCGTCCATGATATCCAGGGTGATGCCCACGTCCCAGTCACCCTTGGCCGAGCCGTCGCTGCGCTGGATGTAGGGCTTGAGCTTCACGGTGAAACCGAGGTTGCGCAGGATCTGCTGGAACTGCTGCTGCTTGCTGTCGCCGCGATCGATGGCGTAGGCATAGGCCTCGACAATCTGCCCGTGCTGGCTGATGTCCGCCCACAAGGCGGCATAGTTGAAATGACAACCGTAGGCCTGGCGCACGGTGTAATAGAGGTTCTGGACATCGGCGAACACTGCGATCTTCTTCACCGCACATCCTCTTGGCGCGCACAGGCGCTGGCGATTGTTCGGACCCAGGGTCCGAAAAGTCGCCCAGTATGCCAGTCGCAGGGAAGGATGGGCGAATCATCCGTCCGGGACGGCGGAGCGCCCCGGACGAATGGCGGATCAGACGAAGCTGTCGTCGTCGCTGTAGTCGGCGTCGGCAAACCCGCCCTGGTCGTTGCCGTAGCTGTCGTTACCGGCCATGCGCGGCGCATCACCCCAGCCGTTGCCGGTGTCGTTGACCGGCGCGGGCTCTTCCTTGATCACTTCGACGACTTCCTGGGGTGCCTGGTTACTGTGGAACAGGCTGCTGATACCCTGCGCCAGCATGACCCCGCCCGCGACCCCAGCCGCGGTCTTCAGAGCCCCCCCGAGGAAGCTGCCACCAGCCGCCGGCGCCTGTTGCGCCGGGGCCGTGAAGTTCTGCGCGCCGGGCTGCGCCTTGGGGGCCGAGCGTCCGGGTTCGCGCCAGCCATTGCCGCCGAATGCCGACGGCGCCTGGGGTGCGGCAGGCTGCGGCTCACGAGGTCCGCCAAAGAGACTGGAAAGGAACCCGCCAGCGCCGCTCTGTGCCGCTGTCGGGGTCTGCGACAACTGGTTCTGCAAGTGCTGGACCTGTTTCGCGAGCGCCTGGTTTTGCTCGTCGAGGCGCTTGAGCGCCGCCTCTTGCACCAGGATCGCCTGGGTCATGAAGTAACCGGCGGCGGGCTGGCGGCCCAGGTGCTCGTTGATTCGGTTTTCAGCCTGGGCGTCGCGCGGGGCGGCCTGGGTGTGGGCCTGCTGCAAGCGTGCAAACAGGTCATCGATCAGAGTTTGCTCTTCGCTGTTCATGGCGACCTCATAGATTGCCGGAGAAATCTGTGCCCTGATCCCGTGTGGATAAGGTGCCCGGCAGTAATGGGGCCGATGCCAGCTGTTTCAATGCGCTTTACCTAACGTTTACCTTTGTTCAGGTACCGCTCCCATCGGTTACAGTGTCGCCATACTTTGCAACCTGCGAAAGCGACCGATGAATCCGTTAGACGTACTCCGCGACTCCTTGTATTTCTTCAAGCGCAACCTGGGCGGCATCGTGGCGCTGTGCCTGCCGCTGGTGGTGATCGAGGCCCTGCTGCAACAACTGGTCGATCACACCCAGGGACCCGAGGCGTTTCCCGGCTACAGCGTGATTGTCGGGTTGCTGGTCTACCCGCTGTACACCGCCGCACTGATCCTGTTTCTCGATGCCCGCAGCCGAGGCGAGTCGCCGCGTACCCGCGACCTGCTGGCGGCATCGGCCACTTTGTGGCCGCGCTTCGCCTTGCTGACGGCCGTCAACACCTTGATGATTCTGGTGGGCCTGTCGCTGTACTTTCTGCCGGGCATCTGGCTGATGGTGATGCTGGCATTCGCCGAATACCTGCTGGTGCTGCGCAACCTGGCGCCACTGGCCGCGATCCGCGAAAGCATGCGCCTGGCCCGGGGTAATTTCCTGCGCATCCTGCTGTGCATTCTCTGTGTGATGGGACCACTGTGGCTGCTCAAGGGCGTGAGCGTTTCCCTCTACCCACCACCGCAGAACCCGGTGCTGTCGGTGCTGATCGAAAGTGGTCACAGTTTTCTGCAACTGTTCACCAGCGTGGTGCTGTTTCGCCTGTTCATGCTGATCAGCGAAGCGCCTGACAAAACCCAGGGCAACGCCTGACAGCAGCCCCTTGGGCTCTGGCCCTGCTCTCGGTTATGCTCGGGACCCACTTTTGTGACGCCATAAGCCGAGCCCATGACCCGCCTACTGCGCTACACCCTGCTGGGCCTTCTGCTCCTTGCAGGCCTGTTGCTGGCCTCGACCTACAGCCTGACCTGGCGCCCGGAGGCCAAGGAGTCCCTGACGGTGCAGTGCAGCGGCCCGGCCCCCTCGCTGGTACCGGGCCAGGCGCTGAAGGTCATGACCTGGAACGTGCAGTACCTGGCGGGCAAGCGTTATGTGTTCTGGAACGACCTGGCCCAAGGCACCGACGAATCCCCTACCCCCGAAGACATAGCCTTCAGCCTGGATGAAGTGGCGCGGGTGATCCGCGATGAGCAGCCGGATGCCGTGCTGTTGCAGGAGCTGGATGACGGGGCCAAGGCCAGCGACTATCAGGACCAGCTCAATCTGCTGCGCGAGCGCCTGGCGGACCTCTACCCCTGCAGCACCCAGGCCTTCGACTGGAAGGCCGACTTCGTGCCGGACCTGCATATTTTCGGCAGCGTCGGCCGGCAACTGGCCACCTTGAGCCGCTACCAGATCGAACACGCCGAACGCCAGCAATTGCCCGAGCCGTCGCTCAACGTCATCAGCCGCCAGTTCCAGCCGAAAAACGCTTTGCTGGTGAGCTACCTGCCCCTCAGAGACGGCGGCCAGGTGGCGCTGCTCAATACTCACCTGGACTGGGTGCGCCAGCCGGATGACAGCCTGCAACACAAGGTCGCGGCCGTGGCCAAGGTGTTGGACAAATTCGAAGCGCGCGGCACTCCGTGGCTGATCGGGGGTGATTTCAACCTGCTGCCCCTCGGCCAGTTCCAGCGCCTGCCCCCCGAACAGCGCACGCCCTACACCGCCGACAGCGCCCTGCACACGCTGTGGGATAAGTACCCGATGATCCCGACCAACAACGAAGCCAGCGGCATCGACCGCGCCCGCTGGCTGACCCACTACCCCAACGACCCCGGGCTCAATGGCCCGGACCGGACGGTCGACTACCTGTTCTACAGCCCCCGGATCAAACGGGTGCAAGCCGAGGTCCGGCAGGACGATACGCTGCGCATCTCCGATCACTTACCGGTGATTGCGCGGTTTCTGTTGCCGGCAACGCCGTAACCCCGGGGCTTTTGTGCCAGGCCCCATCGCGGGCAAGCCGCAAGCGGGCGCCCGCTCCCACCCTGGTTTTGGGTGCTCGCCGATTGTGCATACGACCACGCAACCATCAGGACTTGCGCGGTTTAGCCCGCGCCGTGGCTTCTGCCACCAGTGGGTCATCGGGCCAGTAGTGCTTGGGGTATCGGCCCTTCAGGTCCTTCTTCACTTCGGCGTAGGTACTGCGCCAGAAATTCGCCAGGTCCTGGGTCACCTGCACCGGGCGGCGGGCCGGTGACAGCAGGTGCAGCTTGACCACCTGCCGGCCGCCGGCAATGCGTGGGGTCTCGGCCAGGCCAAACAATTCCTGCAGGCGCACCGCGAGAATCGGTGGCTGTTCGCTGTAGTCCAGGCGGATCGACGACCCCGAAGGCACGCTCAGGTGATGGGGCGCCAGTTCATCCAGGCGTTGGGGCAACGGCCAGGGCAGCAAGTTATGCACAATGCTCGACAGGTCCAGGTTGGCAAAGTGGCTAAGCCGCGACACCCGCCCCAGATAGGGCATCAGCCAGTGTTCCAGGCCCTTGAGCAGCGCACCATCGCTGACGTCCGGCCAGGTACTTTCGCCCTGCTGGTGGAGGTCGAGCTGGCGCAAGAGCGCCACCCGGGCCTGCCATTGCCGCAGCTCCGGGGTCCAGGGCAGCAGTTCCAGGCCCTTGCGCCGCACCAGGTTGACCAGCGCCTGGCTGCGCGCGGCTTCATCCAGGCCGGTCAACGGTTCACGGCTCAACACCAGTTCACCGACCTTGCGCTGGCGCTCGGCCCGCAGCACGCCTTCGCGCTCGTCCCAATCCAGCTGATCGACGCAACGCACCTGCTCGGTCAATACCGAGTCGAACAGCGCCGGGTCAAAATCCGCGGCCAGGTAAATCCGCTCTTCCCGTTGCCCCTGGCGACTGCCCAGGTCGGCGATGACCAGCCAGCCCTGCTTCATCAGACTGTCGGCCTCGGCAAACAAGGCCGCGCGCCCATTGGCCAACCGATACTCCGCGCCACCGGGGCGGCGCTGCTGGGCCACGCGGTCCGGGTAGGCCAGGGCCAGCAATGCACCGAGCCAGCGTGGATGTTGCGGGTCCGGAACCGGTTGCTCGGCTTTGCCGCGCAGATATCCGCGATACTGCCGGGCCAGTTGCCGAGCCCGCTGCACACCCCCCTGGGCGCCCCGGGCCGCACGCTCCTCGCCCGACAGCAGCACCAGGCGACTGTGCAGGTCGGCGCCGGCGCCGCGCAGAATATCCCGTTCGCCGAGCAGCGCCGCCACATCGCAAGCCATGTGCGCCAGGCCCAGCGCCTGGCCGCGCAGCAATAGATGAGCAATTCGCGGGTGGGCCGGCAGTTCGGCCATGGCTTGTCCATGCCGGGTCAGTTGCCAGTCTTGCAGCGCCCCCAAGCGTTCGAGCAGATCCTGGGCCTGGGCATAGGCCGCCGTCGGCGGCACATCGAGCCACACCAACTGCCCCGGGGTCACGCCCCAACGCGCCAATTGCAACGCCAGGCCGGCGAGGTCCGCCGAAAGTATTTCAGCGCTGGCGTAGGCGGCCAGTTGTTCGTGTTGATCCTGGGACCACAGCCGATAACACACCCCGGGCTCCAGACGTCCGGCTCGACCGGCGCGCTGGGTGGCGCTGGCGCGGGAAATACGCTGGGTATCCAGACGCGTCATGCCGCTGCCGGGGTCGAAACGCGGCACCCGCGCCAGCCCGGCATCGATCACCACCCGTACGCCGTCGATGGTCAGGCTGGTCTCGGCGATGTTGGTGGCCAACACCACTTTGCGTTGCCTCGCTGGCGCCGGATCGATGGCCGCCCGCTGCGCCGCCAGGTCAAGTTCGCCGTGCAACGGACACAACAGCACCGTGGAGCGCTCGCCCAACGCATCGGCCAATTGCTGGTGCACGCGGCGGATTTCCGCTTGTCCGGGCAGGAACACCAACAGGCTGCCGGTCTCATCATTCAAGGCTTCGAGCACGGTTTGCACCAGCCGTGGCTCGATGAATTCGCCCGGCTGGAACGGCCGGCCCCAGCGCATCGCCACCGGGTACATGCGGCCTTCGCTGCGCAGGATCGGCGCGTCACCCAACAAGCCGGCCAGGCGTTCGCCTTCAAGGGTGGCCGACATCAACAGAATCTTCAGCGGCTGTTCGTCGCGAAACAGCTCCCGGCCATTGAGGCTCAGGGCCAGCGCCAGGTCGGCATCCAGACTGCGCTCGTGGTACTCGTCGAAAATCAGCAGGCCCACCCCTTCCAGCGCCGGGTCTTCCTGCAAGCGTCGGGTGAGGATGCCTTCGGTGACGACTTCGATGCGGGTGGTGGGACCGACCTTGCTGTCCAGGCGGATCCGGTAGCCGACGGTTTCCCCGACTTTTTCCCCCAGCTCACTGGCCAGGCGCTCGGCGGCGGCGCGCGCCGCCAGCCGGCGCGGTTCCAGCATGAGAATGGTTTGCCCGGCCAGCCACGGCTCGTTGAGCAGTGCCAAGGGCACGCGGGTGGTCTTACCGGCGCCGGGCGGTGCTTCGAGCACGGCTTCATGGCGTGTCGCCAGGGCTTCACGCAGCGCGGGTAAAACTTCATCAATCGGCAAAGAAATCATGCTGGCTCCAAAACAGAGCGGCGAGTATAACGGCGAACTGCTTTGCGTTCGTCACGGTCCTAATTTACAGCGACGACGTTTCGTCTCAAGTTTGCCCAGGAGAATTCTTATGCGTGTTCCGTCTCGTCTGATTGGCGGTGTGCTGGTAGCGTCCCTGCTGACCCAACTGACCGCGTGCGGCTCGATTTTCTACCCCGATCGCCGTGGCCAGATCGACGGCAAGATCGACCCGGCGATTGCCGTGCTCGATGCCGTGGGCCTGCTGTTTTATGTGATCCCCGGGCTGATTGCATTTGCCGTGGACTTCACCACCGGGGCGATTTATTTCGAGCCAGGCAAGACCGCCCAGGTGGCCCCGGAAAAACTCCAGCAAGCCATCGGCGCCGACGGCCAGGTCGACAACACCAAGCTGCAAAGCATCCTGCAAACCGAGTTGGGTCGCAGCTTCCCGCTGGACGACCCACGCCTGATCCAGCACAAGGGCAGCGCCCAGCAACTGGCATCGCTAGGGCTGCAACCCGCCGCTTGATGGCGGGCACCGAAGGAACGATGCACCTATGACCAGCAGCCCGGAACACGCTCGCCTGTTACGCCTGGCCACCCGCGCGTCGGTAGCGGTGGCCAGTATCCTGATTATCGCCAAGGCGATTGCCTGGTGGTTGAGCGGGTCGGTGAGCATGCTCGCCGGCTTGACGGACTCGGCACTCGACGGCGTGGCCTCGCTGCTCAACCTTTTGGCGGTGCATTACGCCCTGCGCCCGGCGGACGAGGATCACCGCTATGGGCATGGCAAGGCCGAATCCCTGGCGGGCATGGCCCAGGCGCTGTTCATCGGTGGCAGTGCGATATTGATCGCCTTCCAGGCCGTCGAACGGCTCAAGCATCCGGAGCCGGTGGGGGCCCCCTTGCTCAGTATCGCAGTGATCGTGTTTTCCCTCGGCCTGACAGCGGCGCTGCTGCTGTTGCAACACCGGGTGATTCGCGCAACCGGCTCCAATGCGGTGCGCGCCGACTCACTGCACTACCGCTCCGACCTGCTGCTCAATGGCAGCATCCTGCTTGCCCTGGTGCTGGCCGGGTTGGGCTGGCACCAACTGGACGCCTGGTTCGGCCTGGCCATTGCCGCCTACATTCTATGGAGTGCGGTACAGATCGCCCGGGAAAGTTTTACCGTGCTGATGGACGAGGAACTGCCGCCCGAGGTCAGCCAGCACATGCTCGAGCTGGCCTGCAGCGTGCCCGGCGTCCTGGGGGCACACGACTTGCGCACCCGGGTTTCCGGCAGCCACTGGTTTGTGCAACTGCACCTGGAATTGCCGGGAGAGCTGACCTTATCCGTCGCCCATGGCATCAGCGACCAGGCGGCCGACGCCATTCACGCCGCCTACCCGCGAGCCGAAGTGCTGGTGCACGCTGATCCGATTGGAGCAGCGGCAAGCGGCAAGCTTTAAGCTCAACGCTTGTAGCTGACCAGGCCTGTTTCGCAGGCATTAAAAAAGGGAGGCCCGTCGGCCTCCCCTTGAGAACTTAGTCCGTGCTCGACGCTTTTGACGCCGGCTCACCTCACTCCGTCTTCTGGACAGTGTGTAGCCCGGGGGCCAACTCGCCTCCTGTGGGAGGGGTGGCCGCGGCTGGCCTGATTCGGCGGGCCGCTGTGGACTGTTTGTCCGGGCAGTGATTCTGGTAATAAGAATAGGCCTGAGGCCACGACAGAGGATTGCGAAGATTGCTCAAATAAACATGACTTGCGCAATTTTTCACCCCTGATAGATAATCCGCCGCAATAGTTATGACAAAGGCCTGTTTCATGAGCAAACTCGACCGATACGACTTGAGCATTTTGGCGGAATTGCAGCGCGATGCACGCATCTCCAATCAGGAGCTGGCCGAGCGCATCGGCCTGTCGCCCTCGCCGTGTTCGCGGCGGGTCAAACAGTTGGAGGACGATGGCTACATCAGCCGCCAGGTCGCCTTGCTCGACCGCAAGCTGCTCGGCCTGAGCCTGACTGCCTACGTGTTGATCGGCATGGACCGCCACACCCCTGAGCGCTTCGAAAACTTCGAGGCCGCGATACGCACCCTGCCCCAAGTCCTCGAGTGCAGCCTGGTCACCGGGATGGACGCCGACTACCAGCTCAAGGTGGTGGTGCCCGACATGGACCATTACCAGAAACTGCTGCTCGGCCACCTGACCCGGATTGAAGGGGTGACCAGTGTGCGCTCCAGCTTCGTGCTCAATCAGGTATTGAACAGTACCGAGTTGCCGTTGACGCACTTGCGCGGCTGAGCAGGTCGTCGCGGGCAAGCCTTGCTCCTAGGGTGCGAGCAACTATGGCGGCGACGAACAGCTGCGGCACACCGACGCAGGTCAATGCCCCGCCGTGTGCCCTTGGCGTATACTCCGCCGGCCTTTTTTGCCCTGCCCGCGCTGGAGATATTCGATGGATCCTGCACTGTTTGAAGAGTGGATGATGACCGGCCTGGTCAGCATCCTGATCATTTTCATGGGTTTCATCGTCTGGGACCTGGCGAAGAAATCCAAGGCCGGACGTTTCGGCTCGTTCATCCTGTTCTTTGTGCTGGGCCTGGGTGTGGCGGCGTTCATCATCAAGAGCGTGGTGATTGGCCTGATCGAATCCGGCACTTTATAAGCGCGCCGGCACTTCCTTCCACTGGCCTTGGTCGAGCCCTTCGATCGTCCAGTCGCCGATTCGCACGCGCACCAGGCGCAGGGTCGGCAAGCCCACTGCCGCGGTCATGCGCCGCACCTGGCGGTTGCGCCCCTCCCGAATCACCAACTCCAGCCAACTGGTCGGCACGCTTTTCCGAAAGCGTACCGGCGGGTTGCGTGGCCACAGCTCGGGTTCTTCCAGCTGACGCGCCTCGGCGGGCAAGGTCATGCCGTCATTGAGTTCGACACCGTCACGCAAGCGCTGCAACTGCTCGGCCGTCGGCTCGCCCTCGACCTGCACCCAATAGGTCTTGGCCAGTTTGTGCTTGGGGTCGGCAATCCGCGCCTGCAACTGGCCATCGTTGGTCAGCAACAGCAGCCCTTCGCTGTCGCGATCCAGCCGTCCGGCCGGGTAGATCCCGGGAATCTCGATGTAATCCTTGAGCGTCGCCCGCCCTTCGCCATCACTGAATTGCGTCAGCACATCGAAGGGTTTGTTGAACAGAATCAGTTTCGGTTCGGCCGGGGGCGCTTTGGCCACGCGGCGCGGAGCTGTGGGTGCAGCACCTGGGCGGCGGGAAGGAGGACGAGAACGGGACATGGCACACACAACATCTAACGGTCAGGGCCGCCCATGCTAGTGCCCCGACCGTCAAATGACCACGATAACAATCAGCGGAACGGCGGCTCGTCGAAGCTGCGCAGTTTGCGCGAGTGCAACGAGTTGAGCTCGGTGCGCAGCAGGTCCACTGCGGCGATGCCGATTTTCAGGTGCTGGCTGACCGCGCGCTCATAAAACGCGTTGGCCGAGCCCGGCAGCTTGATTTCGCTGTGCAGCGGCTTGTCCGAGACACACAACAACGTGCCATAGGGCACCCGCAGACGGTAACCCTGGGCGGCGATGGTGCCGCTTTCCATGTCTACCGCCACGGCCCGCGACAGGTTGATCAACGGTCGTTCCTGGGCCCAGCGCAGCTCCCAGTTACGGTCGTCGTAGGTCAGCACGGTGCCGGTGCGCAGGCGTTTTTTCAGGTCATCGCCCTTCTCGCCGGTAACGTTGGCCGCCGCCTGTTGCAGCGCCATTTGCACTTCGGCCAGCGCAGGGATCGGTATATTCGGCGGCACCACTCGGTCGAGAATCCCGTCGCGGCGCATGTAGGCGTGGGCCAGCACGTAGTCGCCGATGGTCTGGGATTGGCGCAGGCCGCCGCAGTGCCCGATCATCAGCCAGCAGTGCGGACGCAGCACGGCCAGGTGATCGGTGATGTTCTTCGCGTTGGACGGGCCGACGCCAATGTTGACCAGGGTCACGCCATGGCCGTCGGACGCCAGCAAGTGGTAGGCCGGCATCTGGTAACGGTGCCAGACCACGCCTGCGGCTATGGCCGAAGCTTCGCCGTGATCCATGCTCTTTTCGATGATCACGTTGCCCGGCAGCACCATGCGTACAAACCGCGGGTCGTTTCGCAACTGCTCCAGGCCATGGACGATGAACTGGTCGACATAGCGGTGGTAGTTGGTCAGCAGGATCCACGGCTGCACATGCCGCCAGTCGCTGCCGGTGTAATGCACCAGGCGGCGCAGGGAGAAATCGACCCGCGCGGCGTCG
This sequence comes from Pseudomonas sp. RA_35y_Pfl2_P32, assembly GCF_963970735.1. NCBI lineage: Bacteria > Pseudomonadati > Pseudomonadota > Gammaproteobacteria > Pseudomonadales > Pseudomonadaceae > Pseudomonas > Pseudomonas sp. RA_35y_Pfl2_P32. Next base: position 140,462 of record NZ_CAXAQF010000013.1, read on the forward strand.
AACAGGGCCAGTGGCAGCGGATCGGTGTTTTCCCAATCGTACAGGCCATCGGCAATGCCATCAGTGGCCGCCGACAGGTCGGTGCTCGGAAACACCCGCGCCAGCACGGCCGCGGTCACGCCGGAGCCGGCCAGCTCATCGCCCTGCTCGACCACATAGGGGTACGGGATATTCTGCTGGCTGACACCCACTTCCACCGTCACGGTGAAGTCGTGCATCAAAGGCACCAGTTGCTCCAGCAAGTACTTACGAAACGCTGCAGGATGGGTAACGGTGACGCTGTAGGTCCCCGGCAACTGCACCTTGGCGTAAGCCCGAGTGGTCTGTGGGACCTCCCCCTGGCACAGGTAGGTCAGGCGCAATTCCGGGTAGCGGAACATCGCACGCTGTTCGGCATCAGGTTCAATGCGGTCTTTGAGATAACGCTTGAGCGCCTGGTTCAACGCCGTAGTGGCTCGCTCGTGCAGCGCGGCGAGCCGGTCCACGGCTTGTTCAGCGGTTTGAACGACAATAAAGTCTTCGGTCACGATCAGCTTCCTGTGTTCTGGCTTGCAGGCCTTTATCTTGCCTGCAACACCGCGTCACGGGAACCGTCGTGTGCGTGTCATTCCTGAATCCATCAACCCTCTACATCCCATGTGGGAGCGGGCGCCCGCTCCCACAAGGTTTGTGGTGTTCGTCAGTCAGTGCTCAGAAGCCTTGCGGGGTCGAGCGGGTGACGATGGCTTGCACATCGACGCCCCGCGGCAAGGTGCCATACACTCGCCCAGCCGCTCCCAATCGACTGGCAATAAAGGCGTCGCTGACGCTGGCATTGCCCGCCTCGAGCAACAACTTGGCCTGCAGGCCCAGGGCAATGTCTTCGGTCAACTGGCGGGCGCGGTACTGGATGTCGCTGGTGTCCTTGAACGCCGCCTGCAATTGCTGGATATGCGCGGCCAGGCGCTTGTCACCATGACCGTCGCCCAGCTCGCTGAACAGCGCATCAAGCACGCCGGGCTCTTTGGACAGGGCGCGCAGCACGTCCAGGCACTGCACGTTGCCGGAACCTTCCCACGTCGAGTTCACCGGCGCCTCACGGTACAGGCGCGGCAGGATGCTTTCCTCGACATAACCGGCACCGCCCATGCATTCGGCGGCTTCATTGATCATGGCCGGGGCGCGCTTGCAGATCCAGTACTTGCCCACCGCGGTCACCAGCCGGGCGAACTTGGCTTCCTGGGCGTCATCCAATTGATCCAGCGCCTGCCCCATGCGCAGGCTCAAGGCCAGGGCGGCCTCGCTTTCCAGTGCCAGGTCGGCCAGCACGTTCTGCATCAGCGGCTGTTCGCTGAGCAACTTGCCGCCCACCTGGCGATGGGCACAGTGGTGGCTGGCCTGGGTCAGCGCCTGGCGCATCAAGGCACTGGAGCCGACCATGCAATCGAAACGGGTCATGGCGACCATTTCGATGATAGTCGGTACGCCACGCCCCTCTTCGCCGATCATCCACGCCAGCGCCCCACGGAACTCGACTTCACTGGACGCGTTGGAGCAGTTGCCCAGTTTGTTTTTCAGGCGCTGGATGTAGAACTGGTTACGCGTGTCATCCGGACGATGGCGCGGCAGCAGGAAGCAGGTCAGGCCCTTGTCGGTCTGGGCCAGGGTCAGGAAGGCGTCGCACATGGGTGCCGAGCAGAACCATTTATGGCCCACCAATTCGTAGGCCTGGCCCGGCCCGGCGGCACCGACCGGATACGCCTTGGTGGTATTGGCCCGAACGTCGGTACCGCCCTGCTTCTCGGTCATCGCCATGCCTATGGTGACGCCCGCCTTGTGGGCCATGCCGACATTGCGCGGGTCATACTCGCGGGCGAGGATTTTCGGCAGCCATTGCCGGGCGATGTCCGGCTGCAGTCGCAAGGCGGGCACACTGGCGAACGTCATGGTCAGCGGGCAGCCACTGCCGGCTTCAGCCTGGCTGTGCAGGTACGTCATGGAGGCCCGGGCGACGTGGGCGCCGGCCTGCGGGTCGGTCCAGGGCAAGGACGTCAGCCCGTGCTCGACCGCAGCCCGCATCAACTCATGGTAGGCCGGGTGAAACTCCACCAGGTCGATACGATGACCATAACGATCGTGACTGGAGAACAGCGGCTTGTTCTGGTTGGCCAGGAACCCCGCGGCCATCAACGGCCCCCCGGCCAAGGCACCATAGGCGTCGATTCGCGACTCGGCCCAACCCGCCCCGAAACGCCGCGACCACGCTTGCAACGGCAAATCGATCCGGTACAGGTTGACCCCATCCAGCGAGGGCGGCTGATTGGTGACTTCGTGGGTTTCGGCGAACTGGTGCAGGTTCATGGCGGGCCTCCTTGGGTCAGCGAAGACCCCAGTTAAGCACCCTGCCACCCCCTGAAAAAGTGGCATATACGCCTAAATACCGGCGCTTTCACCTTGCTGCTGGCAGAGTAGCCGACGATAGAGCACCGCCTGCAGCTCTTCGAATTTCACCGGTTTGCTCAGGCAATCGGTCAGCCCCGCCACGAAGTCCGGGTGGGCGCAGGTCACTGCAGCCAGCACTACAACATTGGCATACCCCGGCAGCGCGCGGATCTGCTCGCACATCGACTGCCCCGCCAGCGCTGGCAAGGGACTGTCCAGCAGCACCGCGTCAAAACGCTCGCGGCGCAAGCACTCCAGCGCGGCTGGGGCGCTGTCGACACTGCGCACCCGATAGCCGAGCTTGAGCAGCATACCGCGCACCACCAGTTGATTGATGCTGTCGTCGTCGACCAGCAACACCCTGCAATCCTGGGGATCACGCATGCTCACCAGGCCATGGCCCTGGCGCGCAGTGGCGACGCTCGGCTGCACCGTGACCACCTCGAACTCGACATCCAGTTGAAACCGGCTGCCATGCCCGGGCTCGGAACGATGCGTCAGGCGCCCGCCGATCAACTCGACCAATTGCCGACAGATCGCCAACCCCACTCCCAGGCCGCCGTACTCGCGCGTCATGGATCCGTCGAGCTGGAAAAAGCGCTGATACATGGTCGCCTCGCCCAGGTCAGTGAAGCCGATACCGGTGTCGATCACCGCAAAGGACAACGCCTGTCGTCCGGCTTCAACCGGCTTGCCGCTGACCCGCAACGCCAACCCTCCGACGTGGGTGAACTTGACCGAATTGTCCAGCAGGCACTCCAGGCACTGCACCAGCTTGGCGCTGTCACCGTGCAGGCGATCCGGCAGGCCCTGGGCCAGCTCGACCTTGAAATCCAGGGCCTTGCTCGTGGCATTGGCGGCGAACTGCTGGTGCAGGCCATCGACCACGGAACGCAGGCTGAACGGCTCGGGGTAAGCCTTGAGGCGCCCGGCCTGCAATTCAGTCAGGGTCAGGATGCCGTTGACCATGCGCATCATGTCCCGCGCCGAACCGGCGGCGGTCTGCTGATACTGCTCCAGCTCCGGGTCGAGCTCGACGGTCTGCATCAACTCCAGTGAACCGATCACCCCATTCATCGGCGTGCGCAGTTCGTGGGTCAGGGTTGCCAGGAATTCATCCTTGAGCTGGTTACTGTGGGCCAGTTGCTGGTTCAACACTTCCAGCTCCTTCCCGGCGTCGAACAATGTCTGTGCCTGCTGCTCGCGCATGGTGTTGATGCGATCAGCCAGGGCCAGGGACAGCAACGCGACTTCAATTGCCGAACCAATCTGGCTGGCGTACATGGTCAGGAATACGTTGGGCAGGTAGCCCAGCACCATCAGCGTATTGACGATGCCGCCCAGCAGGAACGCCGACCAGGCGATGATGAAATAGCGTGCCACCCGCAGGCCACGCCACCAGGCGAAGATCCCCGCCGAGAAAATCACCACGGTAAAGACCAGCGCCAGTGCCGTGGCCAGGCGCAGGGCCAGGGCGTAGCTGGTCATCAACGACAGGCCGACCACCACCGCGCTGCACGCCACCAGCGTCAATAGCAGGCGATCGAGCCTGCGACTGTGGCTGGAGGTCTGCAGGAAGCTACGGGCGAACTGACTGCCGAACAGTGCCGCGCAGCCGATGAAAAACGGCGTCGAGGCGTTGGCCCACCAAGGATTGTCCGGCCAGAAGTACTCCACCGCCGCCCCGTTCACCGAAAGCTGGTACAGGCCGAACGAGGCGATATAGAAGATGTAATAGAGGTAGCTGGTGTCGCGCACGCTGAGGTAGATGAACAGGTTGTAGACCAGCATCCCCAGCAGGACCCCGTAAATCAGTCCGAGGATATACAGGCGCACTGGCTGGTCTTCCAGATAGGCCGTACTCGACCACAGCGCCAGCGGCGCCTGGATCGACCCCTGGCTTTGCAGGCGCAGGTAGACGGTCTTCTGTTCATTGGCCACGAAGGGCAGGTCAAACAGGTAGTTGTTCTGGCGGATTTCCCGGCTGGCGAACGGCAAGGCGTCGCCGGTGCGCTGCTTGAGCTGATAATTCCCGGCGCCATCGGCCAGGTACAGGTCGACGTGATCCAGGGGTGGGTACGCCAATTCCAGCAGCCAGGTGCGCAGGGCGTCAGGATTGCTCGGGCGATACTCCAGGTCGATCTTCAACCAGAACACCGAATGGGAGTAACCGGCGTTCAGGGTGGCTTTGTGGTGGGGTTGGAAATGGCCGGCCGCCGCTTGTGCCTGGACGTCTTTGATGCTCGCAGTGCCGGCGACATCCTCGTACACCTGCATGATTCGACCCAAGGGGAGCTTTTGGGTGAACTCATCGAACTCCGTTGCGCTCGCCAATATGGGCAAGCTCAACAGCAACATCAGCAAATAGCGCATAAAGCCCCAGCATGGCCTGTCCGGTGCATCAGGAAGCCCCCCATTTCCTTTTGAGCAGACGTCGAACCGGTACAACCTGTTATTGGTTTGGATCCACTCTAGCATAGCCGTTGGTGGCGTTTGAACACCATTGAAATTTTTAGTTTGAAGGCTCTAGCACGGGCTTCTCGGCTGACCATAGCGATCAATAACTGAAGATGCGGTCAGATTACAAGGATCATCCTTCACCGGCCGGCGCTGCCACAGGCCGATGCTGCACGCAGCAAGTCCTGGCGTGCCGCCTGGCGCACCGGAAAAATCTGTTTGGTGGTAAGCTCGCGCACCATGAATATCTACAGCTCTCGCCCCGTTGTCCTCTGTCTCTCCGGCCACGACCCAAGTGGTGGCGCCGGCTTGCAGGCAGATATCGAAGCCCTGCTGGCTCAGGGTTGTCATGCGGCCCCGGCCGTCACTGCCCTGACCGTGCAAGACACCGTCAATGTCAGTGATTTCCGCGTCCTCGATCGTGAGTGGGTACTGGCCCAGGCCAATGCCGTCCTCAACGACTCGCAGGTTGCGGCGGTCAAGTTGGGCATGCTCGGCTCACTGGAAATGGTCGACACGGTGGTCGAACTGCTCCAGGCGCATCCGCACCTGCCCGTGGTCTGCGACCCGGTGCTGCGCGCTGGCGGTGGCGGACGCCTGGGCAAGGACGAAGTCGGCTACGCCATGCGCGAGCGCCTGCTGCCACTGGCGATCATCGCCACCCCCAACCTTCCTGAAGCCCGGATTTTGGCTGAACTGCCAGACGGCAGCGCCGATGAGTGCGCAGAAAAACTCCTGCCCTACGTCAAGCACCTGCTGATCACTGGCGGGCATGGCGACGAACATCAAGTACACAATCGCCTCTATAGCCGCGATGGTCACCGCGAAACCTTTACCTGTCAGCGCCTGCCCGGCAGCTACCACGGCTCCGGATGCACCCTGGCCAGCGCCCTGGCCGGTCGCCTGGCTCAGGGCGAACACCTTGCCAGCGCGGTAAAGTCAGCACTGGACTACACCTGGCGCACCCTGCGTGACGCCGAACAACTGGGCAAGGGCCAGTTTGTTCCGCGCCGCCTGCCGCTGGATTTTTGCTCGTAACGCCATGAGGCTTGCCCGATGAAACTACGTGGTCTGTACGCCATTACCGACAGTCAGCTACTGGCCGGCAAGTTCCTGCCCTACGTGCAAGCAGCGCTGGAGGGTGGCGTGACCTTGCTGCAGTATCGCGACAAAAGCAGCGACGAGGCGCGCCGCTTGCGCGAAGCCCAAGTCCTGCGCGACCTGTGCGAGCGCTACAAGACCCAATTGATCATCAACGACGACGCCGAACTGGCCGCGCGCCTGGGTGTCGGCGTTCATCTGGGGCAAACCGACGGCCCGCTGACCCCGGCCCGCGCGTTGCTGGGTCGCCAGGCGATCATCGGTTCGACCTGTCACGCCCAGATCGAGCTGGCCGAACAAGCGGCCAAGGAAGGCGCCAGCTACGTCGCCTTCGGCCGCTTTTTCAACTCCAACACCAAGCCCGGCGCACCGGTCTGCAGCCTCGAGCTGCTCGACCAGGCTCGCGCCCGGCTGCACCTGCCGATCTGCGCGATCGGCGGTATCACCCTGGACAACGCCGCCCCGCTGGTGGCCCATGGGGTCGACCTGCTGGCCGTGGTCCATGGCCTGTTCGGCGCCGACAGCACCAGCGAAGTGACCCGCCGTGCGCGCGCCTTCAACGCATTGTTCAATTCCTGAATTTTTGAGAGCCCTACTATGTCTCGTTCCGAAACCCTGTTTGCCAATGCCCAGAAACACATTCCCGGCGGTGTGAACTCGCCTGTACGTGCCTTCAAGAGCGTGGGCGGCACTCCGCTGTTCTTCAAGCACGCCGAAGGCGCGTACGTGACGGACGAAGACGACAAGCGTTATGTCGACTACGTCGGCTCCTGGGGCCCGATGATTCTTGGCCACAGCCACCCGGACGTGCTGGACGCGGTGCGCAAGCAGCTGGAACACGGCCTGTCCTACGGCGCCCCGACGGCGATGGAAACCGAAATGGCCGACCTGGTCTGCTCGATCGTGCCGTCGATGGAAATGGTGCGCATGGTCAGCTCCGGCACCGAAGCGACCATGAGCGCGATTCGCCTGGCCCGCGGTTTCACCGGTCGTGACAGCATCATCAAGTTCGAAGGCTGCTACCACGGCCACTCCGACAGCCTGCTGGTCAAGGCCGGCTCGGGCCTGCTGACCCAAGGTGTGCCGAGCTCTGCCGGGGTGCCCGCCGATTTTGCCAAGCACACCCTGACCCTGCCGTTCAACGACATCGATGCAGTGGCCAAGATGCTCGGCGAAGTCGGTCAGGAGGTGGCGTGCATCATCGTCGAGCCGGTTGCGGGTAACATGAACTGCGTACCGCCGGCTCCCGGTTTCCTCGAAGGCCTGCGCAGCCTGTGCGACCAGCACGGCGTGGTGCTGATTTTCGACGAAGTGATGACCGGCTTTCGCGTGGCACTCGGCGGCGCCCAGGCGCACTACGGTGTGACACCAGACCTGAGCACCTTCGGCAAGATCATCGGTGGCGGCATGCCGGTGGGTTGCTTCGGCGGCAAGCGCGAAATCATGTCGCACATTGCCCCGCTGGGCCCGGTCTACCAGGCTGGCACCCTGTCGGGTAACCCGCTGGCCATGGCGGCCGGCCTGACCACCCTGCGCCTGATCAGCCGCCCAGGCTTCCACGCCGAACTCAGCGACTACACCAGCCGCCTGCTCGATGGCCTGCAACAGCGTGCCGACGCAGCGGGCATTCCGTTCGTCACGACCCAGGCAGGTGGCATGTTCGGCCTGTACTTCAGTGGTGCCGACGACATCGTGACCTTTGACGACGTCATGGCCAGCGATGCCAACCTGTTCAAGCGTTTCTTCCACTTGATGCTCGAAGGCGGCGTGTACCTGGCGCCAAGCGCCTTCGAAGCAGGCTTCACCTCGATCGCCCACGGCGACGCCGAGTTGCAGCTGACCCTGGACGCAGCCGAGCGTGCATTTGCCGCGCTGAAGTAAGCCAAAACCGCTGACGTCGGCCTGGGTCGACGTCAGCTTTATCCTACATTGCTGTCTTTTTGCTGCTACGACTATCCAAGTTCCCGTTAAAAGCGGTAGATATAGTTCCCGCGCGGCAGAAAAACGAGTAAAGACTTTGTAAGGATGGTCCTGCTTATTTCATAATGCGCGCTTATTGGATCCCTCGATGGGTCCGCGCGCCCTTCAGAGGTAAGTCGATTCCCATGAACCGCACCGGCCGCACCCTTGCATTGGGCTGCCTGTTGCTCCTTCAGCCGCTGCTCGCGCACGCACAAGCAGGCGGCAACTCGTTGTTGATCCCGGCAATGGGTCGTTGCACCCTCAATACCCAGCCTGAAGACCTGAAGGAGGCCCTTGAAGCCTGCCAGAAAGCGTCGGACGCCGGGGATGCGGAAGCGCAATACGAGTTGGGCGAGTTCTACTACGACGGTAAAAATGCACCGCGCGACCTCAATCAAGCCCTGAGCTACTTCGAAAAGGCGTCCCTGCAAGGCCACGCCCAGGCGCAATTCAAACTCGGCACCATGTTCTTCCACGGCGAAGGCGTGCCCGCCAACAACGTCCAGGCCTACATCGTGCTGAAAATGGCCGCGGTCAACGGCGCTGAAGAGGCGCTGGACACGGCCGACGAAGTCGCCGAGCACATGCAACGCGATGAACTGGAACTCGCCACCCAGGTGCTGGGGCAGATTTTCCGCAAGTACCTGATGGAACTGCAAAGCGCCGATGGGCGTACGCCGTTTTCACCGCTGCCGTAATTGTCCCATCGCGAGCAGACGACTCGGTATTAAGGCCTACTTCTCAGGCATTGGCATCGGAAACGGCATGACATTGCCGACCGCGCCACGGGCTTCGCTGATTTTCGGCGTGCCCAGGCGCTCGACCTCGTCGATGCGCACAATCGAATGCATCGGCACAAAACTGCGCACCACGCCTTCGAACTGCGCCTTGAGCTTCTCTTCGCTCGGATCGACGACCACTTGCGTGCGCTCGCCAAAGACGAACTCTTCCACTTCCAGGAAGCCCCACAGATCGCTTTGATAGATCTGCTTGGCGTACATTTCGAACACCTGGCCCTGATTGAGGAAAATCACCTTGTAGATTGGAGCTTCACGTTTGGTCATGGTGGGCGGGTAACACATCGAGGGATAAAAATGAGGGCGCGAACTATAGCATAGCCGCTGAACGCACGACGGTAGGAACCTGCGGACTTGTTCCCTATAATGCGCGGTTCTTTGAATCACGTGATGAACCCGTCCATGGCCAAGAAGCTTTACATCGAAACCCACGGTTGCCAGATGAACGAGTACGACAGCTCGCGCATGGTTGATCTGCTGGGTGAACACCAGGCCCTGGAAGTGACCGCCCGTGCCGAAGACGCGGACGTGATTCTGCTCAACACCTGTTCGATCCGCGAACGTGCCCAGGACCGGGTCTACTCCCAGTTGGGTCGCTGGCGCGAACTGAAGCTGGCCAACCCGGAGATGGTGATCGCCGTCGGCGGCTGCGTGGCCAGCCAGGAAGGCGCCGCCATCCGCGACCGCGCGCCCTATGTCGACGTGGTCTTCGGCCCGCAGACCTTGCACCGCCTGCCGGAAATGATCGACGCCGCGCGCATCACCAAGCTGCCGCAGGTCGACGTCTCGTTTCCGGAAATCGAAAAATTCGACCACCTGCCCGAGCCGCGCATCGACGGCCCCAGTGCCTATGTCTCGGTAATGGAAGGCTGCAGCAAGTACTGCACGTTCTGCGTGGTGCCTTATACCCGTGGCGAAGAAGTCAGCCGGCCGTTCGATGACGTCATCGCCGAGATCATTCACCTGGCCGAGAACGGCGTGCGTGAAGTGACCCTGCTGGGACAGAACGTCAACGGTTACCGCGGCACCACCCACGACGGGCGCCTGGCAGACCTGGCCGAACTGATCCGGGTGGTCGCCGCGGTCGACGGCATCGACCGCATCCGCTACACCACGTCCCACCCGCTGGAATTCTCCGACAGCCTGATCCAGGCCCACGCCGACGTGCCGGAACTGGTCAAGCACCTGCACCTGCCGGTGCAATCGGGTTCGGACCGGATCCTCTCGGCCATGAAGCGCAACCATACTGCGCTCGAGTACAAGTCCAAGCTGCGCAAATTGCGCGCCGCGGTGCCAGGTATCTGCATCAGCTCGGACTTCATCGTCGGCTTCCCGGGCGAAACCGAGAAAGACTTCGAACAAACCATGAAGCTGATTGAAGACGTCGGCTTCGATTTCTCCTACTCGTTCGTCTACAGCCAGCGCCCGGGCACCCCCGCCGCCGACCTCGCCGACGAGACGCCGGAAGAACTGAAAAAACAGCGCCTGAACGCCCTGCAGCATCGCCTCAACCAGCAAGGCTTCGAAATCAGCCGACAAATGGTCGGCTCGATCCAACGAATCCTGGTCACCGACTACTCGAAAAAAGACCCTGGAGAGCTGCAAGGCCGGACCGAGAACAACCGTATCGTGAACTTCCGCTGCGACACGCCGACCCTGATCGGCCAGTTCGCCGACGTCCACATCGATGCCGCACAGCCGCACTCGCTGCGGGGTTCGCTGGTGTAGGCGCGAGCTTGCTCGCGAAGGTCGTCAACGATGACACGTGCATCCTGAATGAACGCAAGGGCATTCAAGCCCTTCGCGAGCAAGCTCGCTCCTACAGGGGCGGTGTTTCAGGCTCGGTTATTTAAGAGCTTTCGCACCCAGGCCACTGGCGTTATCCTTGATTTCATCTTAATTGCCCAAGGGCGGCTGAAAACAACCTTGAACGCTCCCATAGAACCGCATCGTTTTATCCTCGAGCCCTTTGAGGCTCACCGCTTCGCCAATCTGTGCGGGCAATTCGACGAGCATTTGCGCTTGATCGAACAACGCCTGGCGATCGTGATCCGCAACCGCGGCAATCAGTTCGAACTGATCGGCGAGCTCAAGCACACCACCTCCGCGGAAAACCTGCTGCGCCGCCTCTACCGGGAAACCAAGGGTAGCGAGCTGTCGCCGGACATGGTTCACCTGTTCCTTCAGGAATCGGCCGTCGAAGCGCTGGACAATCACGCCCCCGCCGAACCCGCCGTAGCCCTGCGCACCAAAAAAGGCATGATTCGCCCGCGAGGCTTGAATCAGCAGCGCTACGTGAAGGAAATCCTCGCTAACGACATCAACTTCGGTATCGGCCCAGCCGGCACCGGCAAAACCTACCTGGCTGTCGCCTGCGCGGTAGATGCTCTGGAGCGCGAACAGATTCGCCGCATCCTGCTGGTACGCCCAGCGGTCGAGGCCGGCGAAAAACTCGGCTTCCTGCCCGGGGATCTGTCGCAGAAGATCGACCCTTACCTGCGCCCCCTGTACGACGCCCTGTATGAAATGCTCGGCTTCGAGTACGTGGCCAAGCTGATCGAGCGCCAGGTCATCGAGGTCGCGCCACTGGCTTACATGCGTGGTCGTACCCTGAACAACAGTTTCATCATCCTCGACGAAAGCCAGAACACCACCGTGGAACAGATGAAGATGTTCCTGACCCGGATCGGCTTTGGCTCCACGGCGGTTATCACCGGCGACATCACCCAGGTCGACCTGCCCAAGGGCACCAAGTCCGGGCTCAACCACGTGATTGAAGTGCTCGAGGACGTGCCGGGTATCAGCTTTACCCACTTCAAGCCCAAAGACGTCGTGCGCCACCCGCTGGTGCAGCGCATAGTCGAAGCCTATGAGCGCTTCGAGAATCGCGTCGCACCCGACTCCCCGAAGGACAACCGCCGCGATGCTTGAGCTTGACCTGCAACGTGCAAGCGAGGGCAACGCCCCCAGCGAAGCCCAGTTCCGCCAATGGTGCGAGCTGGCCCTGCGCCAGCGCACGGCCGACTCGGAAATGACCATTCGCCTGGTCGACGAAGCCGAAGGCCGTGAGCTCAATCACACCTGGCGTCAGAAAGATTACGCAACCAACGTCCTGTCGTTCCCGGCCGACGTGCCCGACGAGTTTCTCGACATCCCGCTGCTGGGCGATCTGGTGATCTGCGTGGCCGTGGTCGAGCGTGAAGCCACCGAGCAAGGCAAGGCACTGGACGCCCATTGGGCCCACCTGGTGATTCACGGCTGCTTGCATCTGCTTGGTTACGACCATATAGATGACGAAGAAGCCGAGGAAATGGAAGCACTGGAACGAACGTTGCTTGCCGAACTGGGTCATCCGGACCCTTATGCGGACGACGAAACCGAACCATCCCCTACTGTTACAACAAAGGATTCAGAGTAATCGCTATGAGCGAAGATCGATCGAGCAACGGGCAGAAGTCATGGCTGGGTAAGCTCACCCAGGCTTTTGCCCACGAGCCGAAGAACCGCCAGGAGCTCCTGGAGCTGCTGCGTGATGCCCATCAGAACAAGTTGCTGGACAGCGAAGCGCTGGCCATCGTCGAAGGCGCCATCCAGGTGGCTGACCTGCAAGTGCGCGACATCATGGTGCCGCGCTCGCAGATGGTCAGCATCAAGGCGACCCAGACGCCCCGTGAGTTCCTGCCCGCCGTGGTCGACTCGGCTCACTCGCGCTATCCGGTGATCGGCGAAAGCCACGATGACGTGATGGGCGTGTTGCTGGCCAAGGACTTGCTACCGTTGATCCTCAAGGAAAACGGCGACAGCTTCAACATCAAGGACCTGCTGCGCCCGGCCACCTTCGTGCCGGAGTCCAAGCGCCTGAACGTGTTGCTGCGTGAGTTCCGCGCCAACCATAACCACATGGCCATCGTCATCGACGAATACGGCGGCGTGGCGGGCCTGGTGACCATCGAGGACGTGCTGGAACAGATCGTCGGCGACATCGAGGACGAACACGATGTCGAAGAAGACAGCTACATCAAGCCCCTGCCCAGCGGCGACTTCCTGATCAAGGCCCTGACGCCGATCGAGAACTTCAACGAGTTCTTCGACAGCGAATTCTCCGACGACGAGTTCGATACCGTGGGCGGCCTGGTGATGAGCGCGTTCGGGCATCTACCAAAACGCAACGAAATCACGGAAATCGGCGCCTATCGCTTTCGCATCCTCAATGCCGACAGCCGTCGTATCCACTTGCTGCGCCTGACACCTATCGCCCGGTAACCCCTAAGGATCGAAATGCGCTGGATAACCCGCCCCGGCTGGCCCGGTAACCTGCTGGCCGTGGCGGCCGGTGCAATCACCACCCTGGCGCTGGCGCCGTTCGATATCTGGCCGCTGGCGCTGCTGACGGCCGGGTTGTTCTATGCCGGCCTGCGCCAGTTGAGCCCGCGCCAAGCACTGGGACGCGGCTGGTGTTTCGGCTTCGGCCTGTTCGGCGCCGGCACCAGCTGGATCTACTACAGCATTCACCACTTCGGCGGCGCCTCGATGCTGCTCGCCGGGTTCCTGATGCTGTTGTTCACCGCGGCGATCGCCTGGTTTTTCGCCCTGCCTGCCTGGGTCTGGGCGCGCTGGCTGCGCCGTAACGAAGCGCCGCTGGCCGACGCCCTGGCCTTTGCCGCCTTGTGGGTCGCCCAGGAAGCATTCCGTGGCTGGTTCCTCACCGGCTTCCCCTGGCTCTATTCCGGCTACAGTCAGCTCGACGGCCCGCTGTCCGGCCTGGCGCCGGTGGGTGGGATGTGGCTGGTGTCGTTCACCATCGCCCTGACCGCGGCGCTGTTGTGCAACACGCCTCGCCTGCTACGCAACCGCCGCCCAGGCTTCATCGCCGCCGGGATTGTGCTGCTGCTCGGCCCATGGGCGGCGGGCATCGCGCTCAAGGGTCACGCCTGGACCAGCCCGTCCGGCGAGCCGCTGAGCGTGGCGGCCATTCAAGGCAACGTCGAACAAAGCATGAAATGGGACCCGGCGCAGCTCAACTCGCAATTGGCGCTGTACCGCGACATGAGCCTGAGCGCCAAGCGCGTCGACCTGCTGATCTGGCCGGAAACCGCGGTGCCGGTCCTCAAGGAGTCCGCCGAGGGCTACCTGAGCATGATGGGCACCTTCGCTGCCGAGCGGAATTCAGCACTGATCACCGGCGTACCGATTCGCCAGGTGGTGCACCAGGAGAAACGCTTCTACAACGGCATTACCGTAGTCGGCGAAGGTGACGGCACCTACCTCAAGCAAAAGCTGGTGCCGTTTGGTGAGTACGTGCCTTTGCAGGACGTGCTGCGCGGCCTGATTGCGTTCTTCGACTTGCCGATGTCGGACTTTGCCCGCGGTCCGGCCGACCAGCCGATGCTGCAAGCCAAGGGCTACCAGATAGCCCCGTTCATCTGCTACGAAGTGGTCTACCCGGAGTTTGCCGCGAGCCTGTCGGCCCGCAGTGACCTGCTGCTGACCATCAGCAACGACACCTGGTTCGGCACCTCCATCGGCCCGCTGCAACACCTGCAGATGGCCCAGATGCGTGCCCTGGAAGCTGGACGCTGGATGATTCGGGCGACCAATAATGGCGTCACCGGGCTGATCGATCCGTTCGGCAAGATCACCGTGCAGATCCCGCAGTTCGAACGCGGCATCCTCTATGGTGAAGTGGTCCCGATGCACAACCTGACACCGTACCTGCAATGGCGCTCGTGGCCGCTGATCGTCCTCTGCCTGCTGCTGTTTGGCTGGGCACTGCTGGCGAGCCGGATGGCCAAGACCGTCTAACCCCTTCCCCGCCCCTTGTAGGCGCTGGCTTGCCAGCGAACACCGACAAGGGGCATCGGGTTATCGGTAGAACAACGCATACCCCGCCTGCCCCATTGCCTCATTCAACAACTGCCCGGATCGCCAGATCGACTTGAAGGTCGGCAGCCAGCCGCCCAGCGGCTCGGCATGGCCGTGGTCGGTGCCCAAAAAGCCCACCGGGGCCGGCACCACGTTCAACCCCGCGGCTTCAAAGCTCCAGACACTGCGCGGCATGTGCCAGGCCTGGGTCACGACCACTACCCGCTTCAAACCCAACGGCTGCAGCAGTTCGGCGGTGAACTGGGCGTTTTCCCAGGTCGTGCGGCTGCGTCCTTCCTGCCAGCGCACGGTGACCCCGAAATCCTCCTGCAGCGAATCGGCCATCAGCTTGGCCTCAGTCGGCGGCGTGCCGTAATGCAGGCCACCACTGGTCAGCACTGGCAAGCCCGAGGCTTTGGCCAGGCGTGCCGCATACCGCTCACGCTCCAGCGCCACGCCCGTGGGCTGGTCGGAGCCCCAGGCCGGGTCGCCCCGTTCACGACCCGCGCCCAGCACCACGATCACATCCGCGCGCTCGGCCAGGCTCGCCCACTCACTGCGCGCCAGCGCCGGTTCACGCTCCAGGGCCTTGGCGCCCCACTGCACCACCACTGGCAGGCTCATCAGCCAGAAACCGCCGGCCCCCAGGACAAAACACAGCGTCGCCAGGCGCGGCCTGGAACGACGAAACCACCAGGCAAGGGCCAGCAGCAGCAAAAGAATGCCGGGGGGCATGAGCAGTTGTTTGACGAAATAACGAAAAGGCATCGAGCATCTCCAAAGATGCTCGAAGCCTAAGTGGGTTGAAGTAAAGCGACAACCAAGGTGAAGGCGCTTTTCATGAAAAAGCCATCACCGGTGACTTCATGTGCCCGTTCGGGGCGACAAACACGTATCTGATCACTTACTTGACCTGCAGGGACCGGACCTTTACCGCGTCACTGCCAGGTGCCTTGTCTTTCAACCAGATGACTTTGGCCGAACGAGGGGCATCGTTGTGCTTCACTGCTGCTGACGAGATTCCAAGCGCCTCACGTTCATTGCGGTCCAGATAAGCCTTGATAAGATCGAACTCTGCGCGGCTCAACCCGCGAAGTTCCAGTTCCAGCGGACGCGCATCACGCAACCGCCCGGCGGTCTTTACCGCGTCCAAGGCCACCCCCAGACGGTCTATCAGTTTTTCGTACAACTCGGGTTGCGTAACTTTTGTTTGCGACTCAACCATCCCTCACCTCATTGAAGATAAGACCTACTCCCCAACTAGAGCTTAGCTTCGTCGCACAAACCGGCCCTGCGCCGCGACCAACGGCCCCAACTGTGGGTATTGCTGCGCAATCAGGGTTTCCCTAGGCCGAGTACGGTCATGTATGCTACGGCGCTTCCTGTAACTCCACTTCCAGCTCGGCTGGGCATCGAAAACGCCACATTTGGCGCAATCCGGGTCCAGCGTTGCATTGAAGAGGATTAGGCCACCCCTATTCAGTTCATAAGTAGCCATGCACGAACAATATCAGCCCCGTGAAATAGAAGCCGCCGCCCAATCATTCTGGGACGAGCAAAAGTCCTTTGAAGTCAGTGAACAGCCAGGCAAGGAGACTTTCTATTGCCTATCGATGTTCCCTTACCCCAGCGGCAAGCTACACATGGGGCACGTGCGCAACTACACCATCGGTGACGTGATCTCTCGCTACCAGCGCATGCTCGGCAAGAACGTCCTGCAACCCATGGGTTGGGACGCCTTCGGCATGCCGGCGGAAAACGCCGCGATGAAGAACAACGTGGCTCCCGCCAAGTGGACCTACGAAAACATCGCCTACATGAAGACCCAACTGCGCAGCCTGGGCCTGGCGGTGGACTGGTCGCGCGAAGTGACCACCTGCAAGCCCGACTACTACCGCTGGGAACAATGGCTGTTCACCCGCCTGTTCGAAAAAGGCGTGATCTACCGCAAAAACGGCACCGTGAACTGGGACCCGATCGACCAGACCGTTCTGGCCAACGAACAGGTGATCGACGGTCGCGGCTGGCGTTCCGGCGCGCTGATCGAAAAGCGCGAAATCCCGATGTACTACTTCAAGATCAC
The DNA here is from genome assembly GCF_963970735.1 of Pseudomonas sp. RA_35y_Pfl2_P32. Classification (NCBI taxonomy): domain Bacteria; kingdom Pseudomonadati; phylum Pseudomonadota; class Gammaproteobacteria; order Pseudomonadales; family Pseudomonadaceae; genus Pseudomonas; species Pseudomonas sp. RA_35y_Pfl2_P32. The sequence goes on from NZ_CAXAQF010000013.1 coordinate 157,145, forward strand.
CGCCTACGCGGATGAGTTGCTCGAAAGCCTCGACGAACTGACTGGCTGGCCTGAACAGGTCAAGACCATGCAGCGCAACTGGATCGGCAAATCCCGCGGCATGGAAGTGCAGTTCCCGTACAACGTCGACTCCATCGGCGAAGCCGGCACCCTGAAAGTCTTCACCACCCGTCCGGACACTTTAATGGGAGCGACTTACGTCGCCGTGGCCGCCGAGCACCACCTCGCCAGCCTCGCTGCCCAGAACAACCCTGAGCTGCAAGCATTCATCGCTGAATGCAAAGGCGGCAGCGTCGCCGAAGCCGACGTCGCCACCCAGGAGAAAAAAGGCCTGCCAACCGGCCTGTTCGTCGAGCACCCGCTGACCGGTGAAAAACTCCCGGTATGGGTCGCCAACTATGTGCTGATGCACTACGGCGACGGCGCGGTAATGGCAGTGCCGGCCCATGACGAGCGTGATTTCGAATTCGCCCACAAGTACAACCTGCCGGTCAAATCGGTGGTGCGTACCAGCGCTGGCGATAGCAACCCGGCCCCGTGGCAAGACGCCTACGGCGAGCACGGCATGCTGATCAACTCTGGCGAATTCGACGGCCTGGATTTCCAGGGTGCGTTCGACGCCATGGAAGTGGCCCTGATCAAGAAAGAGCTGGGCACCTCCCGCACCCAGTTCCGCCTGCGCGACTGGGGCATCAGCCGCCAGCGCTACTGGGGCTGCCCGATCCCGATCATCCACTGCGATACCTGCGGTGACGTGCCGGTGCCGGAAGATCAACTGCCCGTGGTACTGCCCGAAGACGTGGTGCCGGATGGCGCCGGTTCGCCCTTGGCGCGCATGCCTGAGTTCTACGAATGCAGTTGCCCGAAATGCGGCGCACCTGCCAAGCGCGAAACCGACACCATGGACACCTTCGTCGAATCGTCGTGGTACTACGCCCGCTACGCCTCGCCACACTTTGAAGGTGGCCTGGTAGAAAAATCCGCGGCCGACCACTGGTTGCCGGTCGACCAGTACATCGGCGGTATTGAACACGCCATTCTGCACCTGCTGTATGCGCGTTTCTTCCACAAGCTGATGCGTGACGAAGGCCTGGTGAGCTCCAACGAGCCGTTCAAGAACCTGCTGACCCAAGGCATGGTGATCGCCGAGACGTACTACCGTCGCGAAGCGAACGGCGCCTACACCTGGTTCAACCCGGCGGACGTCGAGCTTGAGCGCGACAGCAAGGCCAAAGTCATCAGTGCCAAGCTGATTGCCGACGGCCTGCCGGTGGAAATCGGCGGCACCGAGAAGATGGCCAAGTCGAAGAACAACGGCGTTGACCCACAATCGATGATTGACCAGTTCGGCGCAGACACCTGCCGCCTGTTCATGATGTTCGCCTCGCCACCTGACATGAGCGCGGAATGGTCCGACTCCGGTGTCGAAGGCTCGCACCGCTTCCTCAAGCGCGTCTGGCGCCTGGCGCAAGCGCACATCACTCAGGGCCTGCCGGGCAAAGTAGACGTCGCGGGCCTGAACGACGAGCAGAAAGCCATTCGCCGCTCGATCCACCTGGCGATCAGGCAGGCCAGCCACGACGTCGGCCAGAACCACAAATTCAACACCGCCATCGCCCAGGTGATGACGCTGATGAACGTGCTGGAAAAAGCCCCGCAAGGCACCGCACAAGATCGCGCCCTGGTTCACGAAGGCCTGGAAACCGTGACCTTGCTGTTGGCTCCGATCACCCCGCACATCAGCCACGAGCTGTGGCATCAACTGGGCCACGCCGATCCTGTGATCGACGCCGGCTGGCCAGTGCAGGATGACAGCGCCCTGGTCCAGGACAGCCTGACCCTGGTTATCCAAGTCAACGGCAAACTGCGTGGCCAGATCGAAATGCCGGCCAGCGCCACCCGTGAAGAGGTCGAAGCTGCGGCGCGCGCCAACGAAAACGTACTGCGTTTTGTCGACGGCCTGACCATTCGTAAAGTGATCGTGGTACCCGGGAAACTGGTCAACATCGTCGCCAGCTAATTGGAGCAGGTGCCAGGCCCGGCCTGGCACCGAATAAAACCTTTCGGGCGCCATAGCGGCCCACATGGTTTCAAGGGGAGCAACAAGATGATCAAACGCAATCTGCTGGTGATGGGCCTCGCGGTCCTGCTGAGCGCCTGCGGTTTCCAGCTGCGCGGCACCGGCACCACCGAACTGGCAATCAAGGAACTCGACCTGAGCGCGCGCAACGCCTATGGCGAAACCGTGGTCATGATGCGCCAGGTCCTGCAAAGCAGCGGCGTCAACGTGGTAAACGGCGCACCGTACAAACTGGTGTTCACCGACGAACAGACCACCCAGCGCAGCCTGAGCTACTCCGGTGCCGGGCGTACCGCCGAGAACGAGCTGACCACGGTGCTGAACTACCAGATCGTTGGCCAGAACAACCTGTCGCTGATCAGCGACAAACTGCAGGTGCAGAAGGTGGTCATGCACGATGGCAGCAACATCACCGGCTCCGTGCAGGAAGAAGACGAAGCGCGCAAGGAAATGCGTCGCGACCTGGTACAGCGCATGATGCTGCGCCTGCAGCAGCTGACTCCGACCCAACTGGATCAACTGCAGCAGACTGCCGACGCCCGCGCCAAGGCCGAAGCCGATGCGCTGGAAGCGGCACAGAAAGCTGAAGCGAACACCCCGCGTCAGTCGCCGCTGCAAGTCCCTGCCGAGTAAGTCTTACGGGGCGCCTGTGCGCCCCGTTTGCCCCGCCCTATGAAACTCGCCCCCGCCCATCTCGCCAAACACCTGCAAGGTGCCCTCGCGCCGGTCTACATCATCAGCGGCGATGACCCGTTGCTGTGCCAGGAAGCCGCCGACGCCATCCGCTCTGCTGCCCGCCAGCAAGGTTTTGACGAACGCCAAGTGTTCAGCGCCGATGCCAGCTTTGACTGGGGCACGCTGCTGCAAGCCGGCGCCAGCATGTCGTTGTTCGCCGAAAAACGCCTGCTGGAACTGCGCTTGCCGTCCGGCAAACCGGGGGACAAGGGTGCCGCGGCCCTGATGGAGTACTGCTCGCGTCCGGCCGAAGATACCTTGCTGCTGATCAGCCTGCCCAAGCTCGACGGCAGTGCGCAGAAAACCAAATGGGGCAAGGCCCTGGTCGAAGGCGCACAGACTCAGTTCGTGCAGATCTGGCCGGTGGACGCCAATCAGTTGCCGCAGTGGATTCGCCAACGCCTGTCCCAGGCCGGACTCAGCGCCAGCCAGGACGCCGTTGAACTGATTGCCGCCCGCGTCGAAGGCAACCTGTTGGCAGCCGCCCAGGAGATCGAAAAACTCAAGCTGATGGCTGAGGGCGGACAGATCACGGTCGAGACGGTGCAAGCGGCCGTGGCCGATAGCGCGCGCTTCGACGTGTTCGGACTCACCGATGCGATCCTCAACGGCGAAGCCGCCCACGCCCTGCGCATGCTCGAAGGCTTGCGTGGCGAGGGCGTCGAACCGCCGGTGATTCTCTGGGCCCTGGCCCGTGAACTGCGCCTGCTGGCCAACCTGTCACTGCAATACAGTCAGGGCGTACCGCTGGACAAAGCCTTCAGCCAGGCCCGACCACCGGTCTGGGACAAACGCAAACCGCTGATGAGCAAGGCCCTGCAACGTTACTCGGCGCCTCGCTGGGCGCAACTGCTGCTCGAAGCGCAGCGCATCGACGCGCAGATCAAGGGCCAGGCCGCGGGCTCACCGTGGATGAGCCTCAGCCGCCTGTCCTTGCTGATGGCCGGCCAGCGCCTGAACTTACCTGCCGAGTAAGGTCCTGCTTGCGATCACGCGCGAAAGGTCCTACATATTGTAGGGACTAGACAGATCCCTCACTTCAGCCGATGATTCGCCTCGTCCCCCCCACCCTTGGAGTCAATCGCCCATGAGCAGAAAACAGCGGCCCAACAAGGCCAAATCCATCGTCGCCCAGCCATTGTTCCGCAGCCGCCAGGAACAACCGGCCAAGGGCAAAGGCAGCTACCGCCGCGAAGCCTTCCAGTCTAAAAGCTGGGAGGCTTCTTACTTTCTGGCCGCGTGAAGCGCAGCACCCCCTCGACATGTTAAGGTCGGCACCTGATTCGTATTCTCTGGACCTGTGCATGCCCTTTAGTATTTCCCGTCGTTGGCACCTGCGCCAACTGATCGCTGCCACAAGCCTCGTTCTGCTTGTCGCCTGCGCGGAAAAACCAACCGCCGCCGACGCCCAACCGCTTCAGACCGCTCCTGTCCCGACCGCACCGGCCATGGTCGCGCCGGTGGTGCCGAACGGCGACAACCTCGAGATCCAGCCCACCCAGACATTCGAGCAATGGCAGGCCAACTTCCGCAAGGACGCCCTCGCGGCCGGTGTCAGCCCGAGCCTGTTCGACCGCGCCTTTGCCGGCGTTACGCCAGACATGAGCGTGATCCGCGCCGACCGCAGCCAGCCAGAGTTCTCCCGCCCGGTATGGGAATACCTCGATGGCGCGCTGTCAGCCTTGCGCGTGCGCCGCGGCCAGGCGCTGCTGGAGCAATACGCCGAGACTCTGACGGCCATCGAACAGCGCTACGGCGTCGATCGCCAGGTACTGGTTGCGGTCTGGGGCATGGAAAGCAACTTCGGCAGCTTCCAGGGCGACAAGTCGGTGATCCGCTCGCTGGCGACCCTGGCCTACGAAGGCCGGCGCCCGGGTTTTGCCCATGCGCAATTGCTGGCCGCGCTACAGATTCTGCAACAAGGTGATATCGCCCCCGAGAAGATGCTCGGCTCCTGGGCTGGCGCCATGGGCCAGACCCAGTTCATCCCGACCACCTACAACACCCACGCCGTGGACTTCGATGGCGATGGGCGTCGCGACATCTGGGGCAGCCCGGCCGATGCGCTGGCCTCCACCGCCCACTACCTGCAAAGCTCCGGCTGGCAGAAAGGCCAGCCGTGGGGCTTTGAAGTCGAGGTGCCGAGCAGCTTCAACTACTCGCTGGCCGACGGGGCGATTCGTAAAAGCGTCGCCGAATGGACGCAACTGGGCGTCAAGCTGCCCAACGGCGCCAGCGTGTCAGCCGGCTCCGAGCAACTGTCCGCGGCCCTGCTGCTGCCGGCCGGCTACCGTGGCCCGGCGTTCCTGATCCTCGACAACTTCCGCGCGGTGCTCAAGTACAACAACTCATCCTCCTACGCCCTGGCGGTCAACCTGTTGTCCCAGCGCTTCAGCGGTGGCGGCCGGATCAACGGCCAATGGCCCAAGGATGACCTGCCACTGAGCCGCTCCGAGCGCATTGAATTGCAGAACCTGCTGAGCACCCACAACTACGACGCCGGCAACCCCGACGGCATCATCGGCGCCAACACCCGCAAAGCCATCCGCGCGGCACAACAGTCGTTTGGCTGGCCGGCGGACGGCTACCCGACGCACAAGCTGCTGGACGCCTTGCGCAGCCGTTGAACCCATCGCGAGCAAGCTCGCTCCCACAGATCTCGTGGGTGTACGCAAAATCTGCGACCACCCAGAATCCCTGTGGGAGCGAGCTTGCTCGCGATGAGGCAAGAACATTCAGCATCGATTATGCCTGAGGCACCGCCATCGCGAGCACGCTCGCTCCTACACCGGTCTGGTCGGCCTCTAGCGCCTGACCACCACATCCTGCTCCAGCACCAGGCTCTTGCCCCCTGCATCGAGCGTCACCAGTGCTCCCATCGGCAAGCTCAGGTTCGGGTCGCAATGACCACTGCGCCAGCCGGCCAGCACCGGAATGGCGAACGGCGCGAAGGTCTGCTTGACCAGGCGCGCCAAGGCATCGCTTTCAACCCCCGCCACATCCCCCACCAGCACCCCGCGTAAGCGGCTGAGTTTGCCGGCCAGGCGCAGGTGCGTCAGCAAACGGTCGATGCGATACAGCGGCTCGTTGATGTCTTCGATGAACAGAATGATCCCGTCGGCGTCGATTTCGAACGGTGTGCCCAGGGTAGCGGCGATCATCGACAGGTTACCGCCCAGCAGACGCCCCTGGGCGATGCCTGGCTCGATAGTCATCAAGGGATAGGCCACCGGGTGCGCCAGCCGACTGCCGGCCGTCACCTGCCCTCTAAGCAGGCTGAACAACGAGGCCTCGGTCGGCGCTTGCTTGCCCCCCAGCAGGTCGGCATTGAGCATCGGCCCGTGAAAGGTGACAAACCCCGCATAGCGGCTGATGGCCAGGTGCAAGGCGGTGATGTCGCTGTAGCCGACAAATGGCTTGGCATGCCGGCGCAGCATTTCGTAGTCGATCTGGTCGAGCAGGCGCGGGCTGCCATAACCGCCGCGCAGGCACAGGATGGCGTCGATCGCCGGGTCGCTGAACGCCTGGTGCAGGTCATTGAGGCGCACCTCATCGCTGCCGGCCAGGTAGCCGTCCTTCTCCAGCACCCCGGGATAGATCTTCAGCGAGTAGCCACGCGTGCGCATCCAGTGCAGCGCCTGTTCGGTGTCCAGCGCTGCCGGACCTGCTGGCGCAATGACTGCGATGCGGCCTGCGGCGGGCAATGCCGGGACCGCGGTATGGGGCGCAGCAATGGCGGTAGAGCGAGTGGTCATCCGTGATTCCTCCCAATGACCCGATTAAAAAAAAGCCCGCAAAGCGCTAACCTTGCGGGCCCTTGGTCTTTCACACAGCGGTCAGGACGACATCAGCTCGGCCTTGACCAGCTTGGCCTGCTCGTCCGCGTGGTACGAAGAACGCACCAGCGGGCCGGAGGCGACGTTCTTGAAGCCCATCTTGTAGCCTTCCTCGGCGAACCAGGCGAAGGTGTCCGGGTGCACAAAACGCTGCACCGGCAAGTGGCTGCGCGACGGCTGCAGGTACTGGCCCAGGGTCAGCATGTCGATGTCGTGTTCGCGCATGCGCTTCATGACTTCGATGACTTCTTCGTCGGTTTCGCCCAGGCCCAGCATCAAGCCGGACTTGGTCGGAATGTGCGGCATCATCTGCTTGAATTTCTGCAGCAGGGTCAGCGACCACTGGTAGTCCGAACCCGGGCGCGCAGCCTTGTACAGGCGCGGCACGGTTTCCAGGTTGTGGTTGAACACATCTGGCGGCTCAGCCGCGGTGATGGCCAGCGCCACGTCCATGCGTCCACGGTAGTCCGGGACCAGGGTTTCGAGCTGGACATTCGGCGACAGCTTGCGGATCTCGCGGATGCAGTCGGCAAAGTGCTGGGCACCGCCGTCGCGCAGGTCGTCGCGGTCAACCGAGGTGATCACCACGTACTTGAGTTTCAGGTCGGCGATGGCGATGGCCAGGCTTTGCGGCTCGTTGACGTCCAGTGGTTTCGGACGGCCGTGGCCGACGTCGCAGAACGGGCAACGACGGGTGCAGATGTCGCCCATGATCATGAAGGTTGCGGTGCCGCCGGAGAAGCACTCGCCCAGGTTCGGGCAGGAGGCTTCTTCGCAGACGCTGTGCAGCTTGTGTTTGCGCAGCAGGGCCTTGATGCGGTCGACTTCCGGGGAAACCGGGATGCGCACGCGAATCCAGTCGGGCTTCTTGGGCAGTTCGGTGGTCGGAATGATCTTTACCGGGATGCGTGCAACCTTCTCGGCGCCGCGCAGCTTAACGCCGGCTTCAACCTTGGCACGCGGGGCCGCACGCTCGGTGACATCCAGCGTCGGGATCATGGTTTGCACTGCATCAGTAGTCATATCAGTCGATTCCGCCCGTTAGGGTCGTCTGCTCAGCATAGTCGAGGTGTTTGACGAGCTGCGCGCGCAGCCGGGCACTTACCTCGGCAAATTCTATCGGCCCTGTATGGTCACGCAGCTGAGTCATTGCCAGCCCGGCGTAGCCACAGGGGTTAATCCGTCGGAACGGCTCAAGGTCCATGTCCACATTCAGGGCCAGGCCATGAAAGGAGCAACCGTGGCGGATCCGCAGTCCCAGAGACGCTATTTTGGCACCGTTGACGTAGACCCCCGGTGCATCCGGCTTGGCCACGGCAGTGACGCCATAGCTGGCCAGCAACTCGATCAGGCAGCGCTCCATCCGGCTGACCAGGTCGCGCACGCCAAACCCCAGCTTGCGCACGTCCAGCAGCAGGTACGCAACCAACTGCCCCGGACCGTGGTAGGTCACCTGGCCCCCGCGATCGACCTGCACCACCGGGATATCCCCCGGCAGCAGCAGGTGCTCGGCCTTGCCGGCCTGGCCCTGGGTGAACACCGGCGAGTGCTGGACCAGCCAGATCTCGTCGGCACGCTCGCTGCCACGCTCATTGGTGAAACGCTGCATGGCCTGCCAGACCGGCTCGTAAGCCAGTTGGCCGAGTTCGCGAAAGCCCAGCGGTGCGGTCATCACAGCACCATGTGCACGAAACCGGTAGCCCGCAACTCGCTGTTGATGTCGTAGAGCTGTTCCTGACCGGTGGCGATGATGTGCAGCTGGATGGTCGTGTACTTGCCATTGGTACTCTGGCGCTCGGCCAGGGACTTGTGGTCTACGCTGGCGTGTTTCTCCAGGATCGCAATGATCTTGTCCTTGAAGCCCACCCCGGTGTCACCGATCACCTTAATCGGGTAATCCGCGCAAGGGAATTCGATCTTTGGCGCCTTTACTTCTGTATCTGTCATGGCGTAACGGCCTCGTAAGCCGTGGCAACGGACATGGCCCCGCTCCGAGTCGGAACGGGGCCATGCAGGTCCACACTCAATCAGTTGAACAAGCCGAAGAAGAATAGACGGATGCTATCCCACATGCGGCGCAAGATACCACCCTCCTCGACGGCGTCCAGCGCGATCAGGTCGGCGCTGTGCACCACCTTGTCATCCAGCTTGACTTCGACTTTACCGATCACGTCGCCCTTGGCGATTGGCGCGATCAGTTGCGGGGTCATGGTCATGCTGGCGGCGAGCTTCTTCAGCTGGCCTTTTGGCAGGGTCATGGTCAGGTCTTGGGCCAGGCCAGCCTTGACCTGGTTGGTGGTGCCCTTCCAGACAGGAGCCTGGGCCAGCTCGGCGCCCTTCTGGTAGAAGGTCTGGGTTTCGAAGAAGCGGAAACCATAGGTCAGCAGCTTCTGGGTTTCGGCTGCACGGGCGGTGTCGCTGTTGGTGCCGAACACCACGGAGACCAGGCGCATACCATCACGTACGGCCGATGACACCAGGCAGTAGCCGGCTTCGTCGGTGTGACCGGTTTTCAGACCGTCGACCGTCTTGTCGCGCCACAGCAGCAGGTTGCGGTTCGGTTGCTTGATGCCGTTCCAGAAGAACTCTTTCTGCGAGTAGATCGCGTAGTGAGCCGGGTCTTCGTGGATGATCGCGCGGGCCAGGATAGCCATGTCGTGAGCCGACGAGTAGTGCTCAGGGTTTGGCAGGCCGGTCGGATTCATGAAGTGGGTGTTGGTCATGCCCAGTTCGGCGGCAGTCTTGTTCATCATGTCGGCGAACGCGTCTTCGCTGCCGGCGATGTGCTCGGCGAGCGCAACACTGGCGTCGTTGCCCGACTGGATGATGATGCCGTGCAGCAGGTCGCTGACCGACACCTGGGAACCGACCTTGATGAACATCCGCGAACCGCCGGTACGCCAGGCGTTTTCGCTGACGGTCACCGGATCGTTTTCACCGATCTGGCCACGACGGATTTCCAGGGTCGCGATGTACGCGGTCATCAGCTTGGTCAGGCTGGCTGGCGGAAGGCGCTGGTCACCGTTGTTCTCGACCAGCACGTTGCCGCTGCTGGCGTCCATGAGCACGTAGGACTTGGCGGCCAGTTGTGGTGACGACGGCATCATCTCGGCCGCGAAAGCGGACGGCGAGAGGAGCAGCGGGACTAGCAGGCACAGGCGTTTGGCAAAGGTGGTGATGTTCATCCGTCTCTCGAAATCGCTAATGGAAACTGCCCTTGCGGGCAAAACTAATCTGACAACCCTGACGGCACGAGGCCTTGGGGGTGTCGCGTGTTCGGTTGTTCACTCACTGACCCTTGCCGGGCTTTTGTTGTACTACGAGCCAACAACTCAGGTTCACCCCCCAATACCGCAAGCGAACCTTGAATCAGGTGTTACTTACTCGGCCGTCACCAGGCTCGGCGAACCGAGATTGGCCAGGCGCACGCTGTTTTGCACTTGCGTAATCTCACCCGGCGAACCGATAGGCCCCAGGCGAACCCGATGCAGGGTCTGCTGATTACGCACGATAGAGCTGATGAACACCGGGGCGCTCACCATCCCGCTGAGCTTCGATCTCAGGAGCTCTGCAGCGTCCGGGTTGGCGAACGCGCCCACCTGCAGATACTGGCCAGAGGCTTGTACCGAAGCGTTTTTTTTAGCGTTGATCTGCATCGGCACGACCGCTGCCGCGTGCTGCTGTGGCGGTGGGGTCCATTGTTCGACCTTACCGGTCGAGGCCGTGATCACCGGCCCGCTGTTTTGCGCGATCTGCGGCTCATTGAGCATCAACGGTGCCGGCCGGCCCTTGGCCGCCCACCACTCTTGCGGGTCGATACCTTCGACCTTGACCCGCGCGGTGCCGGTCTCGGCATAACCGAGCTTCTTCGCGGCGGCGTAGGACAGGTCGATGATGCGGTCGGAATAGAACGGCCCACGGTCGTTGACCCGCAGCACCACCGTGCGCTGGTTGTCCAGGTTGGTCACCCGAACATAGGCAGGCAGCGGCAGGGTCTTGTGGGCGGCACTCATGCCGTACAGGTCATAGACCTCGCCATTGGCGGTGTTCTGGCCATGGAACTTGGTGCCATACCAGGACGCGGTCCCGGTCTCGACATACCGCTTGGACTCGGGCATCGGGTAGTAGGTCTTGCCCAGCACCGTATAGGGGTTGGCCTTGTAATTCCCGGTGTGCAGGGTGGGCGTGGCGTCGGGAATGCGCGACACATCGACATCCCACCACGGTGCGCCGTCCTTGTGGGCCCGGTTGATGTCCAGCCCCGGCGTAGCGCGGACAGCGGTTGGGGCTTTCTGCGGTTGCGGCGCACGGCTGGTCGAACAACTGACCACCAGCATCGACAGCGCGGTGAACGCCACCAGCTTCAGGGGTTTGCGGATTGGCAATGCCGGCATTACTTGACGCCCCGTGCTTGGACCAGTTGTTCAGACAACTGATGTACGGCCATGGCGTACATCACGCTGCGGTTATAACGCGTGATTGCGTAAAAATTCTTCAGGCCCATCCAGTATTCAGGGCCATTGTCGCCTTCCAGACGAAACGCGGTGACCGGCATATCGTCGCGCAGCGCATCATGACTCGACCAGCCCAACGCTCGCAACTCCCCGACGGTTTTCGTCGGCTCGATTCCCGTGGTCAGGCCCTGGTCGACCTGCTCGCCCCGCACCTCGGCGAGACTGACCACCGGTTGCCCGGCTTCCCAGCCGTGACGCTTGAAATAGCTGGCTACGCTGCCGATAGCATCGTCGACGTTGGTCCAGATATTGATGTGGCCGTCGCCGTCAAAATCCACCGCGTACGCCCGAAAGCTGCTCGGCATGAATTGCGGCAAGCCCATGGCGCCGGCGTATGAGCCTTTGAGCGTCAGTGGGTCGACCTGCTCTTCGCGGGCCAGCAACAGGAACTCACGCAATTCCTTGCGGAAGAATTCGGCACGTGGAGGGTAGTCGAAACCCAGGGTCGACAAGGCATCGATTACCCGATAGTTGCCGGTATTGCGGCCGAAAAAGGTTTCGACCCCAATGATCGAGACAATCACCTGGGCCGGCACGCCGTATTCCTGCTCGGCCCGGGCCAGCACGGCCTCGTGCTGGCGCCAGAAGTCCACGCCACGGGCAATGCGTGCATCGGTGAGGAACATCGGGCGATAGTCCTTCCATTGCTTGACCCGCTCGGCAGGCCGCGAGATCGCGTCGAGAATCGCCTGCTTGCGCTGGGCCTCGCGGAACACGCCCATCAGTTGTTCGCCGGCAAAACCGTAGTCGCGGGTCATTTCACCGACAAATTCGGCCACTTGGGGCGAGCCTTCATATTCGCCGGCCAGCGCCATGGGCGCCGTGCCAAGGATGCTTACCAGGCCGACCCACGGAGCGTATCGAGTCGCCCAGCCACGCATTACTTGCATTGAACTCTTCACCTTATTCAAACCTGCGCGATCCACTTACGATGGGTATGGATCGACATCAAAACCCCAAACGCTGACAGCAGCGTCACCAGCGAAGTTCCGCCGTAGCTAATGAACGGCAACGGCACCCCCACCACCGGCAACAGGCCACTGACCATACCGATGTTGACGAAAACGTAAACAAAAAACGTCATGGTCAGCGCGCCGGCCAGCAATTTGCCGAACAGTGTCTGGGCCTGGGCGGTAATCACCAGGCCGCGGCCAATCAGCAGCAGATAGATCAGCAACAGGGCGCAAATGCCCACCAGACCGAACTCTTCACCCATCACCGCGATGATGAAGTCGGTGTGGCTTTCCGGCAGGAAATCCAGGTGCGACTGGGTGCCCAGCAGCCAGCCCTTGCCAAACACCCCGCCGGAGCCGATGGCCGCCTTGGACTGGATGATGTTCCAGCCGGTGCCGAGCGGATCGCTCTCCGGATCGAGGAACGTCAGCACGCGCTGCTTCTGGTAGTCATGCATGACAAAGAACCACATGGCGATCGCCACCGGAACCGTGGCCGCCAGCACACTGATGATCCAGCGCCAGCGCAGGCCACCCATGAACAGCACGAAGGCGCCACCGGCCAGGATCAGCAACGAGGTGCCGAGGTCCGGCTGGCGCACGATGAGAATGAACGGGATGCCGATCAGGATCAGGCTGACCCCGACGTGCTTGAGCTGTGGCGGCAGCGTGCGCTTGGCCAGGTACCAGGCGATGGTCGCTGGCATGATGATCTTCATGAACTCCGAGGGCTGGAAGCGAATCACCCCGGGAATGTTGATCCAGCGCGTCGCCCCCATGGCGTTGTGGCCCATGATGTCGACCACGATCAACAGCACCACGCCGAGCACATAGCCCAGTGGCACCCAACGCGCCATGAAGCGCGGCTCGAACTGGGCGATGATGACCATCGACACCAGGCCGATGCCGAACGAGGTGGCTTGCTTGGCCAGCAGGTCCCAGTTCTTGCCACTGGCCGAATACAGCACGAACAGGCTGCCGGCCGCGAGAATCAGCAGCAGGATCAGTAACGGACCGTCGATGTGCATGCGTTGCAGCAGCGTCGCTCGGCGACGCATCACATCCTCGCTGGAGAGAATGCGATCGAAATTACTCTTCACGGGCCGTAGCCTCCGCGGTATTGGGGCTGGCGAACTCAGGCTTGAGGCGGCCGTTCTGGTCCAGGAGCCAGGCGTCCATGATTTGACGGACCACCGGCGCGGCCACGCCGGAGCCGGATTCGCCGTTCTCGACCATCACCGACACGGTGATTTTCGGGTTGTCGGCAGGCGCAAAACCCACAAACAAGGCGTGGTCGCGATGGCGTTCCCGCACCTTGGAGCGGTCGTACTTCTCGCCCTGCTTGATCGCGACCACCTGGGCGGTCCCCGACTTGCCGGCGATCCGGTACTGCGCGCCGATCGCCGCTTTGCGCGCTGTGCCGCGCGCACCGTGCATCACCTGTTGCATGCCATGGTTGACCCGGTTCCAGTCCAGCGGATCGCGCAGGATGATGTCCGGCATCGGGTTGTTGTCCACCGGCGTGGCACCTTCGATGGTCTTGGCCAGGTGCGGGCGGATCCACTTGCCCTTGCTGGCCACCAGCGCCGTGGCCTGGGCCAGCTGCAACGGGGTGGACTGCATGTAACCCTGGCCAATCCCCAGGATCAGGGTTTCCCCCGGGAACCAGGCCTGGCGGCGGGTAGCGCGCTTCCACTCGCGGGACGGCATCAACCCCGGCGATTCTTCAAACATGTCCAGCGAGACCTTCTGGCCGATACCGAACTTGCCCATGTAGGCCGACAACCGATCGATCCCCAGCTTGTGGGCCAGGTCATAGAAGTAGGTGTCGTTGGAACGCATGATCGCCGTGTCGAGGTCGACAAAACCATCGCCGGAGCGGTTCCAGTTACGGTACTTGTGATCGTAGTTGGGCAACTGGTAATAACCCGGGTCGAACACCCGCGAGGAGGCCGTCACCACCCCGGAGTCCAGGCCGGCAATCGCCACGGCCGGCTTGATGGTCGAACCCGGGGGATACAGGCCGCGCAGTACGCGGTTGAACAGCGGCCGGTCGATGGAGTCGCGCAACTCGGCATAGGCCTTGAAGCTGATGCCAGTGACGAACAGGTTCGGGTCGAAACTCGGCTGGCTGACCATCGCCAGCACTTCGCCGGTATTTGGGTCCAGCGCCACCACCGCCCCACGGCGACCGCCCAGGGCTGCTTCGGCCGCTTCCTGCAACTTGATGTCGAGGCTCAGGACGATGTCCTTGCCGGGAATCGGGTCGGTGCGCTTGAGCACCCGCAGCACGCGGCCTCGGGCGTTGGTCTCGACTTCTTCGTAGCCCACCTGACCGTGCAGCTCAGGCTCGTAGAAACGTTCGATACCGGTCTTGCCGATATGATGGGTGCCGCTGTAGTTCACCGGATCGAGGGTCTTGAGCTCTTTTTCGTTGATCCGCCCCATGTAGCCCACCGAGTGCGCAAAATGCGCTCCCTGGGGGTAATGGCGCACCAACTGGGCAACCACTTCGACGCCCGGCAGGCGGAACTGATTCACCGCAATGCGGGCAATCTGCTCCTCCGTCAGTTCGAAGAGGATCGGCACCGGCTCGAACGGCCGACGCCCCTGGCGCATGCGTTTTTCAAAGATCACCCGGTCCTCGGGCGTCAGTTGCAGCACCTCGACAATCACATCGAGCACCTGCTGCCAGTCACCGGAGCGTTCGCGGGTCATGCTCAGGCTGAAACTGGGCCGGTTGTCGGCAATCACCACGCCATTACGGTCGAAGATCAAACCGCGCGTCGGCGGTATTGGCTGCACGTGGACGCGGTTGTTTTCCGACAGGGTCGAGTGGTACTCGTACTGGATCACCTGCAGAAAATACAACCGCGCAATCAGCACGCCGATCAGCAGCACCACTGCAATTGCCCCGAACACGACGCGACCACGCACCAGACGGGCGTCTTTTTCGTGGTCCTTGATGCGGATCGGCTGGGACATGAGGGCAGAGCTACTTGTGGTAGGGGTGGCCGGACAGGACAGTCCAGGCACGGTACAGCTGTTCGCCGATCAGGATCCGCACCAGCGGGTGCGGCAAGGTCAAGGGCGATAACGACCAGCGCTGATCGGCCCGCGCACAGACTTCCGGCGCCAGCCCCTCGGGGCCGCCGACCATGAAGTTCACCGTGCGCGAGTCCAGGCGCCAGCGATCGAGTTCCACCGCCAGTTGCTCGGTGCTCCACGGCTTGCCGTGGACTTCGAGGGTGACGATGCGCTCGTTCGGCCCGACCTTGGCCAGCATGGCTTCGCCTTCCTGGCGAATGAAACGCGCCACGTCAGCATTCTTGCCCCGGGTGTTGAGCGGTATTTCCACCAGTTCCAGCGCCAGCTCGGACGGAAGACGCTTGGCATATTCATGCCAGCCTTCTTCCACCCATTTGGGCATGCGTGAACCGACGGCGATCAGTCGCAGTCGCACAGCGGTCCCTTATTGCTGGTCTTTGTTGAGCTTGGTGAAGTGCTCATGGGTGTTTTCCGGGCTGTGGTGCGCGGCGCTGGCCGAACGGCTTTGCTCGGCTCCGGCCCACAGGCGCTCCAGGTCGTAGAACTGGCGTGCCGAGGCGGTCATCATGTGCACGATGACATCGTCCATGTCCAGCAGGACCCAGTCGCTGTCGCCCTTGCCTTCTTCGCCCAGCGGCTTGACGCCCTGTGCCTTGACCGCTTCGCGGACCTTGTCCAGCATCGCGCCGATCTGGCGGTTGGAGGTACCGGTGGCGATGATCATGAAGTCAGTGATGCTCTGCTTTTCACGAACGTCGATCACCTGGATGTCCTGGGCCTTGACGTCTTCCAGGGCCGCTACGGCAACCTTGACCAGCGCTTCGCCAGCCAGGATTACGCCAGTGTGGGCCTCTACTGGCAGCGGGGCGCTCTTGAACGTGCCTTTACGCTTTACTTTGGTTTGGTCTTTGTCAGTCATATAAAACTCGTTTTGCTCGTATGTTCGGGCGCATCAATACACGTTGTTGCCACGTGCCTTGAGGCACTCCTATTCAGTTCGGCGCACGGTAAAGTCCGTGCGCATCGATGTAGGCCAGGACCGCGTCGGGCACCAGGAAACGTACCGACTTACCGCTGGCCAGCAGTTGACGGATCTGGGTGGCGGATACCGCGAGCGGTGTCTGCCAGACGAATGCAATCTGTCCACTCGGCCCTTTGAGGGCCAGCGGGTCGCTCACCGAGCGCGCGGCCAGCAGGTTGCGCAAGGCATCCGGCGGTTCGCTGTCGGCATCCGGGCGTTGCAGCACCAGGATGTGGCAATGCTGGAGCAACTCTTCCCAGCGGTGCCAAGTGGGCAGGCCGCAAAATGCGTCCCAGCCCAAAAGTAAAAATACCTGGTCATCGGCGGCGAGTTCCGCGCGCATCAGCTCCAGGGTGTCAATAGTGTAGGACGGCTTGTCGCGTTTGAGTTCGCGGTCGTCCACCACCAGGGGTGCAACCCCAGCCACCGCGCATTCGACCATCGCCAGACGGTCAAGCGCCGATACCTGCGGCGTCCCCCGATGGGGTGGCCTGGCGCTGGGCGTCAGGCGCAACTCATCGAGGTTCAGCGACTCGGCCACTTCCAGGGCACCGCGCAAATGGCCGATGTGCACCGGATCGAAGGTCCCGCCCAGTACGCCAATGCGCCGGGGACAGGGTTCGCGGCGAGTCACCGTGGCAGACGGCTGGTGGTCGCCCAAGTCAGACCGGCTCCTGGCCGCGCAACTGGCCATCACCGACCACGATGTACTTCTCGCACGTCAGGCCTTCGAGACCCACCGGGCCGCGGGCGTGCAGCTTATCAGTAGAAATGCCGATCTCGGCACCCAATCCGTATTCGAAGCCATCGGCAAAGCAGGTCGGGGTGTTGATCATCACCGAGGCCGAGTCGACTTCAGCCACAAAACGCCGGGCATCGCCCTGGTGTTCGCTGACGATCGAGTCGGTATGGTGCGAGCCGTACTGGTTGATGTGTTCGATGGCCTGGTCCAGGCCATCGACCACCAGGATCGACAGGATCGGCGCCAGGTACTCGGTGCTCCAGTCTTGCTCGGTGGCAGCAACGGCTTCGATGATCGCCCGGGTCCGCTCGCAGCCACGCAGTTCGACGCCTTTTTCGCGGAACTGGGCAGCCATGGCCGGCAGGAAGTCCTTGGCGACCGCCTGGTCGACCAACAGGGTTTCCATCGCGCCACAGATGCCGTAGCGGTAAGTCTTGGCGTTGAACGCAATGCGCTGGGCCTTGGCCAGGTCGGCGTGGGCACTGACGTAGACGTGGCAGATGCCGTCCAGGTGCTTGATCACCGGCACCCGGGCGTCGCGGCTGACCCGCTCGATCAGGCCTTTGCCGCCGCGCGGCACGATCACGTCAACGTATTGCGGCATGGTAATCAGCGCGCCCACCGCGGCACGGTCAGTCGTCTCGACCACTTGCACCACAGCCGCCGGCAGACCGGCCTCGGCCAGGCCGCGCTGGATGCAGGCAGCAATGGCACGGTTGGAGTGAATCGCCTCGGAGCCACCGCGCAGGATGGTCGCATTGCCCGACTTCAGGCACAGGCTGGCGGCGTCGATGGTCACGTTTGGCCGCGATTCGTAGATGATGCCGACCACACCCAGGGGTACGCGCATCTTGCCCACCTGAATACCCGACGGCCGATAACTCATGTCGCGGATCGCACCTACCGGGTCCGGCAGCGCCGCCACCTGACGCAAACCGACGATCATGCCGTCGATGCGCGCGGGGGTCAGGGCCAGGCGTTCGAGCATCGCCGGCTCCAGACCATTGGCCCGGCCAGCGGCCAGGTCCAGCTCATTGGCGGCGGTCAACTCGGCGCGCGCAGCATCCAGGGCGTTGGCGGCGGCCAGCAGGGCGCGGTTTTTCTGCCCGGTGCTGGCACGGCCGATCACGCGGGAAGCATCGCGCGCAGCGCGACCCAAGCGGGTCATGTAGTCAAGAACGGACTCAGTCATAGTCTGGAGTGGTCTTTGCTATGGTCGTGGTAAAGAGTAAAGCGGCAGATTATAGCTGTCGCGTCACTCGACTAACAGCGGTGACGGGCGGATGGTCGAAATGGACAGTAAATAGACAGTGTTCAGCCTCGATTAAGGCCCTGGTTGTTATCATACCGTCACATTTGTCCTCTGAATGCTGCCACCCATGACCATTGTGACCCATCCCAAGCAGCCAAAGGCCCTGCCCGACAGCTTTTTCGACCGCGACGCCCAACTGCTCGCTTGCGAATTGCTGGGCAAGGTGATCCGCCATCGGGTCGGCGATTTGTGGCTTTCGGCGCGAATTATTGAAACCGAAGCGTATTACTGCGACGAAAAAGGCAGTCACGCCTCCCTCGGCTACACAGAAAAGCGTAAGGCTTTGTTTCTGGATGGCGGACACATCTATATGTATTACGCCCGCGGTGGTGACTCCCTGAACTTCAGCGCCCATGGGCCCGGCAATGCGGTACTGATCAAGTCCGCTTATCCTTGGGTCGACGAGGTCTCGGGGCCGGCGAGCCTGGCACAGATGCTGCTCAACAATCCCGACGCCAAGGGCCGGCCGCGCCCCTCGCAGAGGCTCTGCGCCGGTCAGACCTTGCTGTGCAAGGCCCTGGGCCTGAAAGTACCGACCTGGGACGCCAAGCGTTTTGACCATCAAGTGCTGTTTGTCGAAGACCTTGGCCAACCACCCAGCCATGTGATCCAGACCACCCGCCTGGGGATCCCTCACGGCCGCGATGAACACCTGATGTACCGCTTCGTCGACAGCGCCTACGCGCCCTATTGCACACGGAACCCTCTGCGGCGCGGCCAGGTCGAAGGCCGCGACTATTTACTGATCTGAACCCTGCCCTCGATGGGCCAACAGCAATCCTGGAGTTGTATCTATGGGCCCATGGCTCGATAGCCTGACCGCTTGGTTGACGGCAAACCCGCAATGGCTGGCGGCAGCCGTATTCATCGTGGCCTGCATTGAGTGCCTGGCAATAGCCGGACTGATCGTACCCGGCACCGTCCTGTTGTTTGCCGTTGCGGTACTGGCGGGCAGCGGCGCCCTGTCGCTGGGGGAAACCCTGCTGCTGGGCTTTCTCGGTGGCGTGCTGGGGGACGTGGTGTCGTACTTCCTCGGCCGGCACTTCCATCAGAACATCCGGCGCTTACCGGGTTTGCGCCACCATCCGGAGTGGATTGGCAGTGCCGAAGCCTACTTCCAGCGCTACGGGATCGCCAGCCTGCTGGTGGGGCGTTTTATCGGCCCGTTGCGCCCCATGCTGCCAATGGTGGCTGGGATGTTCGACATGCCCTTCCCGCGCTTCTTTGCCGTCAGCCTGCTGGCGGGCGCCGGCTGGGCGGTGGCCTACCTGTTGCCGGGCTGGGCCACCGGGGCGGCGATCCGCTTGCCACTGCCCGAGGGTTTCTGGCCCCAGGCCGGGTTGGTAGTGGGCAGCATCGCGGTGCTGGTGGGCCTGGGCATCAACAGCGGCCTGCGCGGTCATCGGCGCTCTACCCTGCTGATCGCCGGCCTCAGCCTGCTGATCCTGGGCGGGTTGTTTATCGGCTACACGCACCTCGGTGCCTTCGATCAAGGCCTGATGACCCTGGTGCAGGAACACCGCAAACCGTTGCTCGACGAGTTCGCGGTGATGCTCACCCTACTCGGCGAGTTCAAACACATGCTGGTGATCAGCGCTGCGCTGACCTTGGTGCTACTGGCCACGCGGCAATGGCAGCACCTGCTGTTCGCCGGCGGGACCTTGCTGGTGACAGCGCTGGCCAATACCGCCAGCAAGCATCTGTTCGCACGGATGCGCCCGGAAGTCCTGACCGACCCACTGACCAGTTACAGCATGCCCAGCGGTCATGCGTCCGGCTCATTTGCGCTGTTCCTGACCCTGGCCGTACTGGCAGGTCGAGGACAACCCCAGCGCATGCGCCTGACCTGGGTGCTGATCGGCTGCCTGCCGGCCCTGGCCATCGCCCTGTCGCGGGTTTATCTGGGAGCTCACTGGCCGACCGATGTGGTGGCCGGCGCCATGCTCGCGGCCTGCGTGTGTGCTGCCAGCCTGTGGCTGAGTCAGCGCCAGGCACCGCTCAATCCACTGCCGGCAAAAATCTGGTGGCTGATCTTACCGGTGATGGTGGCGCTGTTTGGCTTCTATGCGCTGCAGAATCTGCCGCACGCGATGATGCGATACGCTTATTAAGATTCTTCTTGAGCGCCGGACTAACCCTCCAAACAAATAACCCCGACCAACCCGGCCGGGGTTATTTGTGCCAATCACGCTTAGTCCACTCGAGGTGTATTATCCAGCCCCTCTTTCACAGGGACAGGCAAGTTCAATCATCTGGCAACTGACCAGGACCACTTACAACTTTCATCACGAAGCTGGCGGGAACGCTATTGTAAGCATCGTGCTTGGAAACATTAGGATCACTGTCGAGAAAATACAACCTGTCATTTTCCCGAGCAAGATAGACCAGCTTATTGTTTACCGCCAGATTGATATAAACAGGACCATTCGCAAGATCATTGAAAGTAGCCTTATCCACACCATATTTACTGACGGAAAAAACAAAACCATCCGAGCCACTGCTGACATGCAGATGACGCTTATATCTATTGCTGGTCACGAACTTTCCACGATAAACACCCTCCAGGATCGCCGTTACCTCATACGTCCTGTCTTTTGGAAAAAACCGCAATAACAAAGGCGTGTCATCTTCATGATCAGCCAGCGTCAAGAACCCTGCACCCTCATCACTCGCAAGCGCCACCTCGACATCCAGGCGCTCGCGCCGGGCGATGCGCGGATCACTCAAGCGCCGCGTCAAACGTTGATAGTTAAGAACCACCGGAAGCCCATCGAGGTACAGATGAGCGGAAAATGCGTTGACTTGTTCTTCTAAAGACATAACTCACCTAAAAGCGCCAGGCATTGCAAGGCCCTCCCGACAAAATTTCGGGATGCGATACAAAAAACCGGAAATAAGAAACTAGATAGCTACGGAAGTACCCGCAACACTGGCATTGCCTTCACCCTCACCGATGGGGGGCTTGTCGACTGCAGGAAGCGTCAGGCGCTTGCGTTTGCGTCGTTCAACGACCATACAGTCCGCGTAGTGAGCTGCCGCGTGAACAACATGGGCCGTGTTGGTATCAGTACTGGCATGCTTCAACACGTAACGGGCCGAAATATCGTCCCAATAACGCCACTCATCCTGATAGATATTCATTACACCATCCTTGTCATAAATAATCGCCCGCCTCATGCGAGCGATACAAACCTAATCCCCCCTTATCAAAAACACAACGATAGCCAATAGAACGTTCGCGACAGAATGCTAAGCAAACAACTCGCCCTGCAGCTCATCCAACAACGCCTGAATCGCATCCAGGCGTTGTTGCGGATCATCAACTTGCAGCAGTTCGATCTTGTCCAGTTCGGAGAAAGGCAGCAGGTAGGCCAACTGATTGGCCAATGATTGTTGCCCTGTGGCGTCGGTGCCCATGTTCAAGGCCTCGACCATCGGGTGCTCGGCCAGGGCCTTGAGCAAGGCCATCAGGTCAGCGTCTTCTTCCTGCAAGGGTTGCTCGGGCAACTCGTCCAGCCACTCGACTTCGGCAATGGTCAACTGATCGCGCTGCACTTCGCTGTGCAACACATTGAAGCGGCGTCCACCCTGCACACGAATCCCCAGCAGGCCGTTGTCCTGCTGCTTGAAGTCGGTGATCCGTGCCTCACAGCCGACCAGCGCATAACCGTACGGGGCGGGGCCGACTTCTTCGCCCTCAAGAATGCACACTACGCCAAACCCTGCCCCCTGCTTCATGCAGCGGCTGATCATGTCCAGGTAACGGGCCTCGAAAATCTGCAGATCAAGGATGCAACCGGGAAACAGCACCGTGTTCAGCGGGAAAAGCGCCAGACTCATAGACATGTCCTTAAACCACCATCGACACCGCCAACGGCAACAATACCGCCGTGGCCACACCCATCAGGCTCATCGCCAACGCGGCAAATGCACCACACTCTTCACTTTCCTGCAGGGCCACCGAAGTGCCCACCGCATGAGCGGTCATGCCCAGGGCCATGCCGCGGGCTTCGGGGCCATGCACGCCGAGGCGATCGAGCAGGGCCGGGCCGAAAATCGCCCCGATCACCCCGGTGATCAACACAAACACTGCCGCCAACGCCGCCACGCCACCAATCTGCTCAGCCACCAACATGGCGATGGGCGAGGTCACCGACTTCGGCGCCATGGTCATCAGGATCATGTGCTCGGCGCCAAACCACCAGCCCAGCAGCACACACAGGCCGGTGGCGACCACCCCACCTACCACCAGCGTAGTAAAAATCGGCCAGAACAGTTGGCGAATGCGCCGCAGGTTGAGGTACAACGGCACCGCCAGGGCCACTGTCGCCGGCCCCAGCAGGATACTGAGGATCTCCGTGCTTTTACGGTACTCGGCATAGGTCAGGCCACAGGTGAGCAATACGCCAATCACCAGCAACATGGACACCAGCACGGGCTGCAGGAAGATCCAGCGGGTTTTCTCGAACGCCGCCAACACCAACTGATAAGCCCCCAGGGTAATGCCAATCCCGAACAACGGATGATGGATCACCGCCGCCATCGCGCCTTGCCAGTCGAAGATCATGAGCGCTCCTCCCGCCGAGCCTGACGCTTGACCAGCCATTGCATCAGCACCCCGGCAAAGGCCATGGACAGCAGCAACGACAGCACCAGCGCGCCGACGATGGCCCAGAAGTCGGCGGCAATATCCGCGGCATACACCATCACCCCCACCGCAGGTGGGACCAGCAGCAACGGCAGATAACGCAACAAACTGCCCGCGGCCAAGCTCAGTGGCTCACCGACTTCCCCGCGAATGGTCAGGAACACCAGCAACAGCAGCAGGCCGATAATCGGCCCCGGCAGCACCGGCAACAACAAATGGTTGATGGCCGTGCCGAGCAATTGAAACAGCACCAACCAGGTCAGGCCGCGAAGCAACATGCATCATCCCCCACAAAACTCACCCCCCAAAACGGGCCCGCCATTATAAGCATGGCATCTGCTATGCATGGGTATTCGCCAATGGTATGGAGGCTTGACCGGCACCCGTCGCCATGATGGTCTAAGGTGGTTCCAGATCCCTCAAAAAAACTATAAAACCGATGAACCTAAGGAGAGTCTCAATGCCCTATGTACCCGTTGCAGAGCTCAAGAATTATGTCGGCAAGGAACTCGGACGTTCCGAATGGCTCACTATCGATCAGGAGCGTATCAACCTGTTCGCCGAAGCCACGGGTGACTTCCAGTTCATCCACGTTGACCCGGTGAAAGCCGCCCAGACGCCATTCGGCAGCACCATTGCCCACGGCTTTCTGTCGCTGTCGCTGATTCCGAAACTGATGGAAGACATCATGGTCCTGCCCCAGGACTTGAAAATGGTCGTCAACTACGGCCTGGACAGCGTGCGCTTCATCCAGCCGGTGAAAGTCGATTCCAGGGTCCGGCTCAAGGTCGAACTGAGCGAAGTCACCGAGAAAAAACCCGGCCAATGGCTGCTCAAGGCCACCGCCACCCTGGAAATCGAAGGCCAGGAAAAACCGGCCTATATCGCCGAACCCCTGTCGCTGGCGTTCGTCTAACCCCTGCCGGATGCGGAGCAGTTGCTGCTGTTTCGCACCGCGTCTCTGTTTATCAGGCACATAGCTGCGGCATACTCGGTCGCCTAATCACCCGGATCCTGCTATGCGCTCACTTGCACCCCTTGCATTGACCCTGTTGCTCACCGCCTGTGGCGACGGCGAATCGCTGTTGCCGCCGGACGCGCGCCTGCCCGACGGCGGCCGCTATCGGGGCGACCTGGTCGACGGGCTGCTGCAAGGCCAGGGGCGCATCGACTACCCGAACGGCAGTTGGTACGCCGGCCAGTTCGACAAGGGCCAGTGGCACGGCCAAGGCGAGTGGCACGGTAGCAACGGCGAGGTCTACCGCGGCGCTTTCCAGCAAGGGCTGTTCCATGGCCAGGGCACCCTGAGCACCAGCGACAGCAACTACACCGGCGGCTTCAAACTGGGGCGACGCGACGGCGAGGGCACGCTCAAGGAAAACGGCATGACCTACCGGGGCGAGTTCAAGGCCGACCAATATTCCGGACTTGGCCGCCTGGAACTCGAAGACGGCAGCCAGTACCAGGGCCAGTTCGCCCACGGCAAACCTAACGGCGAAGGCCAGCGCAGCGATGTCAGCGGCAACCAGTTCAGCGGCCACTTCGTCAACGGCCAACTGGACGGCATTGGCAGCTTCAACAGCGCCGAAGGCGACAGCTATGTCGGCGGTTTCAAACAGAATCAACTGCACGGCAAGGGGCGCTACGAAAACGCCGACGGTGACGTGTGGATCGGCCAATTCAAGGAGGGCGCGCTCAGCGGCAAGGGCGAACTGATCGGGGCCGACAACAGTCACTACCTGGGCCACTTCAGCGACTGGCGCTTCACGGGTCAGGGGCGCCTGAACCTGCCCGATGGCAGCTTCTACGTCGGCCAGTTCGACAACGACAGCTATCAGGGCCATGGCACGCTGGTACTGACCGACGGCACGGTGCAGAGCGGCGACTGGATCAATGGCCAGCGCGTGCGTGATGCCGACGGCAAACTGCTGCCCGATCCCCTGGAGCTGGGCCTGCTGGCCCAGGGCCGGCTGCTCGACGAAGCGCTGGCCAATGTGCCCGCCTCCACCCCCGCGGTCGAGCTGTACAGCCTGACGCTCGGCGGCGACGGCAAGCAGAGCGTATTTCTGCGCGAGTCCGACTACGTCAGCAACATGCTGGCCAGCCGTTTTGGCGCCTACGGCCAGATCCGCCTGGTCAACCACCGCGATCACCTCGGCGACCGGCCCATGGCCACCCGCGAGAACCTGCGCCGCGCCGCCCTGACCCTGGCCGAACGTAGCGGTGCGGAAGATTTGCTGTTCATCTACCTGACCAGCCACGGCACCCACGAACACGAACTGGTGCTCGACCAACCCCGCATGGAACTGGCTGACCTGCCCGCCGATGAGTTGGCCGCCGTCCTGGCACCGCTGAAAAACCGCGACAAGATCATCGTGATTTCCGCCTGTTACTCCGGCGGATTCCTACCGGCCCTCAAGGACGAGCGCACACTGGTCATGACCGCCTCGCGGGCTGACCGGGTGTCGTTCGGCTGCTCCGAAGAAGCGGATTTCACCTACTTCGGCGATGCCCTGTTCGCCCAGGCCCTGAACCAGACCGACGACCTCGAGCAAGCCTTCAAGCTGGCCAAGGCCACGGTTGCCGAACGGGAACTGGCCGACAACTTCGAAGCCTCTGAACCGCAGATCTGGGCCCCCAAGGGGGTTCTGGCGCGCTGGCAGGCACTGCGCAAGCAGCAAGCACGAAAAGCGCTGCAAAATGCGGCGTTGAACAACACGGATGCAAAGAGCAACTAAGCTGAACAGTATCAAGGGAGAAACACTATGTACTTGACGCCTCAGCACGTACTGCTCGCGGGTGCCACTGGCCTGACCGGTGAACACTTGCTCGACCGGTTGCTCAACGAGCCCACCATCAGCCGCGTACTGGCGCCCTCTCGCCGGCCGCTGGCGGAACACCCGCACCTGGAAAACCCGGTCGGCGACCCTACCGTGTTCCTGCCTCAGCTCAGCGGCCGGGTAGACATCGCCTACTGCTGCCTGGGCACCACGATCAAGCAGGCAGGCTCGGAGCCGGCGTTCCGCGCGGTTGACCTGGACATGGTGGTGGCCTTCGCCAAACGGGCGCGTGAGATGGGGGCACGGCACCTGATCGTGATCAGCGCCATCGGTGCGGACCCGAAATCCTCGGTGTTCTACAACCGCGTCAAAGGGGAAATGGAACAGGCCCTGCGCGCGCAAGACTGGCCACAGCTGACCATCTGCCGGCCGTCCCTGCTGCTGGGCGACCGCTTGGAGCCGCGCTTCGCCGAGCAAGTCGCCGGCCCGCTCTCCAGGCTGATCCCGGGTAAATACCGTGGTATCGAAGCCTGCCAACTGGCCCGCGCCATGTGGCGCCTGGCGCTGGAAGAGCAGGATGGGGTGCGGGTGGTGGAGTCGGATGAACTGCGCAAGCTAGGCAAGTGATCCGGCGCTACAATCCACCCGTCGCCTGAAACCCGACCCCAAGCACCGTCAACACCGACAACGGCAGCAACAACGTGTCGAGCAAGGCGCTGGCCGGCAGGTCGAGGCCAGGATAACTCGGGGCTTCGGCGCCAAATCGGTCCTTGGCACAGCAGCCGCCCTGCAGCGCATACCAGTCCAGCCGCGTCCCGGAGTACACCACCGGTGCACCCGGTTGCGCCGCGTCCAAAGTGCGCACGCTGGCGCAGCCGGCCAGTTGCAGGGCCAGCACTATCAGCAGCAGCTTACTCATCACTGCTCAAATGGTGCTCTCCCCAGCGCGGCAGCATGTCCTGTGGAATGTTCAACACATTGAGAATCCGCGCCACGACAAAATCCACTAGGTCATCGATGGTCTGCGGCTGATGATAGAAACCCGGCGACGCCGGCAGGATGGTCACGCCCATGTTCGACAGCTTGAGCATGTTTTCCAGGTGAATGCTCGAATATGGCGCCTCGCGTGGCACCACAATCAACTGCCGGCGCTCTTTCAAGGTGACGTCGGCGGCACGTTCGATCAGGTTGTTGCAGGCCCCCGTGGCGATGGCCGACAAGGTCCCGGTCGAACAAGGCACCACCACCATCGCCGCCGGCGAGCCGGAGCCCGAGGCCGCCGGCGACATCCAGTCCTCCTTGCCATACACCCGAATCTGCCCGGCGACCGCGCCGGTGTATTCGGTGAGGAAGGCCTGCATCATCTGCGGCTTGGGCGGCAGCGTGACGTCGGTTTCGGTGGCCAGCACCAACTGCGCGGCCTTGGAGATCAGAAAATGCACCTCGCGGTCTTCGCGCACCAGGCAATCGAGCAGGCGCAAGCCATACTGGGCGCCCGAAGCGCCCGTCATGGCCAGCGTGATGCGATCCGGACCGTTGTTCATTTCAGCGCCTCGGCCAGCTTGCCGTGCAGGCCGCCGAAGCCGCCATTGCTCATGATCACCACGTGCGTGCCGGGTTGAGCCTGGCTCTGGACCCGCGCAATGATGCCGTCCAGCGAGTCACTGACGATCGACGGCACCGTACACAGCGCTGCGGTGCCCGCCAGGTCCCAGCCCAGATTGGCCGGGGCGTACCAGATCACCTGATCGGCATCGACCACGCTTTCCGGCAAACCGTCGCGGTGCGCGCCGAGCTTCATGGAGTTGGAACGCGGCTCGATGATGGCAATCAGCGGTGCGTCGCCGATGCGCTTGCGCAGGCCGTCCAGGGTGGTGGCGATGGCCGTCGGGTGGTGGGCAAAGTCGTCGTAGAGGGTGATGCCATTGACCTGGGCCACAATCTCCATCCGCCGCTTCACGCTCTTGAATGCGCTCAACGCTGCGATACCCATGGCTGGGACCACGCCGACATGGCGCGCCGCCGCCAAGGTCGCCAGGGCGTTGGCGACGTTGTGCTGACCGGTCATGTCCCAGTCGACCACGCCTTGCGCGACGCCCTCGAGCAGCACCTCAAACTTCGAACCGTCTTCGCTGAGCAACTTGACCTGCCACTGCCCGCCGGCACCGGTGGTCTGCACCGGGGTCCAGCAGCCCATCTCGACGACCCGCTGCAACGCCGGCTCGGTGGTGGGATGAATCACTAGGCCTTCGCTCGGAATGGTGCGCACCAAGTGATGGAACTGGCGCTCGATCGCTGGCAGATCGGGGAAGATGTCTGCGTGATCGAACTCAAGGTTGTTGAGGATCGCCGTGCGCGGGCGGTAGTGGACGAACTTCGAACGCTTGTCGAAGAAGGCGCTGTCGTATTCGTCGGCTTCGATCACAAAAAACGGCGTGTCGCCCAGGCGCGCCGAGACCGAGAAATTCTGCGGCACGCCACCGATCAGGAAACCCGGGCTCATGCCCGCGTGCTCCAGCACCCAGGCAAGCATGCTGCTGGTGGTGGTTTTGCCATGGGTGCCGGCAACCGCCAGCACCCAGCGACCTTGCAGCACATGATCGGCCAGCCACTGCGGACCGGAGACGTACGGCAAGCCTTTGTTCAGGACGTATTCAACCGCCGGGTTACCGCGGGACATGGCATTGCCGATCACCACCAGGTCCGGGGCCGGGTCGAGCTGGGCCGGGTCATAGCCCTGCGTCAGTTCGATGCCCTGAGCCTCCAGTTGAGTGCTCATCGGCGGATAGACATTGGCGTCTGAGCCGGTCACGCGATGGCCCAGCTCTTTGGCCAGAACCGCCATCGAGCCCATGAAAGTGCCGCAGATACCCAGGATATGAATGTGCATAGTCAACCTCGTAAACATCGAGGCAGGTTAGCCTAGGGTGGGAAAAATCGCACCTGATGTTTCGGTTGCCCAGGCACACGAACGCCTCAGGCGCAGCGTGCCTGGCGCTGATTTATCGGGTTATCCCGTGCTTGCGCAGCTTTCTATAGAGGGTGTTGCGACTGACGCCCAACTGTTCCGCCGCGTGGGTCATGTGCCAGCGCTGCTGCTCCAAGGCATTGAGCAAGGCCAGGCGCTCGGCATCGTCGAGTGGGAACTCGACCGGCGCGGGTGCACTGCTCGGTGCCGGACGCGCCTGGCGAATCATCGCTGGCAAGTCGTCGAAACCGATGCACCCGTCTTCACACAGTGCCGCCAGCGTACGCAACACCGTGCGCAACTGCCGCACGTTACCCGGCCAGGAAAAGTCGAGCAGGGCCTGGCGCGCTGGCGCGTCGATCAACACCGTCTCACCACCGGTTTCTTCGGCCAGCAGGAAATCCAGCAACTGGGATTTATCACTGCGCTCACGCAGGGGCGGCAAGCCCACCTCCAGGCCATTGAGCCGGTAATACAGGTCTTCGCGGAAGCTGCCATCCTGCACCCGCTCCAGCAAATCCCGGTGGGTGGCGCTGATGATCCGCACGTTCACCGCCTGCGGCTCGCCACCAATGGGCACCACCAGCCGGTCCTCGAGCACCCGTAACAAACGGGTTTGCAGGGCCAGGGGCATGTCCCCGATTTCATCCAGGAACAAGGTCCCGCCATCGGCCTGCTGCAACTTGCCGCGCATGCCTTCTTTGCGGGCGCCGGTGAAACTGCCGCCGCGGTAACCGAACAATTCGCTCTCGATCAGGCTTTCCGGGATGGCCGCGCAGTTGAGCGCAACAAAGGCTTTGTCGGCACGCTGGCTGGCCTGGTGCACGGCCTTGGCGAAGGCCTCTTTACCCGAACCGGTTTCACCGTTGATCAGCAGCGGCACATCGCGCTCGAACACCCGCAGGGCTTTACGAAAATTCACCTGCAGACCTTCATCACCCAGGCAAATACCGGCCAACCGCGGGCCTTCGGCAACCCTCGACGCCTGCACAACCGGGGCAGGCACATTGCGCGGCTGACCGCGCAGCAGGGCAAACAACGCCCGGCCGTCACGGGTGCGCAGCGGCCAACTGGCGCTGGCGTTGACGCTGGCGCGGGACAACAGTTGATCCAGCGAACTGTCGAAAAAGGCCTCCACCGGCTTGCCCACCAGACCGCCGCGAATATGCCCCAGCAGGTTCAGTGCGCTCTGATTGACCGCGCTGATCCGCCCTTCCCCGTCAAACGCCAGCAACCCTTCACTGAACAGCCCAACCGATTCGGCCTGCAGATGAAAGCGCAGCAGCCACTGGTTGTCGAAATGGCGCAGGAAATAGCAGCTCTCGATCATTTTGGCCGAGAGATTGACCAGTGCCATGGTGTGGAACTGGCTCTGGCGCGAGACATCGTGGCGTGCCGACGAGACGTCGAGCACTGCCAGCAGTTCTCCATGGGGGTCGAACACCGGGCTCGCCGAGCAGGTCAGGCCAGTATGGCGACCGCGAAAGTGTTCATCCTGGTGAATGGTCAGTGCCTGGCGCTCCACCAGGCAGGTGCCGATCCCGTTGGTGCCTTCGCAGGCCTCGCTCCAGTCGGCACCGAGCCACAGGCCGGCGCGCTCGAAGATCTTGCGCTCGGTGGGCGCCGTGACACAGTTGAGAATCACCCCGCGCGCGTCGGTCAACAGCACGGCATGCCCGGCACCGCTGAGTTGCTGATGCAGGCTGTTCATTTCGCCGCCGGCGATCTGCAGCACTTGCTGCAAGCGCTCCCGACTTTCCAGCACCCGACCATGCTCAAGCACCGTGGGCGCCATGGCCAATGCCGGATCGAGGTGATAGTCCTCCAGGCAACGCAGCCAGGAGCGGGCGATGGATGGATCGCTGCCCGGACCGTGCAACTGGTTCTTGCCCTGGGTGACGGTCAAGACCTGTTGGGCATGGCGACTCAAATGGTTGCTGTGCATTTCTTATTGTTCTCCCGCAGGGTCAGGTCCGCAGAGCGCTCGTAACCCCGTGTCACCTATCCAGTGCCTGGCGCGGGCGAGTGCTTCGCCCTCTCATGCAGCCGAGCATCCTCCAGCCCGGCGTGCATTGCAATGCCGGCGAGACCGGCCGGTCACGCGCCGTGCCACAAACGGTACAAAGTGTCACAGAGCCCGTATCGCAACTGGCACAGTCCGCCAGCAAGGTCCGGCCGCCGACCACGCAAACCCTTGATTTATAGGCACCACCAGGCACTGGCCCGACCTTTGCTCTAGGCTTGTACCAGCGCTCATTGCGCGTACTCCCCTATAAGCACAAAAGCCAAGGAGACACTCATCATGCGTTACGCTCACCCCGGCACTGAAGGCGCTATCGTTTCGTTCAAGGGCAAATACGGTAACTACATCGGCGGCGAGTTCGTCGCGCCTGTCAAAGGCCAGTACTTCACCAACACCTCGCCGGTCAACGGCCAACCGATTGCCGAATTCCCCCGCTCCACCGCTGAAGACATCGA